>DISP01000104.1 GCA_002421995.1 Bacteroidales bacterium UBA6207 | reverse complement strand
TTGTGCCCGAAAATGGCGCGAAAAGTCAATCAATTCTTGACTATGATTCAGAAATTTTCGTTTCAGTAAATCAAATTGTTGAGATACCTGTACAACTTGAAAAAGCCACAAATCTGGGAGCATTTACACTCGAACTTTCCTATGACGATCGGTTGATTGAAGTTTTGGAAGTTGTTGACAGAGAAATACATTTTATTAACAAGGAGAATTCAACCGTAAAAATTGCATGGTTGAATGACACGCATAATACGATGCAAACACTTGCCATTCTGAAAGTTAAGATAAAAGGCCAGCTATCCGCAGGTGATTCATATTTCCAACTGCTGGACGGCACTCAACTTGTGGATGAAAGTGCAAAAGTTTTGGGTGGTCATTTACTGGCGCCAACTATCAAAACAATTGATGCAAATGACTTTGAAAACAAACTTGTTCATTACATTGCACCCAATCCTGCCTCCGGATACACCAATCTACACTATTTTCTGCCGGAGAATGGAATTGTCCGGATTTCGTTGTTTGACCCTACCGGACACGAAATCAAGAAATTCGAAGCTCAAACACTTAGCAAAGGCGAGCACCTGACAAAGATCACACAACAAGATTTGCATGGTTCGGGGCTTTATTTTTACAAGATTGATTTCCAGACTGCCGGATCAAATTCGACCGTCAGCGGATCATTGCTATTTGTTAAATAGATTCAAGGTAAAAAAAATAAAAGCCCGCTTGTGATTACAAGCGGGCTTTTATTTTTTTTGGATTGGCCTAATTAAGCACTTCGTTCACCAGGGCAGCAGCGTCCTGTAAGCGAATAGCCGAATAAACTTTCAGACCTGATTTGTCAATGAGTTCTTTGCCTTCTTCGGCGTTGGTGCCTTGCAAGCGAACGATAATCGGTACATTGATCTCACCAATATTTGTATAAGCATCAACAATACCCTGTGCAACGCGGTCGCAGCGAACGATACCACCGAAAATATTCACAAGTATAGCTTTTACATTCGGGTCTTTCAGGATAATTCTAAAAGCTTCCTCCACGCGCTTAGCGTTGGCGGTACCTCCAACATCAAGAAAGTTTGCAGGCTCACCACCCGACATTTTTATCATGTCCATGGTGGCCATTGCCAAACCGGCGCCATTCACCATACAACCAACGTTTCCATCAAGTTTAACATAGTTAAGATCAAAACGGCTGGCTTCCACCTCAATGGGGTCTTCTTCGTTAAGGTCGCGCATGCCCGAAATTTCGACTTGACGATACAATGCGTTATTATCTATAACAACTTTTGAATCAGCAGCATAAATCTTGTCGTCAGCAGCCTTAATCACAGGATTTATTTCAAATAAACTGGCATCAGAACCCTCATAGGCTTTGTAAAGGGCAGCAACAAATTTCACCATTTCTTTGAAAGCAGTGCCTGAAAGCCCCAGGTTGAATGCAATTTTTCTAGCCTGGAATCCCTGAAGACCGACTTTTGGATCTATTTCTTCAGTAAAAATCTGCTCCGGTGTTTCTTCAGCAACTTTTTCAATATCCATGCCACCACGCGGTGAGTACATGATCATATTGCGACCGGCTGCGCGGTTCAACAGAATGCTCATATAAATCTCTGAAACAGGCGAAGGGCCTGGATAGTAGATATTCTGTTCGATCAGAACCCGGCGAACCAATTTACCTTCGGCAGAGGTCTGAGGCGTAACAAGCATCATACCAATGATTTGATCAGCATATAACTCAACCTCTTCTATTGATTTTGCTATCTTTACTCCACCCCCTTTACCCCTTCCACCGGCATGTATCTGAGCTTTAACAGCCCATTTATCAGAACCGGTGCGTTTTTGTATTTCTTTGGCAGCCTCAACAGCTTTGGCAGGCGACTCGGCAACAATGCCAAATGGCACAGAAACCCCATAACCACTTAAAATTTGCTTTCCCTGATACTCATGTAAATTCATAACGTAACTTTTGTTTTAGGGTTTCAAAAGTAGGACAAATATTGCAATATTTACATGTAAAAGTAAAAGTTTTAAACCCCTCAGGTCATTTGTGATGAATCAGCTGAAAACCAACATTTTTGACACTTTGTTTATGACAAAGGGAATTGTAAAATGCCCTGTCCCTAAAATCATTACTTTTGCGCTTTCATATAATATCCTATGATCAAGGCAACGCACATCTCAAAAAAGTTTGGCAATCTTCAGGTTCTAAACCAGATAGATCTTACGGTTTTGCAGGGCGAAATTGTTTCGGTCGTGGGCGCCTCAGGAGCCGGCAAATCAACACTACTGCAGATATTAGGCACATTATTAAAGGCTGATACCGGTAGCATTGAGGTGGCAGGCATCAATCTGGATCGTCTGAACGAAAAAGCCTTATCAGCCTTCCGCAACAATGAGATCGGGTTTGTTTTCCAATTCCATCAATTACTTCCTGAGTTCACGGCTTTGGAAAACATTTGTATTCCGGCATTCATTGGTGGATATACGAAAAAAGAAACCGAGAAAAGAGCAATGGAATTACTTGATTTTTTTGGACTTACCTTACGTGCAACTCACAAACCTTCAGAGCTTTCGGGCGGTGAACAGCAACGTGTTGCAGTTGCAAGGGCTTTGATAAACAAACCATCCGTTGTTCTCGCCGACGAACCTTCGGGCAACCTTGATTCCGCATCAGCAGCATCTTTGCACCAACTGTTTTTCGATCTGCGCCAACAATTCGGGCACACCTTTGTGATTGTTACACACAATCCCGAACTCGCAGCTATGGCAGACAGAAAAGTACAAATAGCTGATGGAAGAGTCGTTTCAGACAGTAATAATTCAGCATCATCATCGTTAAATACAGTTAGTTAATTCAGTCATTATGCGTTCAAACCATTTCCTGAAATTCCTCTTTTTTCTTTTATTACTCCTTAGCAGCGAATTACTTATAAGTCAACAGGCACAATCCTACGAGACTGTGATGAAATCAGCCAACGAAAGATTCGAAGCAAAAGACTACCTCAGCGCCAAAACATATTACGAAATGGCTTTGCGACAAAAAGCCGATGATCCTGTTGCTACAAAACGTTTGACAGAAACAATCGGGCTGATGAAAAAACAACTCGAACAACAGGAAATATTCTACAACTTTCTCGATCAGGGTGACAAACTATTCAACGAAGGAGCTGCTAACGAAGCACTTGCAATTTATAAAAAAGCACTTTCGGTGTTTCCCGATGATAAATACGTCAATGCCCAGGTTAATAAGATTGAATCAGCAAACAAAGAAAAAGAATTAAAAAATCAACAATTTGAGCAATATGTTCGTGTGGGTAAGCAATTGTCCGATGACTTAAAACTGGAAGAAGCACTCTTTCAATACAATCTGGCGTCAGACCTCTTTCCTGATAATGAAGAAGTTAAAAAATCAATCACAGCGCTTCAGCAGGCAATCAGCAAAAGGAATGCTGATGAGAAGGCTTTTCAGGAGTTGATGCTTCAGGCCTTCGAATCTCAAAAACGCAAAAACTTTGATCAAGCAATTACCAAAGTAAATCAGGCCCTCGCTATTTCGCCAACAAACCAGGAAGCAACAGCAAAACTTACCGAACTCCAAATACTTGCAACCACACAGAAAAAATATGACGAAGCTATAGTCATAGCTGACCAGGCATACGAGCAGAAAAAACTTCCTGAGGCACTCGACTTGTACCGAAAGGCCCTTGTGATTTGGCCCGGTCAAGCCTACGCCAGCGAAATGGTGCAGCGCATTGACCAAAGCATCAACAGTGCTGAAGCAAAACGTGCCAAAGCTATCGAAGACGCACTCACCCAAGCTGATACAGATTTCGATCAAAAGCAATATGATGCTGCGCTCGCCAACTACAATACTGTTTTGGGCCTCGACCCTGACCACACAAAGGCCGGCCAACGTGTGATTGAACTCACACTGTTGATTTCGGCTGAAAAAGTAGCTCAACAACAAAATAAGCTATTTGAAACAAAATTGGCTGAAGCAAATTCGGCCTTTGATAAAAGAGCATACGAACAGGCATTAACGCTTTATCAAAACGCTCTGGAGCTAAAACCAGACAACCAACAGCTCAAGGAGAAAATTACAAGCACACAGTCTATCATTGCAGAAGAACAAGCAAAAGCATCTCAACTTGCTGAATATCAAAAATATATTACCGAAGGCGATCAACTTTTTAACACCGGAAAATTAACTGAAGCAAAAATCGCTTATGAAAAAGCAGTGCAAATTGATGCTGCAAAAACCTACCCGGCATCGCAAATTGCTTCTATCAACAATACGCTCGAACAACAACAAATTGCAGAAAAACTCGACTTAAAATTCAATGAAATAGTCGCTGCTGCCGACGCACTCTTCAAGGAAGGAAAATTTGATGCCGCTTTGACCAATTACCGCGAAGCATTAAGCCTGAAAAACGGTGATGAGCATGTTAATTCGCAGGTTCTGAAGGCAGAGACACAAATAGCCGCTATTGCACAAAAGCAACAAACAGAAGCCAGTTTCAACGCATTGCTGAATAAAGCTGCTCAGGCTGAATCAACAGACCAGCTGGGGATTGCTTTGGAGAACTACACTCAGGCATCGGTTTTAAAGCCTGAAGATGCATTTCCGAAAGAGAAAATCGCAGCAATCAATATTGCCATCGCAAAAAAGAAAGAAGCTGATCAACGCGAAACCAACTTCACACAATTTATGAGCAGAGCAAATGAATTGCTTGAAAATCAAAATTATATCGAAGCAGTAAGCACTTATGAACAGGCATTGGCGCTGAAGCCAAATTCAACAGATGCAACCGCTAATCTTAAGCGCGCAAAACAAAAGCTTGACGAGCAAAAAGCCAATGCTGCTGCCGAAGAACAATACAACCAAACCATCGGTGAGGCTGACCTTTTGTTTGATAAAGGCGACTTTGATGCTGCAATTCAAAAATACCAGGCGGCTCAAAGAATCAAATCGGGAACAGTCTATCCTGCCGAGCAGATTGCTCTGGCCAATAAAAAACTGGAAGAAAAGGCTTTAGCACAACAGAAGTTGCTTAAAATTAATTCGTTGACAGCCGAAGCTGATCAATTGTTTAGTCAAAACAAACTCGTTGAAGCCGATCGAAAATATAAAGAGGTATTGCAACTCGACAGCGAAAACACATTAGCGGCAGAACGAACTGCAACCATTGCCCAAACCCTTGCTACGCAAGCAAAAGAACGTCAGGCAAACTATGATGCCTCAATGGCAAAAGCAGAGCAACTTATTAGTGTCAAGGAATACAAACAAGCCCTAAGCACACTGAATGAGGCACTGGGCTACATGCCTGATGACAAAGCCACCAGACAAAGAATCACCCAGGTTGAATCCATTATCGAGGAGCGTCTGTTGGCTCTCAAATCGGAATACAACAAAGTTGTAAACGAAGCCGATCGTTTCTATAATACCAAAAGTTTTGACCAGGCTATCGAAAAATACCTGAACGCAGAGGGCATCAAACCCGATGAAAGCTATCCACGGGAGATGATCAGAAAAATTGCTGCCGAGATGGAAGCCAATAAAATCAGGGAAGTCAACTCAACAGCCCTGTTGATTCCATCAAATACATCAAAAAGATTTGACTTTGAACCGGTTGATATCACTGAACGCAGATCGAACTATGTGCTTATAAAAGCACGCAACACCGGCGAAAAATCGTTTCCATTGCTTGTAAACTTTGGCAGCAAATCAGGGCGTAACGGTGGTTTCGTTTTGCCGATTCCGGAAAATGGCGAAACAAACGATTTCATTGTACGCGTGGGTCAGCAATACAAATGGTTTAGCGAAGACAACACCTGGCTTGAACTTCTCCCTGAAAACGGTTCGGTAGAAGTGACCATTATTCAGATTTCAAAAAGCAAATAAATCTGTCGAAAAGAATTAAGAGGAATTTTTTAAAAAGTCTGACAACTTTCTTATCCCAAAAATTGTCTTAAATTTGTTAAAGAAACCTCTTACGATGCAAGCATTAGAAACTCATTTCGACTTTTTCCGCCAAAATACGATAGGCTTTGACCTTGAATACAAAAGCCCTTACGGAACACAAAAACTCATCTATGCCGACTGGATTGCGAGTGGTCGTCTCTACAAACCTATTGAGTTTCAAATAGCTAATGTAATTGGGCCTTATGTAGCCAACACCCATACCGAGACCAGCGAAACCGGCACGCTCATGACAAAAGCTTACCACTATGCGCACAAACTGATCAAAAATCACGTAAACGCAGGTCCGGAGGACGTGATCATAACAGCTGGTTCAGGCATGACAACTGTGATCAATAAGATGCAGCGGATCATGGGCTTCAAAACTTGCAGGATGATAAAAAACAACGATTGTTTGCAAAACCGCGAGCGCCCTGTTGTTTTTATCAGCCATATGGAACACCACTCAAACCACACAAACTGGTTCGAAACAAATGTGGATGTTGTGGTGCTGAAACCCAACAAGGATTTGCTCATCAGCACAGATGAACTCCGGACTCAGCTCGAGATATACAAAGACAGGGCTTTCAAAATCGGCTCATTTACAGCTTGTTCAAACGTAACTGGCATCGAAACACCTTATCACGAACTCGCCAAAATCATGCACGAATATGACGGTATCATTTTTGTTGATTTTGCAGCCTCAGCACCTTACATTGACATTGATATGCATCCGGCGGATGACGAAATGAAAAAACTTGATGCAATCTTTTTCAGTCCGCACAAGTTTTTAGGTGGCCCGGGCAGCTCCGGGGTGTTAATATTTGACAAATCACTTTATAACAGTCCAACACCTGACAATCCGGGTGGCGGAACCGTTGACTGGACCAATCCCTGGGGTGAATACAAATATATTGACGACATTGAAATAAGGGAGGATGGCGGCACACCCGGTTTTCTTCAGGCAATGAGAACGGCTTTGGCCATCGAAGTTAAAAACCAGATGCAGCCGCAACTCATCCGCCAGCGCGAACACCAGCTGCTGCAAAAAGCATTCAATGGCTTGCGCGCCATACCGGGCTTGCACATTCTGGCCGACAACGTTGAGGCCCGTCTGGGAGCTTTGTCGTTTTATCTCGACGACATTCATTTCAACCTCGTGGTAAAACTATTGTCCGACAGGTTTGGAATTCAGGTCAGGGGCGGCTGTGCCTGCGCAGGCACCTATGGGCACTATCTGCTTAATGTTTCGTACGACAAATCAAAGAAAATCACCGAGTTGATCAATCATGGCGACTTGTCGCAAAAACCAGGCTGGATCAGGGCTTCAATCCATCCAACAATGACTGACACTGAATTAGATACACTCATCTACGCTGTCAGCGAAATAAGCAAACACCATAAAAGTTGGCAAGGCGATTACGCGTACAATAAATTTACGAATGAATTTAAACACCGTGACGATCCGAATGATAAAACCATCGTAATCAAAAACTGGTTCAAGCTGTAAAAATCAAAATGGGACTCTGTGTGGATACAAACTCCTGACAATCAAGAATAAGGCAAGAGCAAAGATCGCAATCAAGGCAAATGTGAAACCCAAAACGTGTTTCTTTCGGTAAAAGAACCAACCGGCCAAACCTGAAAAGAACACAAACAAAGCCAACAACTGTATTACCATACTTTAGTTTTGATAATAAACAAGATCATTTCAATTTTGTTTTGCCCCGACTGATTAATCGAGCCGGACAACTTTTTCCACGCCCTGAACTTTCCCAATCCGATGCATCAATTGCTCCAGGTGATCTGTATCTTTGATTTGAAGCACTATTTTTCCAACAAACTTCCCATCCCGTGTATCAAACGCAATGCTCCGCATATTTACCTTTAAGTCGTTCGAAATAAGCTTTGTAATTTCGCCAACCAAGCCAAGTGTATCAACCCCGGAAACCCTGATTGCCGCCTGAAAGACCGGATTATCTTTTGATTCTCTCCACTTAACCAGCAAAAATCTGTAGCTGTATCTTTCACGCAGTCGTGCTGCATTTGGACATGTGGTACGGTGAACCGTGATGCCACTGTTGATCGTTACAAAACCAAACACATCATCGCCCGGAATAGGGTTGCAGCAGCGGGCCAGCTTGTAGTTCACATTGGTGATGGAGTTGTCAATGATCAGATAATCATCTTTTCCTTCGGCTTTTGCAGGAGTCTTGGCCTCCACACCTGCTTCATGCGTCAACTCCGCCGGTTTAGCATTAGGCGACTTATCTTCAGCACTAAGCGCAACCAAATGTTTCTTTAATTCGATCAGATCAATCTTTTCAGTTGATATATCGTGATACAATTGAATGGATGTGGTTGTTTTGTAATATTTTACAAGGTGATTGATGATATCGTCGGAGTAACTTATTTTCCAGTTCTTCAACTTTCGCATCAACAATTCCTTTCCAAACTCAGCTTCTTTGAGTTCTTCCTCTTTTAAATACCTCCTGATTTTCGATTTGGCGCGCTCTGTTGCCACAAACGCCAGCCAATCGTGCTTTGGAGATTGTTTTTTATTGGTAATAATTTCAACTTTATCACCATTCTGGAGTACATGCCGGATCGGCACTATGCGGTTATTCACACGCGCTCCGCTGCAGCTCGAACCAACCTGTGTGTGCACCTCATAGGCAAAATCCAACACAGTGGAGCCACCCGGCAACTGCTTCAAATCCCCGTTAGGAGTAAAAATGAAGATTTTATCGTTAGCATGCGAACTGCTGCGTTTGTAAGCATCAAACTGTATCTGACCAGGATTTTCCAAAACATCGCGCACCTGATTCAACCATTCCTCTGCATCCTTTTTCTCTGGTTTATCTTTGTAGAGCCAGTGGGCAGCCTGACCTTTTTCGGCTACCTGATCCATCCTGTCCGACCGAATCTGAACCTCAACCCACCTGTCGTCTAAACCTTTCACTGTGGTATGAAGTGATTCATAACCAGATGCTTTTGGGGTTGTGATCCAATCGCGTAGGCGTTTTGGATTAGGCGGATACAAATCAGAAACAATTGAATACGCCCTCCAACAATCTTCCTTTTCTCGTTTAGCCGTGCTTTTTATGATAATCCTCATTGCGAAAAGATCGTAAACCTGCTCAAAATCAATATTTTGATCTCTCATCTTTGCCCAAATACTTGGTATAGATTTGGTCCGCCATTTAATTATCGAATCCATTCCGTGAAGCTTAAGCTCCTGCTCAATAGGCCCAATAAATGACTTCATAAATGCTTCCTGATTGTCTTTATCTGCCTTAATTTTTGATTGTATTGAATCAAAAACCTCAGGATGCTCAAACCGCATCACTTTTTCCTCAAACTCAGCTTTAATAGTGTATAAACCAAGGCGGTGAGTGATTGGAATATAAAGGTATTTCACTTCTTGCACGAAGCGTGCAAGTTTTTCGTTATCAAGCATCTCCGGATGACGAATATCACAAAGGCGGTGTGCTATCTTTAATAAAACCACCCTGATATCCTCAACAAGTGAAAGGAAAAGCTTACGAAACTGATCAGACTGATATGAAAGGCGCGACGTGGGCAAATCAGAAATTCTTCGAAATCCGTTTAAAATCACGGCAACTTCATGACCGTAGGTATTCGTTATTTCATTCGCTCTATCAGAGTTCTCAAAATCAACTCCATGAAACAATGAAGCTATCAGCGTTGATGCCCTCAGGCCAATCTCTTCCACTGCAATCCTGCCGACCTCAAGATAATGTGTCAAAGCAGGCTCACCATCAGGTAATATCTTTCCTTCATAAAACTCCTTTGCCTGATTAAATGCCTTAATAACAAGCTGCTTCTCGTTTTGAGTAACAACTTTATCAAGGCTTTTCAGCAAATCCAGAAATTTCTTATCAATTATTTGTTCCAATTTTTTCCAGCTGGTTTTCCAAAACAAAAAACGTTTGTATCATTTTTCCTGATACAAACGTTTTTCGCTGCTCAGGTTATTATTTACTTCTTTCCGGAACTCAAATCCTTTATCGTAGCTTGATTTCCTTGCCCTGTCTCAGATATACTGTCGCGCATCTTTGTATCGGCCTGTATATTCTGAAAACGATAATAATCCATTACTCCAAGGTTGCCCGACCTGAAAGCCTCAGCAATAGATTGAGGAATAAGCGCTTCGGCCTGAATCACATTCGCTCTTGCTTCCTGTGCACGGGCTTTCATTTCCTGTTCAAGTGCCACAGCCATTGCCCTGCGTTCTTCGGCTTTGGCCTGCGCGATATTCTTATCAGCTTGTGCCTGATCCATTTGTAAAACAGCGCCGATATTCTTTCCAATATCAATGTCAGCGATATCTATTGATAGAATCTCAAAAGCCGTTCCGGAATCAAGACCCTTGCGCAAAACGACTTTCGAAATCGAATCGGGGTTCTCGAGTACCGATTTATGCGAGTCGGCAGATCCGATACTGGAAACGATACCTTCACCAACCCTGGCCAACACAGTTTCTTCGCCTGCGCCTCCAACCAATTGACGGATATTTGCCCTAACAGTAACACGTGCAATAGCGATGAGCTGAATACCATCTTTTGCAACTGCTGCAACCTTCTTAGTATCAATAACTTTTGGATTCACAGACATCTGAACGGCCTGAAAAACATCACGCCCGGCCAAATCAATAGCGGTGGCTGTTTTAAAATTCAGCTCAATATTGGCTTTGTCTGCAGAAATCAATGCATTTACAACCTGTTGCACACGGCCACCGGCAAGGAAATGAGCTTCGAGGTCATCGCGTTCCAGATGCAATCCGGCTTTTGTAGCTGCAATCATGCTGTTAACGATGACAGATGGCGGAACCTTTCTCCAGCGCATGAGCACAAGCTGCAACAGCGAGACCCTCACACCCGATACCAAGGCTGTAAACCATAGTCCGACCGGAATAAAATAAAACAGAAACCAAATCAGAAATATTGACCCAAGGCCAATTGCGATGAAAACATACATTTCGTTCATAATGAATCTTTTAATGGTTTTACAAAGATTTTATTGCTTTCTATTTTTACAACTTCAATCATCTGGTTCTCATCAATAAATGAGGTACCCGCATACACCTCATAAAAATCATTATTGATGAATGCTTTGCCGGAGGGTGCACATCTTGAGATAGTTTCACCTTTGTCGCCCGCCTTAAGACGTTCGGCATCAATCAGATTCACCTTCCCATCGAGTTGTTTCTTTAACATGGCTTTGTCCCATGTTTTTGACCTTAATGCCAAAACCAAGGAAGCAATGTTTATCACCACAGTACCACTCAGCACAAGGAGACCGGCTGTTGTTCCTTCACGCTCAAAGGCAAGGTAAACACCCGAAACCATCAGTCCGAAGCCAATGATTCCGGCAATTCCGCCTCCGGGAATCACAAGAATTTCGAGTAAGACGATCAGCAGCCCGACAAAAATCAACGTTAAGATTACAGTCCACATATGCTTTATTCAATTGATGCAGTTAGATTTCTGTTCACAAACTCTTGATATATCGGCTTCAGCTCATAGGAACTTCCCGATTTCACAGCACATTTTCCCTTGTAATGAACAATCCAGGTGCATGTTTCGGCTTGCTCCAAGGTATGACCACATACCTCAATGAGTGTATCAATCACAAAATCAAAAGTATTGAAATCATCATTGAACAACACTAGGCTTTTCTCAACATCAAATATCACATCTGTTGATTCCTGGTTCTGTTCTTTTATTTTAACCATTGTTGAATAACTTTTGATGCGTAAAAATACAAAATTTTAGACCCGTTTAAATCATTCAGGTACAATTTGCGTCTCATAAACAAATTTTAACATGCAGCGATTTCGACCCATGCACATTTCATCGGTTTTAAGTCCACTTTCATTCAACCAATGACCATGGGAGATTTATTACTTTTGCAATCAAAAATGCATTCAAACAGTGTTTTTATAGAGTTGCTTAAGGAGCAGCTTGGCCGGCAGTTGCCCGGCTCCGAAGCGCAGTCGAAGCTTGAACCTGAAATCCGCAGAGTATTGAGACAAAAGGCTGTTTCCACTTCACAAGCGGCACGTGAAAGTGCTGTATTGTTGCTCCTCTTCCCAAAGTCGGATCAGCTGCATCTGCTGTTCATTCAGCGAGCCGAATATGATGGTGTTCACAGTGGCCAAATCGCTTTTCCGGGTGGCAGGTTTGAAAACAGCGACATCACATTCGAGACCACCGCACGAAGAGAAACAGCAGAAGAAACGGGCATTCCTACAAACGAAATCACCATTATCGGGAAACTTACGAGCCTGTATATCCCTCCCAGCAATTTCAACGTGCATCCCTTTGTTGGTTTTATTAGCAGTGAACCCACGTTTACTCCTGACCCGGTTGAAGTGGCGAAAGTTTTACCGATACCGGTGTTTGAATTGCAAAAACCTGAAATCATACAACAAAAAACCATCACTACTAGTGATGGCTATGTTTTGGATGTGCCTTGCTATGTATATGACAATCACACAATTTGGGGTGCAACTTCGATGATATTAAGCGAATTTCTCGAAGTTGTTTCTTCTGCTGCTAATCCTGAAGCACAATGATTTCGCTGCTTATCGCAGCTCCTTTGCGCAACAGTTCGCTTACGCCACAATAACGCTCTTGTGACAAATTGACAGCTTTCTCAAGTTTTTCTCTGTCCAGATTCTCTCCCTTGAAAGAATAGGTCAAATGAATTTTGTGGTAATATTTTGGATGTTCCTCGGTGAGTTCGCCATCCACTTCCACATTAAACCAGCTTGGTTCGACACGCATTTTCTTCAAAATAGAAATAACATCCATTCCTGTACAACCGCCAAGCGAAGCCAGCGTTAAGGGTTTGGGTCGTGGTCCTTTGTTTTGTCCGCCAACTTTTTCATCGGCATCGAGTGCCAGTTTAAATCCATTTACATCTGCCTCAAACGACATATCGCCTGTCCAGGTAACATCAACTTTATTACTCATATCATTTTAATTTAGTGGTTTCTGTTAAATCCGATAAATCCGGGAATTATACCCGCAGCCAATGAATCAATTATTGTGCCATCAGGTTTAAACCGAAATACATATCCACTCTGGAGATAATTTCCGGCATCTGTTGCCAGCACTTCGGAAGTGTTTGGATCAACAGCAAGATGATAGAAATTTCGGTTTTTTCTATCAACAAAGGCGTGCTCAGGCAATGAGGTTGCATCAACCGGCATACGGTAGATATTGTTGTTAATAAAGTAAAGTGTATCAGAAGATGCGTTGATAGTCAACTGATTAGGCGAACTGTTGATGTTTTGAAATGTAAAAACTGATTCAATAGCGAGATTGGTTGTGTTGATCTTGTACAATGCAGGCTGCTCTTCGTTCAGGTAGCCGCCGCTGCAAAGCACCCACAGTTTTCCAAATTTGTCAAGCACCATGCTGTTGGGTTCTTTTGTCACAACGATACTGTCAGTCAGTTTATCCCGGATCACGTCAATCACCTGAATGGTGTTGTTTGTGCTTGTTTGGTTGTAGTTCGACCAATTGGCTACGAACACCTTATCCTGATACAAAACCATCCGTTCGGTGGTTTTTCCTGTTAAAATTGTTCCTTGTGCCTGCAAAGTCGAGGTGTTAACAACCGTTATGCCTTTCATCTGAAAATCACTAATATACGACTTATTAGCATCAATAACTATCATATAGCGTGGTGAATGTAGCCCTGACAATTTCGATACTATCTTGGCAGTTTCTGCATTGATAGCCCAAACAATCCCACTATTGTTTACAATCACAAATGCATAATCACCCCAAAAAGTCATACTTTGTGCCACATCGCCAAGCGGGACATCGTTTCTGTTATAGAACACCTGTTGCAGCATTTTGGACGAATCCGACTGATAATAAGACATACTGGCATTGCCGTAGGTGAAATTCCCCTCATTGAGCACATAAAACCCGTTTCCAAGTTTGTTTTCATATTCAATTGGTTCATCAACAGGCGTTTTCGTGCACGAAAAAATCATGGCTACGGTAACAATAAACAGCAGCAACTCACTTGCTAACTTAAAGGCTTTAATCAACATCTCGGTTTCGTTTTATATCTAACTTATAGCTGAATACAAGTTCAAAATATCTTCCGGGCATCGGTCGCCATAATACTGCCTGGTATTCTTTATCGAGCAGATTATTGACCTTTAAGGTGGTTTCAACATGCTTGAACCGGTAACCAACACCGATTCCAATTAGCTGATAAGCAGGCAAATAATCGTAAATCAAGTGGTCATCATTATAACTCACATGCCTCTTGCCAACATAGTCAGAATTGATGTTCAAATAAGCTTCTTTATAGTCGGCACGCAACATCAGATTGCCGTGGTGTCGCGGAATGTAGATCAACTGCCGACCGGAATAGTTGTCCAATTTTGCAACCGGACTTTCATCGGTTGTTAGTGTGAAAGCATAGTTCCCTCTGATTGACATTTTCCAGGCTCCGCATTGAAAATCCAGTTGCTGATTCAACTCAAAACCACGTGCAAAAACCCTGGCCACATTTTCAGGCACCCAGTACATGAATGTTGTTGGCCGCCACTGTATCCAATCTTTTATATCGGAAACATAGATGCTGACTTTCGACTTTGAAACAACCCTGTGCGAAATTGCCTCATAAGCTATATTCAGGCTTGATTGTAATGAACGCTCCGGTTTCAAATCAGGATTTCCTCCGGGAAACCAATACAGATCGTTCATGGTCGGAAAACGCAAAACACGTCCAAGTGTGCCGTTAATACTTAATCCCTTCAAGCGCTTGGGATTGTAACTTAGCTCGAAAAAAGGCTGAACCCCCGGAATTGAATGATTTACAGATTCAATCCTGATTTGGCTTTTCAAACTCAAAGCATTGGAGATGTAAAAAGCCGCTCCCCCGGTTAAACCAAAACTTAAACGCGATGGATTTTCAAGATAATTATCGGTTTGCACATTTTCCAACCCAAAATCAAATGCAGCTTCGATAATATACTTTGTTTTCTGGTAATTTGCAGAGAAGTTGTTTTGCCACGATTGAAAACGGTTGTCCGAATCAATCAGCGTCACAATAGCATAGGGTTCGAATGAAGAGGTGGTTTTAAGGTAATAATTCTGGCTTTCATTAAAATAAGAAACTCTGTTGGCAAGCTTTAGAGACCCAATATAGTATTTCCAGGTTATCACATTTCTACTGAAAGCATCGTGTTGATATTCCTTGGGATTGCCTCCCCTGCCTACATTCGTCATGATCGGGGGCAGATTGCGTTCGTTCCATTGATTCCAGCTGGCAAAACTTAAAACCGTGTTTTTTGCATGTAGATGAAATTCCTGCAAGAATCCCTGATCAAACCATGATGCGTTGTCATGTTTCATTTCCTGACTTGGCCAGGCAGCTGTGTTTAAGTAGTAAAAGTCGTTCTCACTTCTTTTTCTAAACAGTCTCGTTTGAGCAACAAATTTTTCGTTCCCGGCTTTCACCGAAAGATATGACCCAAAACTACTAAAGCTCCCAGCCGTTTGCATTGCTTCAATGCTAAGGTTGCGACCAAAAGCTGGCACGTTGTCAACCGTAACGACTCCACCTATTCCTGCTGCCTGCTGAACACCCGCTGTTCCGGCTACCACACTTACCTTATCCATTAAAAAAACAGGAATGACCGAAAAATCAACCTGCCCCAGTTGTGGCCCATTGATCGGAACTCCATTCCAAAGCACGACCGTGTGATTGGCTGCTGTGCCGCGAAAAGAGGCTGTTGAAAGACCGCCAAATCCGTTTTCTTTGATAAACACCGGACTATTTTGCCGAAGCATAAGCGATAAATCATGCGATTTGAACGTATTCATCGAAAGGCTGTCAAACTCCAGTTTCCTTATTTCTTCTACAAGCCGAATGGCACTGGCTCTCACTTCAATCTGTCCCAACTGAATCGTATCAGGCGCTGTATTTGAAACCAGTTGCACAGTCCCAAATATTACAAAGAGTAGCGAAAGCGAAATTAGTTTCATAACTTTGTGATCAGCTTTTGAACTACTTCATTTCCATTTCTTATCTGAATGACATACATTCCTTTTGATAGAAACCCAAGATTTAATGGTGCTAAACCATCACCAATACGCTCAAACACTTTTTTTCCCGATAGTTCAAATAATTGAACTTCATAAGATGCTTCATTCAAGCTTTCTACACGAAAATTCAAATTTTCTGTAAATGGATTTGGGAAAACTTTGAGCTGTTGAAGATCAGCTTCTTGTATAGTAAGGTATCTCCTGTCGTAAATAACACCAACAGCATCAAGATCAAAACCTGATGATGGAAAAGGAGTCGGCCACGGATCGTTGATGATGTTAGCATTGGCATCAAAAGTTCCATATCGGGCATCAATAGATCCAACCACATCGGTAATGCGGACAAACCGGATATTATTGAGATCAACTATTTCTGCATCAATATCATCCAAATTAAAAGGTGTACCGTACATTGCTCTGTATTTTCCTGCCAGATTATGAACCAATTGCGTATCCAATGTCCCAAAACCGTCCACCTGAGGCGTTGTTGGTGTGTTAGAGACCGGAGGAAACATTGCGAATTGAATCCCGTCAGAACTCACCTCAACCAATGCAAGTTCGAGAAAAGTATCTGAAAAACTATTCTCAAACACAGCAAAATCAGCACCCGGCCCATTGATAATGGCATGTTCAAACTCAAGCACAATGCTGCCTCCATCCCCCAGACTGACAACAAATAAGTCAGCTTTTCCAAAAGCATCTTCGGGCAGACCATAACTTGCAAAACCAAGTTCAGGCTCGTCCACTTTAACATATCCGCGTTGCAATGTGCCTGTTGAAGCCCACGCAACAAACACCGAACTATCAGAATGAATAGCAGTGCTTCCGGATTGTCCGGCCGGAGGAGCAAACTGAGCTGCAAGCTGCTGCAATCCTATCAAGCCAAAAGTCAAAAAGCCGGAAACTAACTTTTTCATCGCTTATTGCTTAATAAATGTACACCGTAACACCGTTCCATCTTCTGAGAACACAGCAAGCACATAACAACCTGCCGAAAGAGCTGAAACATCGAGTGATTTGTTGATCGCTGAATTAAAATCTCCGCTTTGTAAAACCTTTCCCGATGAGGAGTAGATGTTGTAGCGGCCGCGTGCCATTTCAATTTTTAGACCAATGAATAAACTACTGGAAGCAGGGTTTGGAGAAACGCTGACAGTTGCATAAGTTATTTCTGTATTAAAGCTCGGCTGCCGATAATCGAGTGCCAACGCTTCAGCAGAAATTCCGGCAGCAAAATTTCCTTTTAAGCTGCCTTCCAGGTCATAGATATAACCCTCCCCCATCGAAAAATAGTCAGTTACCGTGGCATAAATCCTGCCATTCAAACCATCCAAAACAGCATCAGCATAGTAAATAAAGGAGGATGATCCGGGATCGGGAAGCAAAGCTGCATGCGTAACCGTCCAATCAACCAGATTGATCACACCAACAGCATCATTCATAAAGACATACAATGACTGTTCATTGATAGCAAAACCTTTTCCGATATGGTAGGGAAAGGTGTGGTGATCTACCGTTTTTGAAACAGGATCAAAAACCGAGATCGTACCTGTTGTGCTGCCCCATGGCGATCTGTTAACTGACAAAACCTTACCATTATTAACAAACAAATCGTGTATTCCCTCGCCATTGCTACCTAATTCAATCTCCTCAATAAAAGAACCATCCACAGCATTGAGCACAGCCAGTTTGCCCACCGTACTCATCCAGCTACCCGGAACTGCAACATAAATTTTTCCGTCATACAAAACCATGCCTGCGGCCTCATCACTGATTTGAGAGATTGAACCAAGATATTGCAGGCTGTTTTTGTTGAAAATCCGAATGAAGTTTTCTGTCGCAGGGTATTGAATGCTCACCACCAGCATTTCCCCGGAAACCAGCATATACCGCACACCTTGTACGGCAACGGCAGCAATACGCTGATATGTATCGAGGTTGTAAGCAACAATACTGTCAGTTGCAGTCACATACAAAACATCCTCATTGATACAAACTGCCTGCACTGCCTGGGTTTTGATTTCACCAAAATTGGTCGTGGCCTGCGTGATTGGGTTGTAGGCTGCGAGCGACACAAAGTCATTTGGATTTGAGAAAGCACCGCCCGAAGCCACAATTAACTGATACAGTGTTGTTTGTCCATTTAGAACATAGGCCGGCAACATTAGCAATTGCAGTGCCAGCAGCAATAAAAAACGTTTGAAAAACATAAAAATAGTTTTAAGGTTAAAAATTATTACCTCAAAACTTCAGGAAATTTGCCGAATGCTTTTGACTTCCGACAAGCTTTTATCCCCGAAAGCTTTGTTCAAAAAAACGATCCGGCAGGTCTTCTGACTTACTCACCTTTGAAGCCTTCCCATATCACAAACGACACAGTGGCAATGATTTTCAAAGGCTCTTTAAGAGCTTACAGCAGCGGGTACTGTCCGGGATTCTCACCCGGTTCCCTTTTAAGTCCTGCCAACTAAAGCCGGCAAGACACCAAAATCACGGCAAAGGTAATTTATTTATTACAACAATGTTTCTTTCATTTCGTAGTTATTAACATCCGCTTGTTGATGATTGTTATGGTTTTAATAATTGAACAATGCTTAATTTTGCACTTTTGTAAATTACATATTCGGGTTATGAGGAAATTAATTCTTTTATCACTAATTACTTTATTATCAGCATTATATCAACGTCTCGAAGCCCAGGGTTATCAGATTGAAATTCACCTCGAATCAAATACCGACACCATTTACTACCTGGCCAATTATTATGGTGATAAATTTTTTATTGCTGACACAAGCAACTCACAGATTGGCACAGCAGTATTTACCGGATCTACGCCGCTCAAACAAGGCATTTACCTTATTGCGAATAAAAAGAAAGAAAAACTCATCGAGTTTCTTGTTGGCGAATCCCAGAATTTTTCAATTCATGCCGGAAAAATAAATGCCGATCAAAATATCGAGATTCACGGAAGTGTTGATAATCAATTGTTTTTTGATCACATTAGGTTCGTAAACAAGGCATACGCCCAAATTCAGGAAAACAATGCTGTGATGAACCAACCCGAATCAG
This sequence comes from Bacteroidales bacterium UBA6207, assembly GCA_002421995.1. Classification (GTDB taxonomy): domain Bacteria; phylum Bacteroidota; class Bacteroidia; order Bacteroidales; family F082; genus JALNZU01. The sequence goes on along the minus strand of DISP01000104.1, from coordinate 4,388 downwards.
GCAATGAAACAAAAACCTTGCTTCAACATAAAAATGATTCCATCAACACGGCAATAGTCAAATTTCGAAACACGATCATACGTGAAAATCCCGAATTGCTGATAAGCCTCATTCTTAGCGCGATGCAGGACCCCGAGATACCTGCTGCAATAAAAGAAAATCAGGATGCAAGCTACCGGTTTTATAAATCACACTTTTGGAGTAATATCCGGCTGAATGATGAGCGACTTTTGCGCACACCCCTCCTTCCGATGAAGTTAAAAACCTATTTTGAGCAATTGGTTGTCCCCGATGCCGACTCAATAATCTCCGAAATCAATGTGCTCATCGCCAGGACTAATAAAAACCAGGAAGTAACTGATTTTTTAGCATGGCATTTCGTTTCGGAGTACCAGACTCCGAAAATTATGGGACTCGACAAAGTCTTTGTTTATCTGGTTGACAACTATTTCCAAAAAGGAAAAATCCAAAACGTTACGGAATCTATCAATGAAAAATTGTTGGAAAGAGCCAATAAAATGCGCCTTAGTTTGCTTGGAATGAAAGCACCTGAAATGTGGTTGATAGACACAACCGGTAATTATCGCTCATTCCATGAAATAAAAAACGAATATACCGTGCTCATTTTTTGGGATCAAACCTGCAGCCACTGCAAAAAAGAGATGGAATCGCTTTACCAACTTTACAATACCGGCGAGTTCAACCTGGGCGTATTTGCCGTGAATTCTACAAACGATTTTGAGGGCTGGAAACATTATCTGAAAGAAAAGAAATATCCATGGCTTCACGTCAACGGAATGAAGAGCATGACCCAGGATTTTCATGATTTATATGACATTTACAGCGTTCCTGTAGTGTATCTGCTCGACAGGAACAAAGTCATTATTGGCAAACGAATAAGCACCGGGCAGATTGGAAATATTATCAAAAATTATCAAAAAGCAGATCAGTAACAGATAGCAAATACGTTTCAGGGGTATTTAACGTTTCCGAATGCATTGCGGCACATCGGAGAAAGATGAAAAAGAAAATGCGTGTAGAAAGCAGAAACGACCATAGATTGAAAATGATAAAAATCATTTTCGTTTTGTTGTTTTCATTTCTTTTTAAACAGGCCAGCCCGCAAAGTATCGTTCACCGCATGTATTTATTCAACCCGGGCTTGACTTTTACTGCCGGTGTTGGCCCGACTGTTTCGTTCACAGACGTTAAAAAAAACAGTGTTTTTCCTTCCAGAAAACCTGTCAATGAAAATGGCGGAACGATTCAAGGAACACTTAGCTGGGATGTCTTTCAGTTTTTAAGAATTGGCGGACAGCTTGCCTACGCAACGATCTCGGGCTCAAAACCAAATGCCAACCTTGAATTCAGCGCCCGACTCATCGAAGGTAATTTATGTATCAGCCTCAACCCTGTTTTGCTTTTTATCCCCTACCGATCCGATCAAAAACTCTCTCCCTATGTCATTGTCGGCATTGGTCTGAGTTATTATAGCTCTGACCTTGTTCAGATTTCAGATGGGAAAATCTTAGCCACACGAGGCTATGGTGCCGGCAGCGGGTTTTGGGGGCTTGTAATAGAAGGTGTCGCACTAGGCGGTGTCGGTGTTAGCTACAAAATTAATGAAAATTGGTTCATCAGGCTGGAATCAGCAAACCGATGGATGGACTCCGACCGTCTCGACTCTTTTGAAAGCGCAAACAGATCGCCTTATGATTTTTACAACCTGACAACCATCGGTGTCTCATATAAACTATTCAAACCCAGAACATATCCGATGATAAGGAAATAAAAAAAGAGGGCAGAAGCCCTCTTTTTCCGTGGGCGTTACTGGACTCGAACCAGTGACTTCCACCCTGTCAAGGTGACACTCTAAACCAACTGAGTTAAACGCCCCTTTTTGCTATCACAGGTGATAACGCCGGCAAAATTACGAATTGCATTGGATTCTGCAAATGGTTAATTCACATTATTGAGTATTTTTGGCAGTCATTATTCTAACATCATCATCGAAAATGAAGAAAAAAATCACTTTCAACTTATTATTCAGCATCTTATTCTGCTTTCCAGGCTTACTTTCAGCACAGCAAAAGCAGCTTTCGCTAAATGACATTTGGGCAAGCCGGATGCTAAGCTCTGAAAATGTTTACGGCATCAATCCCTTAGCCGACGGTAAAACATTTGCGCAAATAGTAAACGGTGCCCTGGTTGTTTATAGCTTTGAAACTGGTGACTCGCTTTCAGCGCTGGTTAAACCGACTGAACTTACACCTGAGAATGGAGGTGAACCCATAGCATTGTATGATTATTCGCTGAGTCAGGACGAAAGCAAATTGCTGATACCTACCGAAACCGAAGCAATCTATCGCCATTCAACCAAATCTGATTATTACATCTTCGACCTTAAAACCAGACAGCTGAGCCAATTATCAAAGTCAGGCAAACAGCAACTGGCCACATTCTCGCCTAATGCCGAAATGGTTGCTTTCGTACGCGACAACAACATCTTTATCAAACAGCTGCAAAGTGGCGAGGAAAAACAAATCACCCATGACGGCAAATTGAATGAAATCATCAACGGCGCCCCCGATTGGGTTTATGAAGAAGAGTTTAGTTTTTCGCAGGCATTCTATTGGTCGCCCGACAGCAAAAAGATTGCCTACCTGCGTTTCGACGAATCAAAGGTCAAAGAATTTCAGATGACCTATTACGGCGAATTGTATCCTGAACAATACCGTTACAAATATCCCAAAACAGGCGAAGACAATTCGGAAGTAACTGTTAACATCTATAACCTTGAGAATAACAGCAGTAAACGTCTTGATCTGGGCGAAGCACAACAGATTTATATCCCAAGAATCCAATGGACCAAAAACGCTGATATCCTTTCTATTCAAAGGCTTAACAGGCACCAAAACCACTTTGAATTACTTCTTTCTGATGTGACAGGCGAAACAATCAAGCTGATCTACGAAGAAAAAAGTCCTTATTATGTTGACATCACCGACGACCTGACGTTTATGCCCGACGGGAAATCATTTCTTATCACCAGTGAGCAAGACGGCTTTAACCATATCTATCTGTATTCGCTCAACGGCACCTTGATAAAGCAACTCACCAAGGGGGCGTTCGACATTACCAAACTCTATGGCTACTCCGAAAAGTATAAAAAAGTTTATTTCCAAAGCGCATTGAAGTCACCCATCAACAGAGGAGTCTATAGTGTTGATCTAAAAGGCAAAATCAATCCCGTTTCTGAAAAGGACGGACAAAACAATGCCGAATTCAGCGCTGACTTTAGTTATTTTATCAACACCAACTCAACGATAAACACACCATATTATATTAACGTTTGTAACAACGAAGGCAAAGAGCTTCGTTTGCTTAAAAACAACGCCGGTCTTATCGAAAAACTCAAGTCATTCAACCTCTCAAAGTTTGAGTTTTTTACCATTGAAGACAGCTCGATAAAACTACCTGATGGCAAAACAACACACCTCAATGCATGGAAGCTGCTTCCTCCCGACTTCGACCCCTCAAGAAAATATCCGGTACTGGTATATATTTATGGAGGTCCCGGCGCACAAACCGTCAACAATGCATGGGGTGGAGCCAACGGCTACTGGTTTCAGCATCTCGCCCAAAAAGGTATTGTAGTTGTTTCGGTTGATAACCGCGGTACCGGCGCACGGGGATCGCAGTTCAAAAAAATGACTTATCTCGAACTTGGAAAATTTGAAACCGAAGACTTAATCACAACAGCCCGGCAGCTCGCTCAGCTTCCTTGGGTTGATGCAGGTCGCTTATCTGTTTTCGGATGGAGTTATGGCGGATACATGGCTAGCCTGGGCATAACGAAAGGGGCCGATTATTTTAAAGCTGCAATAGCTGTGGCTCCTGTTACAAATTGGAGATATTACGACAACATCTACACCGAACGTTATATGCGCCTGCCTATCGAAAACGAAGGTGGTTATGACAACAACTCTCCAATAAACCATGTGGGAAAAATGAAAGGAAACCTCCTCCTTGTGCACGGCAGCGGCGATGACAACGTACATTACCAGAATTCTATGGAAATGATCAATGCACTTGTAAAAGCAAACAAGCAATTTGATCTGATGATTTACCCAAATAGAAACCATGGGATCTATGGAGGAAGCACAAGACTTCATCTTTACACCAAAATGGGACAATTTCTTGATGAAAACCTGCTTGATGCAAAATAATTTAAAAAGAATTATTTGGAGTTAATTGTTTATTGATGAAGTTTTTATACTTTTGCCGCCCTAAAGTTAATTAACTATTATTATTCACCTAAAGAAAGAGAGTGTATTTAACATGATCATTATTCCTGTAAAAGAAGGCGAGAGCATTGACCGTGCCTT
>DISP01000230.1 GCA_002421995.1 Bacteroidales bacterium UBA6207 | reverse complement strand
CATTCATTCATTACCCTGCTTTTTTACTTTTGAGGTAGCTTTTAAGAAATTGACGAAAAAAGCAATTAAATGTACTTTTCCCATTTTCACAATTCCTTGTATAAGAATACTTTGTAAATCTGTCACGGTTTTGCCTAATAGGTAGAAAGCACACTGAACAATGGCAGTGCAAAAACACATCATCGGAAACCATCAGGGCAAAAAGAGAGCTGGACTCGGTTTGTTGAACCCTGACGGCCTTAGTCAATTCCATCTCCATCATCACCATCTACCTCTTCTGCTTCTTCCGTTGTGATTCCTTGAAGGCGAAGTTTTTGTCTTCCACGCGCATCTCCCTGATGTTGACGCTCATGTCGAAAAACATGTTTTTTGTGCCTTCTTTGTCGGCCATAAAGGTCATTGACCTGCTTTCGTGTATTCCAAGATGTGAAGCTTCTTCGATGGCATCCTGGTTGGCACCGATAAACACAAACTGCCAGTTTTTCTTTTGCTCGAACTCGCGGATGAGCCGGAAAATCTGCGATCTGTCGTAGCGGCTGCTGCTGTTTTCGTGTCCGTCGGTGATGATCACAAACACCACCTGCGTATCCCTTCCGGCACATTCGCCGGCAGCTATGCGGTCGTTCGTTTCGTGAATGCTGTGTCCGATGGCATCGAGCAGGGCCGTGGTGCCCCTGGGTTGGTAGGTGGCATTTGTTAAAAAGGGAGCGGTTTGCACGTCCCGGTTCAGACAAACCATTTCATATTCATGGTCGAACTGCACCATGCTCAGCCGTGCCTCGTCTTCCACTGATTTTTGCTGCGCTAAAAAAGCGTTGTAGCCTTCGATGGTGGCTTCTTTGATGGATTCCATCGAGCCCGAACGGTCAAGGACCACGATCATTTCAGTTTTCTTTTTCATGTTATTCAGATATAGATTAAATTTGAGGCAAGAATACGTACTGCCAATGCAGTCTTTCTGCAATGAAAAATTTATTTTATGCCAACGAACCTCAATGCCTTGATTCGGTACAAAACGATTGACAGATGCCTGCGCAACCGTTCGGTGAAATGCAGCATTCAAAGGCTTCGGGAAGAATGCTCTGAAGCGCTGGGCGAGAAAAGAGGAGTTTACAAAACGGTGTCGGAACGCACCATCCGCGACGACATCAGGGTGATGCGGAGCGACATCCTCGGCTTCAATGCCCCGATCGCCTTTGAGGACGGCTGTTATTTCTACACCGAGAAAGACTATTCGATTTTTAAAACCTATATAAAAGGCCGGGAGTTGCTGCATTCCGTCTTTCAGTTGTTGCTTGAACAACGCGATTCAATTAGCAAACCGGTGATGAATGAGCTGCTTTTCCACATTGCAAAGGAGTTGGACATCGTTTTGCCGCCGGATATTTATACAGAATATCTTGCTGAAAGAAAGGAATCGGGCGGGAAGCGTGATACAAGCGACAATGCATTCATGCCCGGGCTTGATGCTGAGACTGCACAAGCTGAACGAAAGCGGTCTTCACAGCAAACAAAATCGAACCGCTTGCAATCAGGGGCGTTCGATGAAGCAACTGATTTCTTGGATTCAATGCAAACAACACAGCACCCCGATGTTTATGAAATGGAGGTTGAACCTCAAGTAGTTGATCGTTCCTTCTCCTGGCGTTTTGTTTTCGATGCCATTTCAGCCGCGACTGATGCAAATGCGTGACAGAGCATCCAATTAGGAGTGTACATCGGTTTTTGCCGGCTGGTGAAAGTAAGCAGGCAGGTCAAGTGCTTTATCATTTTTATCTAGCACCTCGCACATCAATTTGAGAAAATTAAATGAATCACATTCTTAAAATCCAGATAGGACTTATTGCCAGGTAGTTGGGAATATTGGGCCATCGTTCAGCTTCATGCTTGTGATGCGGTTACCGAAATTTACTCAGGCTAGCTGCGTTATCTTGAAGAAATTATTAGCTAATTTTGTAGAATGCCGAATTTGAGCAACATCTATTTGTACAGAATGACTCATATTGAGAATATACCACATATTCTTCAACATGGTATTACGCATTCAAGCTCGGCAAATGCAAATCCCAATTTTGTGCCGATTGGAGATGGAAGTTTGATCGCCACCCGAAACAATTTTTTGTTAAACAATGACAGACGATTGGGCGAATACATTCCGTTTTATTTTGGTGTAAGAACTCCAATGCTCTATGTGGTACAAAACGGGTTTAACATGGTAGCTCCTACACCTGCTGAGAATATTGTGTATTGTGTTACTTCCGTTCAAAAAATTATTGACTTGCATTTAGATTTTGTGTTTACTGATGGGCACGCAGTAGATGGTTTCAGTACACAATACACGCCTGCCGATCTTCAAAACATTGACACCATACTAGATAAAAATGCTATAAATGCCAGATATTGGAGGGATGAAAACGATTTGGACAGAAAACGAAGAAAGGAAGCAGAGTTTTTGGTGTTGGGTGGTATTGCACAAGAAGCCATTTTGGGTTTTATAACCTACAGCGAAAGTGCAAAAAACAAAGTCATTGCCCTTGGAGCAGATATGGCCAAGGTTCACATAAAATCAGATTATTATTTTTAAGCTATGATCAACTATATAACAGGAAATCTGCTGGATAGCAAAGCTGAAGCTCTGGTTAATACCGTAAATACAGTTGGAGTGATGGGTAAAGGAATTGCTTTACAGTTCAAGAATGCTTTTCCTAACAATTACAAGCAATATGTCAATGCCTGTAAAAATAAGGAGTTAAAAGTTGGACAACTGCTTATCACCGAGGAAGAAGCACTACTTACGGGCAGGAAAATTATTGTTAATTTTCCCACAAAAACCAATTGGCGTTTGCCTTCAGAGTATCAATATATTGAAACCGGCCTTTCCGAATTGGTTAAGGTCATCAGAGAAAGAAATATCCAATCGATTGCCATACCACCCCTGGGGTCAGGGAATGGAGGCTTAGATTGGAATAAGGTTAAGCTTTTAATGGAAAAACATTTATCAGGCATAGATTGCGATATTGATGTTTATTTACCCAATGATGCCATTGCAGAAGTACTCAGAAAGGAGCGGGTAAAATTGACACCGGCAAGAGCTATGATGTTATCAATGCTGTATGATTTGGCCCGCAATGGTGAGTTTGTTTCAGAATTTTCATCTGAAAAAATTGCCTATTTCCTCCAGCGTTTTGGAGCCAGAGAAAGCTTTGGGCTGGTATTTCAACCCAATTTTTACGGCCCTTATTCCGGTAAAGTTAAGCATGTTTTGTATTACCTGAATGGCAGCTACATAATGGGTTATAGTGCAAAAGATAAAAAACCATTTGATGAGTTGGCGCTTGTGCCGGATGCTGAAACAGAAATAAATACATTTTTAAATAGCCCTGAAAACAATGCCCATATGCAGATCGTGATGAAAACAAAGTCATTTTTATCCGGTTTTTACTCTCCTTTTGGGCTGGAGCTGCTTTCTACCATTGATTTCATTATACAGAAAAAAAATGTGTATTCCTTAGAGGAGATCACCATTGAATTGGGGAAATGGAGCGACCGAAAAAAATCAATGTTTACAAATCCAAAGTTTATTCAAATAGCTTTGAATAACCTGAATACGCATCTATATCGAACTACTTAACTCATGATCATCCGGAAAGTGATGGTTTTTGTGATTGTAACGGATACTATTTTGCTCGCTTTACAATCTCATTTCGTTTTTCAGTATCTATGAATTATTTGATTGTTCGCAACCAAAAACATCCGCAGTCTTGCTCTTGATATTTTATCAGTGTGTATGATTGAATACAGGTTAAATTTTGTCCAAAACGATCCCCCATCCATGACGGCTGACTTTCCATACTTCACTGACAATCTCAGAAAACCTAATCTGACGAAGAAGGAAGGGAATATTTCGATTGTCTACAATCTCTTCTAAGTTGCCCTTTCTGATTAGAATGAACTGTCTCATAATGAAGTTCACATGGTAATCCGGAGCTGTTTTGGTATAGCGATGATAGTTGTTAGCCTGAAGATGCCTAATGGGTCAACAAAGGCAAAGAGGGTGTATTAATTGCCTCCTTTTTATTCTGGTAATCCTTGTTGTAGTTGTTGTTTTTTCTGAGTAAGCCGAAATAGCAACAAAACTTCGTTTTTTCCATTTCTGTAAGTGCTTGTATATGAATATCCTGTGAATCTGTCACGGTTTTGCCTAATAGGTTGAAAGTATCTTGAACAATGGCAGAACCAACACAC
>DISP01000123.1 GCA_002421995.1 Bacteroidales bacterium UBA6207 | reverse complement strand
ACAGGGAAATGTCGCGTGAAAGAGCAGAAGGAATCATTTTCGATTACCGGCTCAATGATTCAAGCCTTGTAATTTCGCCCTATTTCGGCTTTGGAACGGATAACAAGCTGCGTCAGCAAAAAATCTGGGTCAATATTTCGCTTCCGGAAGGTAAAATTGTATCTATTCCTAAAAACCTTAAACAGCTTTTCAGCGGCTCGCTGCGGTATGAAATTGAAGAACGTACGGGCGCCGAAAATTTGTGGATAATGACGAACGAAGGATTGAGGCCATATCCAATTGAATAGTCATTTGATTGATTCATAGTACTATAATATATAAAACTTGAATAGGTAACTAACCTCAACAGATTGCCTGCTCTGCAAACCCAACCGGAAATGAGCAGGCAATTTTGTTTATTACAGGAATTTGGCAAATTAATAAGAAGCACAATTCCATTTTTGACTGATATGAATGGAATGTTTACTTTTACATTGAAATTTATACGAATATGCTGATCTTTTTCAGGCTTCTGCAGGAAAGTTTCCGCTTTGCCATCACTGCTCTTTTAGTCAATAAGGTGAGAACCATTTTATCTTTGTTGGGAATTACTATCGGTATCTTTTCCATTATCGCGGTTTTTTCGGTTTTTGACAGCCTGGAAAAAGCTATCCGTAACGACATCAATTCATTGGGTGATAACATTTTATTTATTCAAAAGTGGCCCTGGTCAACAGGTTCGGATTATCCCTGGTGGAAATATTGGCAAAGACCTGAAGCCAGCATGAGAGAATTGTCGGAGCTCGAAAAACGCGCACAAACCGTTGAGGCGTTTGCGTTTATGACGGGCGACAGCAAAACAATCAGTTTCGGCACAAACTCAATAGAGCAGGTGAGCGTCAATGCCGTGTCGCATGATTATGCCACGGTAATGCCATTCGACCTTGGTTCGGGGCGCTATTTCACCGCACAGGAATCAACATCAGGCCGAAATGTAATCATTATTGGTGCTGACATAGCCGAATCACTATTTCCAAATTCTGATCCGGTGGGCCAAACAGTCAAAGTTTTCGGACTGAAACTCGATGTGATTGGGGTGATGAAAAAAGAAGGGGAAAACTTATTTGGAAATTCCAACGACAAATCAGCACTGATACCCGTACAGTTTGGACGTAATGTGATTGACCTGCGCAACGGCACAACCATTGTTGCCAAAGCCAAGACCGGTATCAGCAACGAACAGATGAAGGATGAGCTGCGCGGTGTTATGCGTTCGGTTAGAAAAATTAAACCAACAGCCGAGGACAACTTTGCCATCAATGAAATGGACATTATCAATAAATCATTCGATCAGTTGTTTGGTGTAATTGCCCTTGTAGGTTGGATTATTGGTGGATTCTCGCTATTGGTCGGAGGTTTTGGCATTGCCAACATCATGTTTGTTTCGGTCAAAGAAAGAACCAGTCAGATAGGAATTCAAAAGTCGCTTGGGGCTAAAAATTATTTTGTTTTGCTTCAATTTCTGCTCGAGGCCATCTTTTTGGCAGTACTTGGCGGGATGGTAGGATTGCTTATTGTATTTGCGTTAAGCGTTATCGTTAGCAGTGCCACCTCATTCCAGATGGTGTTGAGTTTGCAAAACATCGTCCTTGGACTTGGGGTTTCAGGATTGATAGGGCTTGTTTCGGGTTTCGTTCCGGCCTGGTCAGCGTCGCGGCTCGATCCGGTTGAAGCCATGCGATCGAATTTCTGATTTTTATACCGCTTTTACAGACATTTTTTTTCGGCAAAGGACAGCGTTGCCTGTGCAAGGTTTATTGCGTTTTGGCATTAAATTTATATGTCAAAAAAAAGACTTTGACAACAGATATAACTTTATATCTTTACAAATTAAACGTAGTGTGAATGTTAAGCAGGTGGGTTCTCAAGCAACAAGGTGATAGTGAGGTAGTAGGGAAACTCCGGGAGGTGTTGTCTGTTGATGACAACATTGCCAATCTGCTTGCGCAACGTGATATTTCGTCATTCGAAGAAGCAAAAAAGTTTTTCCGCCCCGATTTTGACCAGCTACACGATCCGTATCTGATGAAAGATATGGACAAAGCTGTTGAGCGTGTGCTGAAAGCCATTGAGAAGAATGAAAAAATCATGATCTATGGCGACTACGATGTTGATGGAACAACTTCGGTGGCACTTGTTTATACCTATTTGAAAAAATTCTTCAAAAAAAAGATTGAATTTTATATACCTGATCGTTATGATGAAGGCTACGGCATTTCGTATAAAGGCATTGACTACGCGGCAGATAAAGGAATCAACCTGGTTATTGCACTGGACTGCGGAATAAAGGCTGTTGAAAAAATCAAATATGCCACTTCAAGAAATGTAGATTTCATCATTTGCGACCATCACAGGCCCGGCGACGAATTGCCTGCTGCTGTTGCAGTTCTCGACGCCAAAAGAGCTGATTGTGATTATCCTTTCAAAGAGTTAAGCGGGTGTGGTGTGGGTTTCAAGCTTCTTTCGGCATTGTCAAAAAAACAAAACGAACCCTTCGAAGAACTCATTCAGCACCTCGATCTTGTGGCCATCAGCATTGCTGCTGATATTGTGCCGATAACCGGCGAAAATCGTCTGCTCGCCCACTACGGCCTGAAACTCATCAATACTGTTCCCAGACCTGGCATTGAAGCCGTGCTTGCATATTCGCAGGTGATACGGCGTCCCGATCAAAAAGAAGGAGAGCCTGCATTCAACAGAGAGCTTACCATCAGTGATCTGGTTTTCCTGATCGGGCCACGAATCAACGCTGCCGGTAGAATAGAAAAAGCCAGCGACAGTGTGAGGCTGTTGCTTGCAGATAAAAAAAGCCATGCCGAAAAACTTGGCAACGCCATCAACGACCTCAACACCGAACGCAGAAGCCTCGACAACAACATCACAGAGGAGGCTTTGGCCATGATTGAAAATGATCCTGAACAACTCAACGCAAAAAGCACCGTGCTGTTTCAGGAAGCCTGGCACAAAGGCGTGATTGGCATCGTTGCATCCAGGCTCACTGACACTTATTACCGCCCAACAATTATTCTCACCAGATCAAACAACCTCATCACCGGGTCTGCACGTTCGATCAAGCATTTTGATGTGTATGATGCAATTGACCATTGCTCTGATTTGCTCGAACATTTTGGCGGACATAAGTATGCTGCCGGGCTTTCGATGAAACCCGAAAACCTTGAACTGTTTCGGAAAAAATTCAACGATTACGTTAGTCAAACCATTGACAACGAAATTCTTATTCCGGAGGTAGAAATTGATATTGTAATTAACTTCAACCAGATTACACCCAAGTTTTTACGCATTCTCAAACAGTTTGCCCCCTTTGGCCCGGGTAATATGGCTCCAATTTTCCGTACCGATAAGGTAATTGATACCGGCCGAAGTAAAATTGTTGGCAAAAACCACCTCAAACTGGAGCTGATTCAGCCTGAGCATCCGCACGATCCGCTGCCTGCCATTGCATTTCAGCAGGGCCACCATTACAAAGACATTAAACTCGGCAGACCTTTCAGCCTGTGTTATCATATTGAAGAAAATGAGTGGATGGGAAAAATCAACACACAGATCAATGTTAAGGACATTCAGTTTTTTGATTAAACCCGGGATTTTGGCAAAGGCAAGTGTATTCAGATCAAATGCTGCCAGATAACCTTAATAATCAGAAACACGCCAAAACCGGTTAATCCAATCCCTGCAGTTTTATTAAAATAACCGATTACCTTGTCATTAAGAAATCTCTTGATGCTAAAAGCAGCATACGCTTTGAGAATATCACTGGCGAACACTGTAATCAAAGTGCCGCCGAAGAAATAGGTGAGCTCTTTCTCATCACCTCCCAATCGTGCCGATATACCAACCACAACACCAATCCAAAACACCCAAACAAAAGGATTAATTATATTCATAAAAAAACCCTTTGCAATATAGGTAAACCATCGCGGGCCGCTTATTTTTACAGGCAGCTCAGGGTTTTCATCACCCTCGCTAACCACTTTGCGTGTGTAGGTAACCAAACCAAAAATGATAAGAACAACCCCGCTAGCTATTCCAAACCAAAGGTAGTTGCTTGGCTCGGTAACTATTTGAACAGCACCCATCAGGCAGAGAACAACCATCAGAAAATCATTGAGAAAAATCCCGAGCGCCAATAAAACTGCCGGCCAGAAACCCCGGTGAACACTGGTTTGAACAAGTGAAAAAAAAGCAGGTCCAAAACCAAAAAAAGTGGCCAGTGTCAGTCCGAGTACTACTCCTTCCAAAATAAGTGTCAGCATAAGCAGATGTGTGCTATAATTAAAAGCCGGATCAGGTGTTTTTCAGCGTATTAAGATACGTTTCCCAATCTTCAAGGCGTTGACCTTTTAAAACCCTTGGAAACTTGACAGCGCTACCTTCTTTTCCCTGTTTTCTCAGATAATCATAAAAGATTTGAGAGGGCAAAACCTTAATAAAAATGTCAGTGATGGCCTCGGTGCGCTCAACCATATAGTCATCATTCAATTGGTTCAGGTATCCGTCAATTTTCTTTATCGCCAGTTGTTCATCAAACACATCGTCGCTTCCGATATACCAGCGGTGAGCAAACATCGAACCATGCCTGAAACCGGTGACAGTGAATTCTTTAACGGTAATATTCATTTCTTCCTGAAGCAACTCGATGGCCCGGCTCATGTTTTCGACAGATAAATGCTCGCCGCAAATACTCAAAAACTGTTTGGTGCGCCCGGTAATAATGATTTCACACTGCTCCACATTGGTAAACTTGATAGTGTCGCCAATCAGATAGCGCCATGCTCCAGCGTTCGTCGATAGCAACATGGCATATTCAACATTGTTGCTGGCGTCTTTCAAACTAAATGTCTGTGGATTGGGAAGAATATTTCCTTCTTCATCAAAATTTTGATCGTTGAATGGAACAAACTCATAGTAAATGCCATTGTCAACGATGAGTTGCATGATGCGCTTATCAAGCCTTGTCTGGTAGGCCAGATAACCTTCCGAAGCCAGGTAGCTTTCGGAATAAATAACAGGTTTTGAGAACAGTTTTTCAAAGCTTTTTTCATACGGGGCAAACGACACCCCGCTATGAACATACACCGAAAGGTTTGGCCAGATATCATGAATGGTATTAAGCTTGTATTCGCTGATGATGCGTTCCAAAAGAATCTGCACCCAGGCGGGCACACCAACGATAACCCCAATATCCCAGGATGGGGCTTTTTTAACCATTTCGTTGAGTTTGGTGGCCCAGTCAGTGGCCTTGCTTATCCGGCGGCCGGGTTTGTAAAAATGCTCAAACCAAAATGGAATATTTCCGGCAGTTATCCCCGAAAGATCGCCGGCAAAGTAGGTGCCGTTGTAGTTCAGATGGGTGCTGCCACCAATCATCAGTATGCCTTTTTCGTAGAAATGAACAGGAAAATCGTACTTCGAAGCCGATACAAGCTGCCTCACGCTTGCGCGTTTGATGGACGAAAGCATATCCTGCGTGATGGGTATATGCTTTGAAGAAGCTTCGGAAGTGCCACTACTCAACGCAAAATATTTCACCCGACCGGGCCATGTCACATAGGCTTCTCCATTCAACGCCCTGTACCACCAGTGTTTATACATTGAGTTGTAATCAAACACGGGCACTTTGGCTGCGAAAGCATTTTCAACCTCTTTTTGATTTAAAAGTTCATCAAACTGATACTCCTCGCCAAAAGCAGTAAATTGCGCTTTTTGAAGAAGTTTTTTAAGTTGGGTTTTTTGGGCAATTACCGGGTTGAGTCTTTGTTTCTTCAGTTCAACCGGCATATTCCGCAACTCGTATGCCTTCTTGATTATTGTTCCTAAAATTGGCATTTGTCTTTTATCGTTATATAACAGGCAAAAATAGAAAAACATTTGAAGCATTGCTGATGCTTCTT
>DISP01000147.1 GCA_002421995.1 Bacteroidales bacterium UBA6207 | reverse complement strand
TGATAGTTGGCGCTACGCAGACGATGGATAAAAGCCCTGGTTTTTTCGCGCTTGGGATGCTCAAAAATCTGTTCCGGTGGGCCTTCTTCATAAATAAAACCTTCGTCCATATAGAAAACCCTGGTTGAGATGTTGCGTGCAAATTCCATCTCGTGGGTGACAATTACCATTGTCATTCCTTCTTTCGAAAGCTTACGTATCACAGCCAGCACCTCGCTCACCATGGTAGGGTCGAGGGCGGATGTAGGTTCGTCAAAAAGGAGAATTTCGGGCTCCATGGCCATGCATCGGGCAATAGCAACACGTTGTTTTTGACCGCCGGAGAGTTCTTCGGGCAGGTTGTCGGCTTTTTCGCCAAGTCCAACCAATTTTAAAAGTGACATTCCTTTTTCATGTGCTTCCGCTTTGGTTTTGCCCAGTAGCTTCACAGGGCCAATAATCAGATTTTCGATGATCGAAAGATGTGCAAACAGGTTGAACGACTGAAAAACCATACCCATCTTTTGCCTGATCTTTGGCACATCGGTATGCTTGTCGAGCAGGGGAATGCCGTCAACAAAGATATTTCCGCCGGTTGGCTGATCGAGCAGGTTGAGACAGCGCAGCAGGGTGCTTTTCCCGGTGCCCGACGGACCAATGATGCTGATTACCTCACCTTTTTTTATTTCAGCATTGATTTCTTTCAGGACAACAAGTGGTCCGTAATGCTTTGAAAGTTTCTCTATCGTTATCATAATGCAGATTTCTTACGGATTTGTAAACGACGTTTTTTTGGATCAATACTGATCTCGACATAATCGAGCACCAGTGTTAACAGCCAGGCAATCAGGATATATATCACTGCGGCCATGATCAGCGGGAAAAACGCATCGAAGGTACGGCTGCGGATGATGTCGCTGGCCTTGGTGAGGTCTTCAACAGCGATATAACCCACAATGGAGGTCATTTTCACAAGCGAAACAAACTCGCCTTTGTACACAGGCAACACCTGCCGCAAAGCTTGTGGCATGATGATGTGGATAAAAGTTTGTATTTTGGTGAAACCCAACGCAATGCCAGCCTCCTTTTGCCCTTTGTCAACACCCTCGATGCCAGTGCGGAACATTTCTGAAACATAGGCAGCAAAATTGATTCCAAAGGCAATGACTGCAACAACCACCGGATTGAGGTTGACCGATGCAAAAACCACATAATAAATAATCATCAGGAGCACCAAAACAGGTGTGCCCCGGATCAGCGAGATATACCATGATGCGAGTTTTAGCGCGACTTTGTTTTTCGACATACGCATCCAGCAAATCAATCCTCCCAGCAGGGTGCCGAAAACTGCTGAAAAGACCGAAATGATGATGGTAATGAGCAGCCCCCTTAGAATCATCAGGTAGCGGTTTTCGTGCAAAATGTTGTTGTAAAAACTTTCCGAAAGCTTTTTGAAGAAGCCTTTTTGCTCTGCCACAACTTCCTGGCCGGTCCAGCCTGCCAGGTTTTTCCTGAGCGCTATCACCGAGGTGCGGAACAGCGCATATTCATCAGAAAAGTTGATCTGTTTGGCTCTTTCCTCGCTGATGGCAATCCCATCGGTGATCATATCAACCTTGCCCGACGACAGTGCAGCCACAAGTGCAGGAAATTCTATGGTTACCAACTCAAGGTTGTAGCCTTTTCGGCTGGCGAAGGCCTGCATCATTTCGATGTCGAAACCTACATATTTGCCGTTCATCACCGCCACATAAGGAAGATCCTCGACCGAGACGCCCACCGTTAATTTTTTTCCTGCGGGTCTGGGCTCAAATGCCGGCATCACTGCTGTTTCGGCATCTTCAACAAACCAGCGCCGGTGCATTTTCTCGTAAGTGCCATCGTTTTTTATCTCCTTCAGGAAGCTGTTAAACTCTTCGAGCAGCGCTACGTCTTTTTTGTTGAAACCCACACCCAGAGGCATGTCGAGCACATCATCGGTGAGCAAACCGAGATCGTTATTGCGTTTCAATACCAGTCCGGCGGTGATGCGGTCGAACATGGCTGCGTCAATTTTACCGCTTTTAAGCGAGAGGATCATGTCGGCGCTGTTTTCAAACCGAAATGTTTGTGCATTTGGAAAGGTGCGGGCCATAAAGGCATCATGCACCGTTCCGGTGAAGATTCCTACCTTTTTGTTGCTGATATCTTCCAGTACTGCCATTTTGCCGGAAGCAGCGGCGTTCTCTTTCCTGCCAAGAATAGTGACGCCTGATGCGTAGTATGGATCTGAGAAGTCAATTTCTTTGCTTCTTTCAGGGGTGATGGCAAGCGATGCAAGGATGATGTCGATTTTTTTGCTGTTGAGAGCTGACAACAAGCTGCCAAAGGGCATGTCAACCAATTCAACTTTTTTTCCGGCCCAGGCACCGAAACGCAATGCGAGCTCGATGTCGAAACCTGTGAATTGCGCATTTTGATGACTGGCAAACGGCAAACCAATGTCGGCACAAACGCCCACCCTTACGGCTCCATTCACTGATCTGGATTCGATTTCAGGAAGCTGTGCAGCTGTGTTTTCAAACCAGCGTTTCTCTGTTTCGGCAAAAGTACCGTCATTTTTTGCATTGCTGAGCCATTGATTGAAATCTTCGCGCAGGCGGTCGTTGTCGCGGTGAAAACCTGCACCAACCTCAACTTCATAGAGGTTTTTTTTGAGTATTGTTAATCCCGGTTGTGCCTGCAATGCTCCCGGCACAGCGCTTTGACCAACAAAACACATCTCTGTTTTGCCCGATCCGAGCGAGACAAACATATCAGGCAATGTATTGTAGAGCAGCACTGTGGCTTTCGGATAGTGTTCTTCAACATATTTCTCATAGATCGAACCCATCAGAATTCCAATCTTTGTACCATCGTCAATGCGGAAAGATTTGGTATCTTTCAGTGCTGAATCCTGCTGATCATTACGCCCGATAATACTTACGCCACTTGCAAAGTAAGGATCGGAGAAATTGATTTGTTTGCTTCGCTCCTCGGTGATCATCATCGAAGCGGTGACCATCTCAATTTTACCGGACACAATAGCCGGAAGCAAACTGCCAAAAGGCATGTCAACCCATTGCGGCCGCATGCCGGCAGATGCTGCAAAGCGTGTTGCAAGCTCAATGTCGAAACCTTTCCACTGATCACCGTTTTTGGTTGCAAAAGGAAGGCCAATATCGCTTACAACACCAATCTTCAGCGCCTTTCCATAGGCAGGAAGTGGAATTTCAGGCATAATGCTGTTCAGGTTTTCATGCCAGCGCTCAACCATTTGATCATAGATGCCATTGGCTTTGATCGTTGCCAAAAAATCGTTGAATTGTTTGAGTAATACTTCAGATGACTTTGGAAAACCTGCGGCTATATCAACTGTAAAGAGGTTGGCATCCAAAATTTTAAAACCCGGGTTGGTTGCGAGCACTTCACGAACTGAGGTGTGGTCCATAAAAGCCCCATCCACCTTGCCGCCGTTTAAGGCCATCAACATATCCGCGACGGTGTTAAAAGTGCTCACTGCGCCGTCTTCGTAGGTTTTTTGCGCATATGTTTCATGTATTGAACCCATCAAAACACCGACTTTGGTGTTTTTTCTTTTATCAGAAACCGGGGATGGTTTTGGAGTGTCATCAGACGATCTGACAAGCACCGCGATGCCGCTTTGGTAATAGGGCTCTGAGAAAAGTACTTTTTTGGCTCTCTCCTCAGTGATGGACAATCCTGCGCCGATAAAGTCAACTTTGCCGGAAATGAGTGCCGGAAGCATGGCGCCAAATTCCATGTTGACGACTTCAAGCTTTTTGTTCAAACCTGCTGCAATACGCTGCGCAAACTCGATATCAAAACCTGCAAGTTCTTGATTCGCATCAACGAACGACATAGGTTCTGTCACGGCAGCAGTGCCAAACCTTAGCAATCCGTTTTGTCCTTCGTTAGCAATGACGGGCATGGCTGCAGGCGCTCCTTTGTCGGGAAGCCAGCGTTGGATCATTTTGTTGTATGTGCCATCCGATTTAATCCTATTGAGTGTTACGTCAATGGCATTTTTGAGTTCATGATCCTCTTGTCTAACGGCAAAGCCATAGAGATCAGGCAGTAAAAGCGCTTCGAGTACTTTTGTGCCCGGGTTTTTGCCAGCCAGATTTTTCAACACCGGCTGGTCGTAAACGGTAGCATCTGCTTTGCCATGAAGGACTGCCAGGCCACAGTCGTAAACCGTATTGTAATAGGCTATCACGGCATCGGGGTAGTGTTTCAGTACCATTTTGTCGGCTACCGTGCCTGTTGGAACGGCAAAGGTTTTGCCACCTTTCAGCTGATCAAGGCTGTTGATTTCATTTTTTGTTTGCTCACACCCGCTCAAAAGCATGACGAGCAACAAAGAGAAAAGTAATGTGAGCCAGGCCGGCCGGGCTTTGCTTAATTTGGTTTTTCGTCTCATAATGGCTTC
Source organism: Bacteroidales bacterium UBA6207 (assembly GCA_002421995.1). Classification (GTDB taxonomy): domain Bacteria; phylum Bacteroidota; class Bacteroidia; order Bacteroidales; family F082; genus JALNZU01. The sequence continues at coordinate 2,605 of DISP01000147.1, read as the reverse complement.
TTACATGGAAAATAGTAGAAAATTCGTATCCAATGCGCGTTTCATCCCTCAAAGTTATTTTATTTTTTGGCTCTTGAGAAGTATGGTAAAGAAAATTATTCGGTGTGAAATTAATTTCAGAACCATACTCATAATCAACTGTAAAACAAAATATTATAGTGATAGCTTGTGGTTTAAGTGTTTATTTTTTTGCTTTCAAGCTCATTATGTGATAGTTTTGCTTCAGCTTTAATCAACCGGCGAAACCGAAAAGCCAAAACAGAGTAGGACAAAAATTATCTTTAATACATGAAAGCGAGAATCAGCCTGATGTTATTACTGCTTGGCTTCATTGCCACAGCAGCTTTTTCGCAAAACAGCGAAACAAAAAAAACGGACCGTATCATACGGAAAGATTTTGTGGTTATTGACTGTACAATCACAAAAATGACCGACAACTTTGTTGAGTACTCACTTCCAAACGAGACTTTGGTAACCGAGCTCGACCTTTCGAAAGTGGGAAGGATTGAGTTTGCCAGTGGGCGCATCCAGACTTTTGATGCTGCGCCACAGGGTGAACAGGCTGAGGTTGTGATGGAAAACATGGGAGCCTCACCAAAAATGGAGCGGAAACAGAATACCATTGCCGTATTGCCGGTGCCTTATGTTAATTCAGAAACCATGGCCAGCTCTGAAGAAGTTGCCAAGTTTGCTCAAAACGACATCTACTCCAAGCTGATTGATAAATCTTCGAATATCTTTCCGCTCACAGTGCAGGATTTGCGCACCACCAACTCTTTATTGCGCAAGGCAGGCATTGATTATAAAAATATTGATGAAATTCCGATTGAAGAGCTTGAAGATATTTTGGGTGTTGACAACATCGTGGCTGCCAAAGTTTCTTATACTTTGACGGAAAACAGACAGTCAAGTACTTATAAATCAGGTGAAACAAAATATGGTAACGACAAAACCAAAAACCAAAACTACTCTTCGACCACCGACAATATAGAGAAAATCTACAAATACCACGTCTATTTTGATATGTACCGCAATGGGACGAAAATCTATACACAGACCAGGCAGCCTTTCTTTAGTATGGAGGACAGCTGGAAAGATGCAGTTCAGTATTTGCTGAAACGCAGCCCTATCTATACGAAATAAACATATCATTCTTGCACAGGTGAATCCCGGAAGCGATGTTTTCGGGATTTTTTTATAAAAGTTGAAGAAAGATTTCCCTTGTAGCGATTACCAATAGAACCACTGCATAGATCAGCTTGAAGAGCGTTCCGGCAACAAAGCCGATAAATGATCCAATGGCTGATTTCCAGGCTGTTTCGTCAGAAGTTCCTGCAATTTTTTCGGCAATATAAGCCCCGGCAAACGGACCTGCCACCAGTCCGAGCAATCCGAAAGGACCCGTTGTGATTCCAAGCATCGGCAGGAGTATCACTGCCACAACCAGCCCGATCGTACTTCCCTTTTTGCCTGCCTTGGTGCCTCCGGTTAATCTTGTTCCAAGAACCGGCAGGTAGTAATCGAGCACGACAATGCCACAGGCCAGCAAGGCAGATAGATAATAAAAGGTGCTGGTGAAATGTATAGCGTCGGTGCTGCCAAGGCATAATATTCCCAAAAAACTCAATGGCGGACCTGGCAGACCGGGCAGAACAGCGCCGGGCAGGCCGGCAAGCAACAGCAGAAAAGCAAGTATAAGAATGATTAGTTCCATTATATTCGGGTTTTGAATACGAAAATAGTCAAAATGCCGTTTTGGAAACGAATATGCTGTTCGTGCTTCTGCATCAACACCATTTTTAGGTTGAAAATCCTTCTGGGGGGATATTTCGACTTCACAACGAAGCCGCGCTTTCGCTATGGAAGGGCGGCTTTTTTCGGCCGTAATATGACCACTTAAATTTTATTTTATTTTATNNTTATTTTATCCGTGATGCTCACTTAGCATATAAGCTGCAATTTTGAGTTCACCGGCACACTTCGCTACTTAGCGGTGATAACAGATCAAACAAAATTTTCGCATCTCTGCGAATATTGTTAACATTGCGGCAATTACAAAAACACAAAGATGAAACGGAATAATATTCTTTATTTTTCGGTGGTTGTTGCCCTTGCGGGTTTTCTTTTCGGCTTTGATACAGTGGTGATTTCGGGTGCTGATAAACAACTGCAGGCGCTGTGGCAAAGCTCTGATCTGTTTCATGGTTTGATTGTTATGTCAACGGCCTTGTGGGGTACGGTGATAGGTGCCATCTTTGGCGCTGTACCTACCAATCGCCTGGGCCGAAAGAAAACGCTCATCGGGATAGGGATGTTTTTCTTTGTTTCGGCTGTGGGATCGGCCCTCGTTTCAGATCCCTACTGGTTCGCGTTTTTCAGGATTCTCGGCGGACTTGGCATCGGAGTCTCCACGGTGGTTGCACCCGCCTATGTTTCGGAGATTGCCCCGCCAGCACAACGTGGCAAGCTGGTGGCTATGTACCAGTTCAACATTGTTTTTGGGATTTTGATGGCATTCGTTTCGAACTATTTTTTAAAGGATATCGGTGAAAACGCCTGGCGATGGATGCTCGGAATGGAAGCTTTCCCGGCTTTGATCTACGCT
>DISP01000239.1 GCA_002421995.1 Bacteroidales bacterium UBA6207 | reverse complement strand
ATCCACAGGCGTGATGGCTGATTTGATTGTCAACCATGTTTCGGCTCAATCGGAGCAATTCACTGATTTTTTGCACAAAGGAGAAGCCTCTGCCTTTGCAGACCTGTTCCTGACTTTTGACCGTGTTTTTCCGGGCGGCGCCACAGAAGCTGAACTGGTTTCTATATACAGACCCCGTCCGGGAATGCCGTTTACGACGTATAAATTGAAAAGCGGAGAACAAAGGATGGTTTGGACAACATTTACATCGAACCAGGTGGATATTGATGTGAACAGCGATTCCGGACAATCTTATCTTACACAAATTCTCGATGTTTTTGCTGCATCGGGCATCAGCATGATCAGGCTCGATGCTGCCGGCTACGCTATCAAAGAGCGTGGCAGCAGTTGTTTTATGACCGAAAAAACCTTTGATTTTATTAGTCAGCTCACCGGGAAAGCACATCAGAAAGGGATTGTGGTTCTGGTTGAAATCCATTCTTATCACCAAACACAAATCGAAATTGCCCGAAAAGTGGACTATGTGTATGACTTCGCGCTTCCGGTGCTCGTGCTCGATACCCTTTTCAACAGATCGGGTCACAACCTCAAAAAGTGGCTGGAAATTAGCCCGCGAAATGCTTTCACTGTCTTAGACACACATGATGGGATAGGGATTGTGGATGTGGCTTCCGAAGGCAGTAAAAAAGGATTGATAGCAGACGAAACCCTCAACCGCATTGTGGAGCAAATCCACATCAACAGCGGCGGAAACAGCCTGAAAGCCACTGGAGCAGCAGCTTCAAATCTCGACCTTTATCAAGTGAACTGCACCTATTATGATGCTTTGGCTAAAAACGACACAGCCTACCTGATAGCCCGCGCCATTCAGTTTTTTGTGCCGGGCATTCCGCAGGTTTATTACATGGGTCTGCTGGCCGGCGAAAACGACATGGAGTTGCTGNNGTGAAGCAACTCGCCGAAATCATACGTCTTCGCAACAGCCACCCTGCCTTTGACGGACATTTCGGAATGCCACAATGTGCTGATCATGAACTTGTTCTGGAATGGACAACCGAAGAAGCAACAGCACGGCTGAGTGTGGATTTGAACCTGATGCAGGCCACAATACAGTGCACCGGTCAAACCGGCGAAATAAAACTACACCTTGGATCAAATCAGTCTTAATACAATTTTATGAATCCTGCAAAACTTTCAACCCCCCAATCAGGAAGCAAACTGCTCAAGTTGTTGACTTTTGTGATGTTCACCATGTTTGCCATGACCACTGATGCTGTGGGGGTGATTATCCCCGAAATCATTAAAACATTCAAGCTGAGCATGACACAGGCCGGACTTTTTCATTACGGCCCAATGACCGCCATGGCGCTGGCAGGCATTTTTCTCGGATTTTTAGCTGATAAGCTGGGACGAAAAAAAACCATCATTCTGGGCCTGGCTATTTTTGCCACCAGCTCTTATCTTTTCATGGTTGGAAACAGTTTTTGGTTTTTTCTTTCGCTGCTTGTCATTTCCGGGGCGGCCATCGGGGTGTTCCGAACAGGCGCTTTAGCACTGATTGGTGACATCTCGCGCTCAAATCAGGAACACACTTCAACAATGAATGCTGTGGAAGGATTTTTTGGCGTTGGTGCCATTATTGGTCCATTTCTGGTCAGCTATCTTTTGTCGCAGGAAGTGGAATGGAAGTGGCTGTATGTGATAGCCGCAACCTTATGTGTGATGCTGATCCTTATTGCACTCGTGGTGAAATATCCCACTTCGAAAAAAGCTGTTGAAGAACCGGTGAGTATGAAACAATCGTTTCGAATGATAAAAAACCCCTATGCACTCGGCTTTTCTTTGGCCGCTTTTTTCTATGTAACGGTGGAAGCTGCTATCTATGTGTGGATGCCAACGTTGATGAAAGACTACGACGGAAGCCTTGTTTTTATTGCCATGTATGCATTGCCCATTTTTTTCATCCTCAGGGCAGCAGGCAGGTTTCTCGGTATTTGGATGATGGTTCATTTTCAGTGGGATCAGGTGTTGGCTATTTCCGGTTTCCTTATCTTTATCTGTTTTGGCGGAAGTATCCTTTTTGAGCCCGCAGCCGTTGTGTTGCTTCCGCTGACCGGGCTTTTCATGTCGGTGATTTATCCCACGATCAATTCCAAGGGGATGAGTTGCTTCCCAAAACCTCAGCATGGTTCAATTGCAGGTATTATTTTATTTTTCACGGCAGCCGGCGCAGCAGCCGGTCCGTTGGCAATGGGATTGGTAAGCGACTTTTTTGGAGGTCAGGCAAAGAGCGGGTTTGTGCTGGCGGCATTATTTTCACTTATTTTGTTTGCCGGGTTTTTGTTTAATTTCATATTCAAACCTACAGCCCAAAAGCTCGCTCAAATGAACGAAAGTGACTATCAACAATGATTTTGCGATGAATCACATGCCAAAAATAGCTGGTATCGGAGAGGTGCTGTGGGATTTGCTCCCCGGTGGAAAAATGCTGGGTGGTGCGCCGGCCAACTTCTGCTATCATGCCGGAAGACTTGGAGCCGAAACAGCCCTAATCAGTGCCATTGGTCATGATGAATATGGTCAGGAAATCGTTGAATTGCTGAACAGCAAGGGTCTTCGTTATTTTCTTAATCATCCGAATTATCCTACAGGCACAGTGAGTGTTCGTTTGAAAGAAGGCATTCCTGAATATACGATTCACCGCGATGTAGCCTGGGACCATATCAAACCCGCAACGGAAGCTTTTGACTGGCTAACGGATGCTGATGCCCTTTGTTTTGGTTCGCTTGCCCAAAGGTCGGCAGTTTCAGCACTTGCTATTCATCAGGCCCTTGAAATGCTTCCTGCCGATGCCCTTAAAGTGTTTGATGTGAATTTGAGGCAAAATTTCTTTGATAAACAATTGCTACATCAGTCTTTTTCGAAAGCCAATGTTGTGAAGCTGAACGATGAAGAAATTGAAGTCATTGGCCAACTATTTGATTTGAAAGGCACTCACAAAGAAAAATGCATTCAGCTCATCAATCACTATCAGCTTCGGATGGTGGCGTTGACACTTGGAAGCAAGGGCAGCTGGTTACTCACACCGGATAAGCAATCGTTTATGCCCGTTCCAAAGGTGAAGGTGGCCGACACGGTAGGCGCAGGCGACAGTTTTACGGCCGTGCTTGTTACCGGCCTGCTCATGAAAAAAGATCTGCAACAAATTCACAGCGAAGCAACCGAATATGCAGCAAAAGTATGCACGCACAAAGGCGCGATGCCCGAATTCTAAGTTAAATCTGAACAATAACAAGCATATTATTTTTCTGTTGTAACAAAGAATTGCACTCTTTTTATGATCTTTGTCCGTCGTTCAAAACAAGCAATATGGACAAAGTATTTATCATCGGCGGCACCACCTACGACCATATCGTGCATTTGCCAACGCTACCTCCGGCAGTTCCACATACCATTCACCAGGCTGTTTTTAATGAAGCAACGGGATCAACAGGTTCGGGCAAAGCACTGGCATTCAAAAAGCTGGGGGTTGAATCATCCCTATATAGCCTGTTGGGGGATGATGTTTATGGCCGGCAAATCATTCAACATCTGAAGGACGAAGGAGTGGCGTTTTATTACGACTTCGACCCTGCCGGCACCGAACGTCACATCAACCTGATGGATGCCGAAGGAGGTAGAATCTCTATTTTCGTAACACAATCATCCGAAAAGCCACCAATGAATCTTCATCTCATCGAAGACCAAATACTTCAAAGTGATTTGTTGGTGCTCAACATCATCGCTTACTGCAAAGTGCTGGCACCCATGGCGAAAGCATCGGGCAAGCCGGTATGGACCGATTTGCACGACTATACCGATCACAATCCTTACCACGAACCTTTCATCGAGGCATCGGATGTCATTTTTTTGAGTTCCGATAATCTGCCCGACTACCGCAGAACCATGCAGGAATTGATGAACCGGGGCAAACAATTAGTGGTGTGTACACACGGAAAAAACGGATCAACTGCACTGACAAGTGCGGGTGAGTGGATTGAACAACAAGCCTATAACCTTGTGCCGATGGTGGATGCCAATGGCGCAGGCGACAATTATTTTGCGGGTTTTTTGTGGGCTTTTCTGCAAAAGAAGCCCATCAGCGAATGCATGAAATACGGCAGTATTTGTGGTGCTTTGTGTGTGGGATCGAAACAGTTGGTGCATGAGGAGCTTTCGGCGGCAAAACTGAATTCTATATTTAAAAACTGAATAATCATTAAAACAACCCAATATGAAAAACATCCTTTTATCAGTCTTTTTACTGATAACAACACTTAATGCCGGAGCTCAATCAGTAGCATCTGTAAAAGCCTACGAAAAAGGATCTAAAGCGCTGGAAAAGAAGAAGTATCACGAAGCCATCGAATTACTCACTGTCTCCATTGCTGAGCATCCAACGGCCAATGCCTATTTCAACCGGGCAATAGCTCACTACAATCTCGGCGACAGTTGTAGTTTTTGTATTGACCTTATCAATGCGGGCACTTTGCATGACCAGGAAGCAGAATCTCTTTATCAAACAAAGTGCATGTACAGTCATACTACGAACGTAATTCCTGATTCAATCCTTCAGGAAAATCCGGATGTGAATCTAATCGAAAAACGGTATCATAAATGTTTGCCGGATAGTTCGATCCATTACATTACGAAATTTAATACTGGTTGGAAACCCAGAACAGTCACTAACCCTGAGATTGTGAATGTGAACACCGATACGATGGAGGTGTTTACGGTTGTCGAACAGATGCCCGTATTCAACAAAAATTGGAAATCAATCTATGAATTTATAGGTTTTACAATACATTACCCAAGTGAAGCACGGGAGAAATACATAGAGGGCAAAGTATATGTAAATTACATTGTGCTGGCTGATGGACGTGTTGCCAACGTGTATGTCATGAAAGGAATAGGTTTTGGGTGCGACGAAGAAGCAGTAAGGATTGTTCAGGCGATGCCCCTGTGGACTCCTGGTAAACAAAGAGGAAAAAATGTGCCTGTCAGGATGAATCTGGTTGTGACGTTTAAACTTGGGTAGTTTGGCGGCGATCAATTAGAAGTTAGTTTAACAATACACAGCAAAACCTCGAGGTTTCGGGTTTCTGCCTTGCTCGGTCATGTATCATTCATCTTGAAAACCTCTTTCCGACATTAGAAGTTGATGATGTCTTTTTTGCATCTGTTTTTCATAACAGTACGTCCAAAACTTTACATTTGTTTTTCAAAACCAGCAAAGTGAAAAAAATACTTATTGTTGAAGATGAAGACAAACTTCGAAAACTCCTGAGCAGAATCATTGGTTTGGAAGGGTTTGAAGTGATTGAGGCAAGCGACACCAAAACTGCCCTTAAGAAGTTGGAAATGTTTGACATAAGTGTCGTTCTTTGTGATGTTAAACTGCCTGATGGAAATGGGATCGAACTCACAAAAGAAATAAAATCCAAATATCCTTTGATCGAAATCATCGTCCTGACGGCCTATGGAAACATTCCCGACGGGGTGCTTGCAATAAAAAACGGCGCTTTTGATTATATGACAAAAGGCGATGACAACAACAAAATTTTGCCGGCTCTGAATCGGGCGATGGAAAAAGCGGAACTCTCAAAAAGGGTTCAAATTCTTGAAAGAAGGCTTGACAACAAATACAATTTTGGCAGCATCATCGGTAAATCACCGCGGATTAAAGAAGCAATAGCATTAGCTGCTAAGGTAGCGGAAAGCGATACAACTGTTTTACTTACAGGCGAAACCGGAACAGGAAAAGAAGTCTTTGCCAACGCCATCCATCAGGCAAGCAATCGCAGATCGAGAAGCTTTGTTGCCATTAACTGTTCGGCATTTAACCACGAATTGCTTGAAAACGAATTTTTTGGACATAAAGCAGGTGCCTTTAGCGGTGCAGCTAAGGACCACAAAGGTCTTTTTGAGGAAGCCAATAACGGAACTATCTTCCTCGATGAAATTGGCGAGCTCGCCATGGACTTACAAGTCAAACTGCTTAGGATCATTGAAACAGGAGAGTTTTTTCGGCTTGGCGAAAGTAAACCTACAAAGGTAAACGTCAGGATTATTGCTGCAACCAACAGAGATCTGTTAACAGAAATCGAAAAAGGCAATTTTCGCGAAGACCTTTATTACCGCATTTCCGTGTTTCAACTCAGCCTCCCTCCATTGAGGGAAAGAGCTTCCGACATTACTTTGTTTACACATCATTTTATGCAGATATTTTCTGCAAAAGCCAATAAAAAAATTGATCGCATGAGCGATCAGTGCCAGTCAGCGCTCAAGCGACACAGCTGGAGAGGAAATATCCGTGAGTTGCGTAATGTCATGGAAAGATGTGTGTTGCTTGCCGAAGGAAACGAAATTTTATTTGAGCATCTTCCTTCCGACATACAGCGCAACAGCTTTTCGGGCAGCGACATGTCAGGTGCAGAGCTGGACCTGGCAAAGGCCGAAAAATCACATATTTTGAAAGTTTTGAAAATAACAAACGGAAATAAAGCCAAAACAGCCACCTTGCTCGGCATAGCACTTACAACCCTCTACAGGAAGCTTTCAGAATACAAAATCGAATAGTTTGCTATCGTTTTGAAAGTTATCACTATCGTTTTGAAAGTCTTTTTCTTTTATCGCCTCCCATAGAAAAATTTCATAAAGAATATATAATCAGCTATTTACGCTTGATTATTAATGTGTGGTTCGTGTATTGTAGTTTGTTTCATTGATAATAAAATGTAAATGATGGAAACTAGAATTCAAAAAACGCTGCGGCAATGGTTTCCCGAAGCTTTCACAAGCCGGGAATTGGATGTGGAGATGAGCGACTACGAAATATTGCGTCAGTTTGCCGCTTATGCCCGTGAGCTCATAGAAATCAATGCTGAAAACAGAAAAGAACCTTTCAAAATTATCTTTCTGCTTTATTCTAAAGGTAGTTTATTCGAAAAAAACGCCATCGAGAATGAGTTTTTGAGTCTTTTGTCGCACGACGAAAGTGCACATACCATCAAGCAACATTTGGAAATGATGCCTGAACAGTTGAGGGCGGTGTATTTGAAAACAATTTTAGAAAATTAATCACAGCATGAAAATTATAATTTCAGGAAGCGGGGATGTCGGGTTTTACCTCGCCAAATTGCTCGAGCGCGAATATCAGGACATTACCATTATTGATACCGAAAAAGAAAAGCTCGAATATGTGCAAACCAATCTGGGGATTTTGACTGTTCTGGGCGATTCAACAAGCTATAAAGTCCTGAAAGAAGCCGGTGTGAAACAGGCCGACTTACTGATCTCAGTCACTTCTGACGAATCAACAAATATTGCTACTTGTCTGATTGGCAAAAAACTGGGAGCAAAGTTCACGATTGCCCGCATCAACAACATGGAGTATCTGATTGACAAGAAAACACTTGATTTGAAAGATATTGGAATAGACGATCTGATTTCTCCTGAATCCCTGGCAGCAAGGGAAATAAAACACATCCTGCGGTCACCGGTGCTCACAGAGACCTTTCAGGTGGAAGGTGGAAGCCTCGAAGTGATGGGTCTGATACTTGATAACCAGTCTCCACTCAACGGTCAGCTTGTTCACGGAAGCATGCATGAAAGCATCCTTGATAACTTTTGTATGGCAGCCATTCACCGCAACAACACCACGATTATCCCCAATGCATCAACAATATACAACGAGGGTGATCAATTGTATTTTGTTTCATTGCAAAATCAAAAGGAGCAAATCCTCAAGTACACAGGAAAGAAAGAATTTGAGATCAGGAATGTTTTGGTCATTGGCGGTAGCAGAACAGGAAAATACATTGCCTTAAAACTTAGCAAGTACTACAATATCAAGGTCATAGAAAAAGACCTTTCAAAATGCCATTATTTAGCCCGGCACATCCCCAATGTGCACATTGTGCACGGTGATGGCACCGATGTGAAACTGCTTCAGGATGAAAAAGTGTATGATTATGATGCCGTTGTTTCGGTCACGGGCAATTCCGAAACCAATATTTTTACCTGTTTGATTGCTAAAGAATTTGGAGTAAAAAAAACCATTGCGATGGTTGAAAACATAGGGTTGTTCGACTATTCTCACAAAATGGGAATAGATACCCTGATCAATAAGAAGCTGGCTGCTGCCAATTTCATTTTCAGGACGATCAGCAAGGGCGGGGTGTTTTCACATTTACACGGAGTAGATGCTGAAGTGCAGGAATTTATCCTGTCAGAAAAATCAAAAATCATTCACAAGCCACTCAGAAAACTCCAGCTGCCTGACAACGCTTTGATAGGTGGCGTCATTCGCGGAGGCAAAGGAATGATGGTAAACAATGATTTTATGTTTGAAGCCGGAGATAAAGTTTTTGTTTTTTCATTACCCGAAAACCACAAAAAGGTCAACACATTCTTTAAATAGTTTTAAGTAATTCATTATGAATTTTTTTCACCCAACCCGTTTTGATTCAGTCAAAATGGTATCGCGTCAAATAGGAGGCCTACATATAGTATTGGGATACAGCCTGATATTGCCCGGACTCGTATCGCTTTTGTATGCCGAGTTTTTCTCTGCTGCCGGCTTTTTCATCTCTGCCATTTTTGCTTTGCTTATGGGTCATTTATCCTACAGCAAAATCACAACGCAACATGAACCATTGAGCTATCATGCCATGATGGTTGCTTCGTTGGGATGGCTTTCAATCGTACTGATGGGAGCTATACCATTTTACCTGATTGCCTGGATCACGCCGGCTGATATTGCACAGCAGTTTGTACCTCAGGGAAGCAATTACCCTTCGAGCCTGTATTTTTTTAGAAACCCCCTTCATGCAATCTTTGAGAGCATGAGTGGGTTTACCACAACCGGCTTGTCAATGGCAACGCGAGAACCCAGTATTGGAAGAGGATTGCTTTTTTACAGGCATTATACCCAATTGCTTGGTGGGGCAGGTTTTATTGTCCTTACACTTTCATTGTTGAAACAGTCAAGCGGAAAAACATCCTTCCTGATGTACACAGCAGAATCTACTGGTGAATGGCTGCAATCCACAGTGATTGAAACGGCCAGGTCAATATGGAAAGTGTATCTTGGTCTTACCTTGTTTTGCATTGTTTTCCTGATTGTTGGCACTTATTTGCTTTTACCAGACTATCCGTTGGGCAACAATATCTTTGATGCCATCAACCATGGAATGGCAGGAATGTCAACCGGAGGATTCAGTACGCTTGATGACAGTATTGCAGGCTATAACAGTTTTGGAATGGAATTGCTTCATCTCCTCCCCATGATTTTAGGTTCGATGGCTTTGCCGTTTTATGTCAAGGTAATTATCAATAAAAAGTATGACCTGATTTGGAAAGACCTTCAAACGATCTCGTTAATCATACTTTTTATTGTCGGCAGCATTGTGCTTTCGGTGATGCTGAACTTTTCAGGAAAAATCTCTGAACCATTCAGGGTCGGCTTGTTTCAGTTTGTAAGCGCTTTGTCAACAACGGGTTGGCAAACCAGCGATGCCCATCAGTGGGACAGCGCCTCGGTTTTCTTTATTGTGATGAGTGGAATGGTTGTCGGCAGTGCTTTTGGTGCAACCGTAGGTGGCTTGAAAATTATCCGTGTTCTGGCGCTTATGAAAGGTGTGATTTGGCGGATCAACAGCTTTTTTGTTTCAGACAATTCTGTGAATGTGGTCAGGTTCAATCAACAACGCCTTTTGCCGGAGGAGGCAAGAAAAGAGGTTTCCTCTGCCGCCATTTTTACTTTTGTCTATATGGTTTTCCTGATGCTGGGGACCATTGTCAGTTATTACACAATGGATGCCGGCTTTGGACTCAAAGATGCACTTTTTGAGTCGGCATCAGCGCAAGGAACAGTTGGCCTGTCCTGTGGCATCACACATCCCGAAATGTCAACCACGCTCGAAATCACATATATATTACAAATGTGGGCCGGGCGACTCGAAATCATTCCATTTCTGGTACTCGTGAGGGCGGTAGTATTTGGCACCAAACCGAGGATTGTCTGAAAACATATTTAATAGAAACACATCTATTGTTTACTTTTGAAGTTATACTATAAGTATCAGTCACATGAAAATTAAAACAAAGCTCAACCTTGGAATCGGCTTGTTGCTTTTCCTGCTCATTCTCATGGCTTTTTTATCGGTCAAACAAATTGATGAATTGTCAAAAGCTTCTGAAAACATCATCAAAGACAACAAAGAAACAATTGTGTTTTCAGCTAACATGTTGCAGTTACTCACATCTTATCGTGCTGATGAACAGTGGTTTGAACAGTTTGAGTTGTATTTGAAAAAACAAAAATCCAATATCACCGAGCGGGGTGAAGAAGAATTGACCAAAAAACTCTCGGAGCACTTTCAAAGATTGCATGATAACCCACACGAAACCCAGCCAATCCAACAGCTGGAAAAGATACTTTTTGAAATAGTGACCATAAATCTTCAGGCCATTGAATCGAAAAACAGCATTGCCTCAAACACAGCACTCAGATCAGTTGTATTGATAAGTATCCTCAGTTTTTTTAGTGTCGTTATTGCTTTGGTGCTGTTCATCAAATTGCCTTCAAACATTTCAAACCCTATCAACGAGTTGATCATCAGCATCAAACGAATTGCTGCCAATGACTATTCACAAAGGGTGAACTTTGAAGGCCACAGCGAGCTGGGAGAACTTGCCACTGCCTTTAACACCATGGCAACCAAACTCAATGAGTATGATAAAAGCAATGTGGCAAGATTGCTAACGGAGAAAAGAATCAACGAAACATTGATCAATAAAATTCCATATCCGATTATTGGATTCGACAAACACCTCAAAATCTTTGTTGTGAATGAAGAATTTCTGCACATTTCAGAATTGCATTTCGACGAACTTATTGGCAAAAACATGCTTGAAATTGCAACCATAAACCAACTTTTCAGTCAGTTGCTCATCACCGGAGGCCTGACAGCTGAAAATTTAAAAGATGTTGACTCCAACGCTCATATTCATATCGCACATCATGGCAAAGAAGCCTATTATGAAAAAGAAATTCAGGAAATAGTATATACAACCCAGGAAGAGAATATCAGAAATGTGTTGGGATATTATATTATTTTGAAAAACGTGACGCGTTACATGGAGCTCGATATTGCCAAAACAAACTTCATCGCTACCATCTCACATGAATTAAAAACGCCTATCTCGGCCATTAAACTTGGTCTGCAATTGCTGGAGAATGAAAAAACCGGTAAACTGAATGCAGAACAACTTGATCTGATTAAAAGCTGCGAGGATGATACAAATAAACTATTGAAAATAATTTCCGAGTTACTCAACAGTACACAGGCAGAAACCGGCAAAATTCAACTCAACATATTGGCTGTGGACATCCGTGAAGTGCTTCATTTTTCCATCACGTCCAACAAAGTCATTGCACAGCAGAAAGGAATCCGTTTTGATATTGATTTGCCCGAACAACTATCAGCTGTTCAGGCGGATAAAGTTAAATCCATCTGGGTGCTCTCAAATTTGATTTCCAACGCCATCCGCTACTCTCCTGAAAATTCAGATGTAAAAATTAGTGTTACGCAAAACAACAATCAAATGGCAATCTCGGTCACAGATTTTGGTCCTGGAATAGAGCCAGAGTATCAGGAGAAAGTTTTCGACCGCTATTTCAGAATTCCGGGAACCAAGCAAGAAGGCACGGGTCTGGGACTGGCCATCTGTAAAGAATTTATGGAAGCACAGGGTGGAGAAATCACGTTAGATAGTCGTTTTGGTAAAGGCAGCACATTTACAATCAAACTCAACATGAAATCAGCCAACCTCTCCTTTTTGGCCGATTCATTCATTTAATTGCGTTAATGCTGATGTAGGAGTTGATAACGCTTTATTTTAACAGGACAATTTTTTTCGTCTTGAAAAAATTCGCTGTTTTCACTTGAATTACATATTCTCCCTGAGGTAAATTACTCATTTCGAGTTCAATAGCATGGCTTCCAGCCTCCATATTTGATGAATTTGTACCAGCTACTTTGATGCCCAGCAAATTAAAAACCGAAACATCAATATTACAGTATTGAGGAAGGTCAAATTCGACAAATACTTTATCTGTAAATGGATTTGGAAATACATTTAAATCAAAATCCTGATTTTTTTCATTTTCATCGTTTCCCATCGTCGCCGTGCTCACCACAACATCATCAAGGCGCAACATATCGCGTGAACCCGAATTGGGATCGAGCTGCTGACCTGTGTAATAATATTTCCAGCGAAGCTGCACATAAGCCTGGTCTTCCACCACATCCGGCAGTTGCACAGGCTCAAAAACCTGCGAATGACCAGCTGTGGCAGTACGTTGATATTCAATCGGATAACCGTTTTCATCGGTCACATCGGTGAACTGTCCCTGGCGACCAACACGGTATTGCAGCCTGATGGCATAGGCCCTGGAGTTGGGAGTGACTGTTCCGGCTGTCCAGCCAACTGTTACATCCTCCATGCCGCGCGTGTCAATGGCCAGCACAGCTGCACCCAAATCGCGGCCACGGCCGGTGTTGATGAACGAGATGCCCGAAGCAGCCAGTCCGTTGAGGCGTGTGCGGCGTGTGAGGCGGTATGGAAACCCGATACTGGCTGCATCATCGCTGTGGTATTCATTCTGTGGGATATAGTAAGGTCTTGTCAACTCATCCGGCAATTCGGGATCGTTTTTTTCGCTTTGGAGGAAGACCATATTGGCCGGATAAGTCCTTTCGGGCTGGCTTTCATCCCAGTAGTCAAATTTGTAGGCTCCGTTGGCCAGACGCCATGCCGCCGGGTTGATTGAATCACCCTGAAAATCATCGCTCAGCTCAAAAACGGCGCTGATCAGCATATCGGCTGACATAGTGAATGTTACTGTTTCGCTGTTTTGACTGATGCCGCCTTCCCAGCGCACAAAACGGTAGCCCGGATTGGGAAGCGCAGTGAGCTGTTGCGGGATTTGCTGAAAATACGTCCCTGTCCAGTATTGTGCCTGCGGGATGATCACACTGTTCACCTTCACCCGTCCCATCTGGTACTGATTGTTGCTGATGGTGAGTCTGGCGGTGGGCGCAAGGTTAAACTGCGACTTCAGAT
>DISP01000070.1 GCA_002421995.1 Bacteroidales bacterium UBA6207 | reverse complement strand
TGTCTCGGACGATAGCTTGTTTCAATGATCTGATCCAAAAACCAATCATACAAAGGCCTGTGCACTTCGAATTCGAGCGTACACAATGAATGTGTGATGCCTTCGAGATAATCGCTTTGCCCATGGGCGTAGTCATACATCGGATAGATTTTCCATTTGTCGCCTGTGCGATGGTGATCGGCATGCAGAATCCTGTACATGATTGGATCGCGCATGTGCATATTGGGTGAGGTCATATCGTTTTTCGCACGCAAAACCCTGCTTCCGTTAGGAAATTCACCATTTCTCATGCGTGTGAAAAGGTCGAGATTTTCCTCAATACTCCTTGATCGGAACGGGCTTTCAACTCCCGGTCGGGTAGGCGTGCCTCTTTGCTGGCTGATCAGCTCCTGCGGCTGGTCGTCAACATAAGCCAAACCTTTTTTAATGAGCAAAACTGCCCAGTCATATAATTGCTCAAAATAATCTGATGCATAATATGGCTCTTTGTCCCATTGAAATCCAAGCCATTGAACGTCTTCCATAATGGAGTCAACATATTCTGTTTCTTCCTTTTCAGGGTTGGTATCATCGAAACGCAGATTGCATTTTCCCTGGTATTTTTCTGCCATACCAAAGTTGAGGCAAATGGACTTGGCGTGTCCAATGTGCAGATACCCATTTGGTTCGGGAGGAAAACGGGTGTGTACCCTGCTTTCATTTTTGTTGGAAGAAATATCTTCTTCGATGATGCTTTCAATGAAATTCAACGATCTCTTTTCTTCCGGACTCGTTTCTTCGATGTGTGATGACATATGCTGATTCAATGTTGAAATTATTCTTCGGGATGCAAAAATAGGCTTTTTGTAGGATATTCACTTTTGTGCTTTCATTTGCATATGTTTTGAAGGTTTTAAATCGCCGGCAACAAATTGATTGCTTTTGTTTTTTAGATTGAGTTTAAATAATTATTTGACTTATTTGGAATGCTTTTGTACTTTTGTCACACTGACAATTAACGCTTTGATCACTAAATGTGAGAATAATGAAAAGAACTGTATTCCTACTACTGTCTTTTCTCTTCTCGTTTGCTGCCATTCCGCATGTTTTTGCACAGGAATTGGCCGAGGAAGAGCAACCACAAATTGAAACTGTACCATCCTCCAACTTTGGCCTGGCACTTGGGCTTAAAGCCAATACAACAGGTTTTGGAGGAGAGGTAATCGCGCAGGTTCATCCCAGAATTCACCTCCGACTGGGAATGACGTATTTCAACTACAACATTGACATGAAACCTTATGAGGAGTTCGTTAAAGGAACGGGAACTGTGAAAACGGGTGCCGTTAACCTGCTGGCCAACTTTCATTTCGGACGGGTGTTTTTCCTGTCGGCAGGTGGTATTTATAACCTTATGGATGTGAATATCAATGGTGTTTCGGCTAAATCTGTTTATGTTGGTTCAATCGAAGTGCAACCCGAAGACGTTGGAAATGTTGATCTTTCAATCAAGCCGGCCTGGAAAGTTGCCCCGTATGCCGGTCTTGGTATTGGGAGAGCCATATCCAAAGACCACATGGTTTCATTTGCATTTGAATTGGGCGCATCCTACTTCAACACCATGAAAGCAGACCTGAAAACAACCGGGATGCTCAAACCAACTTCATCTGCCGAACAGGTTGACCGGCTAAATGAAAATTTATCCTGGATCAATCTATACCCAATTATGAGCTTTCAGCTTAGTTTTAGAATCCTTTAACCTGTAAAATCATGAAAATTAAATTCATATTACAAAGAACTGCTTTCTTACTTCTGTCAGCGATACTGCTGTTTCCGGTCAATTCCTGTAAAAAACCAGTGAACCCGATCGAAGGGCTTGAACTCATCATTGATTACAATATCATTGAAACAACCATTGATATACAACTGATGGATGCTGCAACCGGAAAGTTGCTTACCGGCACTGCAAGTCAGGGTGCTTTTATAAAATATGCCGGCGCTGATGAACAGGCTGTTGTGGATGTTCTGGGTGTCAGACCTGCCGAAAAGAAATTTGCTGTTGTCCGTGGGATTGCAACAATGGCACTGGTGCCCAATGCGCCTTTCGTGCCTACAGTGGATGACCCGGTCACTTTTAATGTTATAGCGCAGGTGCCCGGCTACCTGACTTCAACCAAAGAAGTTTCAGTTTCGGAGACCGGAAGGAAATTTGTTGTCTTAAGCCTGATTCCCTTGTCTGATCCACCTTCGGGGGTTTATGTCAGGCAAGAGCCTGCCGCCACAACGCTTCAGGGCGGCCGGGTGATCGTTCCTGCAACGATTACCGTTCCCGGCGAGAGCGCCACAATAACATTGCCCGAAGGAATGGTTGTCAGAGATGCGGGCGGAAACCCTCTCACTGGCGATGTGAACGTTACAGTCGTTAGGTTTGACAATACCGATCCTGAAGCCCTGGAAGCTTTTCCCGGTGGGCTCACACCAACGGTTACACGTCTCGACGGTTCTACCCTGAGCGGAACATTCTTCTCGGCAGGTTTTATTGCCATTGAAATTACCGACCAAAATGGAAATGTTGCCTCTACTTTTGAAGATGGTTCACTGCAGCTTGTGTCGGAAATAGAAGCAGATACCTATAACCCGATCACACAAACAACAATTGCTGCCGGTGATGAAGTTCCCTATTGGAGCCTCGATGAAACAACCGGCATCTGGACCGAAGAAGGAATTGCTGTTGCCGAACAGGTGGCCGGAAAATTGCAGTTTGAGGTTCAGCTCACACACCTTTCGTTTTATAATTTTGACTGGCTGATTGGCATTCTTTGCCCAAATGGCAGCCCGTTCAGGTTTCATCTGAATGCCGCTTTGCCAGCTCCTTTCCTTATCAAGGGCAGGGTTTACCGCCAGGTGGATGATGCGTTTATCAACACCATTCTGATGTGGGTTCAAAATGATCAACCCATTTATACCACCTATGCTCCAGCCGGCATCCCCGTTTATATTGTTTGGGACACCGAAGGTTCTCCTTTTATCAATGTTGACCCTGCTTCGCAACCAACAGTTATCGAGGATCTTTGCAGCAGCCAGCCTGTTGATGTGAACTTGCTCATCAACGACGATCCTAATATAAAAACAATTCGTATCGAAGTTTCACTGGTTTGCAGCAGCCTCGAAAACCCCATTGTGATCAAGCCAAGTTTCACGGCAAACTATATCCCCGTTGATGGAAATGGTGGCGCTGTTTCTATCGAAATGGTAGAAGGTGTGGCTTTAATACCGGGTATTATTCTTGGAAGAGCTTATTATGTTTGGATCACCTATGACGGTGTTGAGTATGGCAAAGAAGTGGTAGCAACACAGGAGAACTATACCTATATTGACTATGAAATTCCGGCCGATGTTTGCGAGCAGGTCACCGGTGCGCTCAATGAATTGCCATAGTAATTTACTTATGTATAAATACTTATGAAAAAATCCCGGTTAATCGCCGGGATTTTTTCTTTTGTCATTTTTTAGTTTACTTTTGTTTGCAAACCAAAATGCTCAAACTTTTGAAAACCAATTTCGTTTATTCATCTTTAATCCTGATTCTATCTGCAATGTCCTTGCTTCTTTCGGCTCAACAACCCATGCCGGAGTTAAAGTCCGGATACAACGACAAGCAGATGCAAGATTATTTGCTGAAAGCCAAGAAAGTGGTTTTCGATAACCAGGACTCAGCGCTGCTGATGCTGAAAAATGCGAAGCAGTATTTTAGCTCTTTCAGTGCTGTTAATAAAGCAGTTTTTTATAATACCTACGGATTATACTATTGGTTTACAAAAGAATATGACTCTTCGATTCTTGTTCTAAAAAACACACTCGATCTTCAGCTCGAAGACGAAGATATTGAGTACCGTGTTGAGGCAGCTAATAATATCGGCACACTCTATTCCAAACTCGTTGTGTTGGATAGTGCGGTTAAATACCTGAATATCTCGTTGGATATGGACATGGCGCGTAATAATGAAGCTGGAATCGCAAAAAGCTATTATGACCTTGGCTCAGTTTACAACAGGAAAAGTCATTATGAACTGGCATTAAAATATATGCTGAAGTCGGTTGACCTGCACGAAAAAATTAACGCGAAACCCCGTCGAATCATCAACAATTACAATGTGTTGGGTAGTCTTTACGAAAAAATAAATGACTCGGTAAGCGCTATAAAAAGTTATAAAAAGGGACTAAGTCTGGCCGAGCATGAAGCTGACAGCATGTTGATCTCAATGATCCATGGCAACATGGCAGTTTTGTATCAGGCTTATAACAACCATCCGGAAGCACTTAAACATACCCGGTTGAGCGCACAATACCTTAGGAGAAACCAGGAAAGTGATGACCAACGAAATGCTTATTATTTTAATATTGCAAGCTCCTTTGTGAGTCAATCCCAATACGATTCGGCTTTATACTATATCAAACAAGGGCTGCCCAACATTAGTAAATTGGATTTAAAAAACCAGGCTGATGCCTGGATTGTTGTGTCGTATTATTATTTGCAAAACAAACAGCCCGATGACGCCGCTATTGCAATAAACAATGCGCTCTCAATTGCCAGATCAATCAAAATGCCCATTCTGTTGGCAGATGCTCTTGATCATCAGGCAAAAATTGACAGCGCAAAACTCGATTTCAAATCTGCATTTTTTCATTTTAAGCGCTCACGCGAATTGTACGACAGCATCCATAACAAGGAGCACCTGCAACGGGTGGCCGAATTGCGCATCCTCCACGATGCCGATAAAAAAGAAGCTGAAAACAAGTTTTTGAAAGAGCAGAACACCTTGAAGGAAAAACTTATCACGATCCAAAGACATACACTTATTGTTGTTTTTTTACTGTTGGCCGGTCTGATATTTTTGCTTTTCTATCTGCGTAGATCCAATAAAAAAGTTGAATATCAGCGCGAGATTATCCTGAAGAAAAATATTGAGCTGAACAACCTTAACCAAACCAAGGATAAGTTCATCTCAATCATTGCACATGATCTCAAAAGCCCTTTCAATTCATTGCTGGGTTTGCTTCAGGATATGATCAGAAACTTTGACGAATATGATGACGATGAAAAGCTTAACCTGCTTAAAGGGGTTAGTAAAAGCAGTTTTAATACCTATAATCTTTTAATAAACCTGCTCGACTGGACAATGGCACAGCGCAATGGCTTTCAAAACAAGCCTGAGAAAGTGGTGGTTAAAGATGCCGTTGAAAAAGTTTTCCAATTTCTCGAAACCAGGGCAAAACAGAAAAATCATCGGCTCGAATCTTTTGTCGGCGACTCGATTGTTGCTTTTGTTGACCCTGATATCCTCTCAAACATTCTGATCAATCTGGTCAACAATGCAATTAAGTTTACACCCCTGGGCGGACATATTGCTGTGCGGGCAACCATTGAGGAAAACACCGTTAGTATTTGTATCGAAGACAATGGCATTGGCATTCCTCAGGATAAGATTCACAAACTTTTTGATCTTGACTCTGATTTTAAAAGGGTTGGCACTTCTGATGAGCTGGGCACCGGATTGGGACTTGTGATGGTAAAGGATTTTGTTAAAACAAGCAATGGAACAATCTCTGTTCAAAGCAACGAAGACAAAGGCAGTACTTTCTGTGTCAAACTTCCTGTTTCCGAAAACACTTAAGCTGTCTTTTTGTATCTTTTTACAGCAATTGACAAAATAGCTGCCGCATACACACATAAGGCAACAAAAAGACCGGAAACTTCCTGAAATCCACTTCCCTTCAACATGATCATCCTGTTGATTTGAATGAAGTAGGCCACCGGATTCAAACGATTAAGGTTTTGTGCCCATGCCGGCATGCTTTCAACAGGTGTGAACAAACCACTCATAAGGATGAAAATCACCACAAAGAACCACGAAATAAACATGGCCTGCTGCATGGTGTCAGAAACAGTGGAAGCCAGCAAACCCAGTCCTAAAACAACCAGCAAATACACTGAAGCTATACCCAAAAGCAAAACAACGCTTCCCTCCATCGGAATGCTGAACACAAGACGCGCAAAAGCGAGCCCGATCATCAATTCGAAAAGCGCCAGCAACCAGAATGGCAACAGTTTGCCAATCATAAACTGGTACTTTTTAATGGGCGTAACATTGATCTGCTCTATGGTGCCTTTCTCCTTTTCCTTCACAATGTTCATGCCCGAGAGAAACATACCGATCAAGGTTACCAGCAACACCAATATGCCCGGTACCATAAACGTTTTGTAATCGAGTTTTGGGTTGTACCAATGTCGTGACTGTACAGCAATAAGTGCCGGAACAGCCCCGGCCGGGCCTTGGTCTTCTAGAATAAAACGGTTGAAATCGTTTATTATCCCGCTTGCATAAGCATTCATCAAGCTGGCCGCACTGCCGTTGATGGCATTGGTCACCAAAAGTACCGATGCTTCCTCTTTCCTGCTTAGTTTCTTTTCGGTATCTTTCCCGATCACTAGCAATTGATCCGTTGTGCCTGTTTTGATACGTTCCATCCCGTCTTCGTAGCTGGTTTCATACGAAGCGATTGTGAAGAAAGATGATCCGCTGAATTTGGAGATTAGGGCCCTTGAAGTTGTGCTTTTATCCTGATCAACAATACTAAGCCTTGTGTTTTTAATCTCAAAAGTGGCGGTGTATGAGAGGATAAACAACTGAATCATAGGAATAACGATAATAATCGGCAGCATCACCTTGTCGCGAAATATCTGCCTGAATTCCTTTTGAAGGATATAAAAAATGATTCTCATCGTGAAGCTGTTTTAACCAAGCCGGATATTAAACTTTTTTACACTCAGGCCAATAAAGAAAAAGGTCATTGCAACCAGGATGAGTGTTTCTTTCCATACGTAAGCAATTCCCAAACCCTTCAACATGATGTTTTTAATGATGATGATAAACCACTTGCTGGGCATAATATGACTGAATATTTGCAGTGGAAATGGCATGTTTTCAATAGGAAAAATGAAACCCGATAGCAGGATTGTCGGCAGCATCAGGGCAAACATCGAAAGCAGCATGGCTGTTTGCTGACTATTGCTCACTGTCGAAATCAGAATTCCCATCGAGAGCGCCATGACAATAAATAAAATGCTTTCGAGCAATAAAAGCAGCAAACTGCCCTGAAACGGCATTCCAAACACGGTTGCTGCCAGCACCAATATAATGAGGGCATTGATAAACGAAAGCAAAATATATGGAATAACCTTGCCAACAATGATGTGAAAGGGTTTTAATGGCGATACCAATAAAACTTCCATTGTTCCTGTTTCTTTTTCCCTTGCAATGGAAATAGAGGTCATCATGGCTGAGATAAGCATGAGAAGTATGGTTATGGTGCCCGGAACAAACATAAAAACACCTTTCAACTCAGGATTATACTGCATCGTGCTCTGAATGTTTAACCTGGCGGGTGCGGGCATTGCAGCCGTAAGCTGTTTTTGGTAATCCAAAGCGATAGCCTGGGTGTAGTTACTGAGCAAATTAGCGGTGTTGGGGTCGGAGGCATCCGTGATAAGCTGAAGCGAAGCTGGTGGCGCGTTGCGCAATTTTTTGTCGAAATCTGATTCAAAAACAATAGCTTCTTTTATTTTGCCTTCGCGAAACACTTTTTCAATTTCTTCGGCTGAGTTGAGCTTTGTATTTAATGCAAAATACCCCGATGAAAGAATTTTTTGCGTTATTTCTCTGGTTGATTGATCGTTGGAATGGTCGAGTATAGCAATTTGTGCATTGTTGATCTCATTCGTGATGGCATAACCAAACAATAAAATCTGAATGATGGGCATGCCGAATAATATCAACATGGTTCGCCTGTCGCGAAAGATGTGCATAAACTCTTTGATAATGAATCCTTTCATTTTTGAGTGTTTAACCGTTCATACTTCTTACTCCTGCTCTGGCAAGCCTGATGAAGACTTCATCCATCGTAGCGGCATTGTATTTTGCCTTTAGTGCCGCCGGGCTGTCAAGCGCTTCAATCCTGCCGTCAACCATGATCGAAATCCTGTTGCAGTACTCCGCTTCGTCCATATAGTGGGTTGTAACAAAAACAGTGACACCTTTTGAAGCTGCTTCGTAAATCATCTCCCAGAACTGCCGGCGTGTGATTGGATCAACGCCGCCTGTTGGCTCGTCAAGAAATACTATTTTCGGACGGTGAACCATTGCTACCGAAAACGCCAATTTTTGCTTCCAGCCTAATGGTATGTCACGCAGTATCATATCGGCCGACGTTGTCATCTGCAACGATTCGAGCATTTGCCTGGTGCGGTCTTTTATCTCTGTGGCACTCAGGCCATAGATGCCACCATAAAACTGAAAGTTTTCTTTTACGGTCAGGTCCTCATACAGCGAAAACCTCTGACTCATATAGCCGATGTTTTTTTTAATCTGATCGCTCTGCTTATACACATCAAAGCCGGCAACCTCAATAGTGCCTGAGCTTGGCCGTTGCAGGCCACACAAGATCTTCATGGCGGTGGTTTTGCCGGCTCCGTTGGCACCTAAAAAACCAAATATCTCTCCCGCATACACATCAAAATTCAGGTGATCATTGGCAACAAAATCGCCAAATTTTTTCACAAGCTCCCTGACGTGGATCACCCTGTTGTTAGCTGTTGATTCCATGCGCTTTTTCACTTTGTTGCATCAGTAGTATGAAACAGTCCTCAACAACAGCCTGCGTTTCTTTGATAACTATCTCTGAATGTCCGCGTTCTGCCAGTTTGTAGCTGAGAATGTTGAAGTCTTTTATAGGACTTTCGGGTATATAATGAATGCTGTCGCCAAAACGATAGGCCGACAGGCTGTGTTCAAATTGTTGTAAATCGTGCAACAAGGCAAACATGCGATTGCTTTTTATGGACAAAAGCTGGTATCCGAATTTTTCAACAATAACCGCTGGTTTTTCGATATCCATTATCTGGCCTTTTTGCATCAGAGCCACCTTGTCACACAGGGATGCTTCATCCATATAAGGTGTTGAAACAACAATAGTGATACCTTCTTTTTTCAAATGCTTCAGCATGTTCCAGAATTCCTGCCGCGACACAGCATCCACGCCGGTTGTGGGTTCGTCGAGCAGAAGAAGTGCGGGCTTGTGTATAAGGGCACAGGATAAAGCAAGTTTTTGTTTCATGCCTCCTGAGAGTTTTCCGGCCGGTCTGTTTTTAAAAGGTTCTATCTGCTGGTAAATATCTTTTATCAGGTCGTAGTTTTGTTTGATTGTTGTGCCATGCACACCGGCAAAAAAACGCAGGTTTTCTTCAACCGAAAGGTCGGGATAAAGTGAAAAGCGCCCGGGCATATAACCCAAAATGTGCCGGAGCTCTTTGTAATTTGCCACAACATCTAGTCCCGAAACGGTGATCTTTCCCGCATCGGGCAACAAAAGACTTGCCATGATGCGGAACAATGTGGTTTTACCGGCTCCGTCGGGGCCGATAAAACCAAACAGTTCTCCGGGCTGAATGTCCAAACTGATGTTGTAGAGGGCTTTCACACCCTCATAGCTTTTTTCTATATTCTGGATCTTTACTTCAGCCGGCTTCATTCATCTTTTATTATTTGACTCTGGTCCAATAGGTTGTCCGCCCAAGGAGCGATACACCTATGTATCCACGGATTTTTAAAACATCTTTACTATCAAACTCCATATAGCAGCTATAGGTTTTGCCAGTCTTTGGGTCGTATATTTCGCCATCGCTCCATTCATCGTCACCGTCAAATACAAAACTTGTAAGAATCTCAAGTCCAAGTGTTGGTCTTGTCTTTTTAGCAGCATCAGGATTGTGTTTGTCAACCTTTGGCTTGCCGGTTTCTGAATCAATCGGCTCTTTCAACCAAACGATCTTTCCAAAGATTTTGCCGTTGCGTTTGAACATCTCAACATGCGCATCTTTGTCCTGATTGAGCCAAACGCCCAAAACATCGTCAGCCTTGTGTTGCGAAAAACCTTCGAGCACCGGAAAAGTCATAAACACTCCAAGTAAAAAAATAAACAGTTGTCTTTTCATTGTAAAATGAATTTAGTTAATGAATTATTCTAATCTCCCCGGGCATTCCTATCTTAAGACTTCCGTCGTTTTTTACTTT
>DISP01000049.1 GCA_002421995.1 Bacteroidales bacterium UBA6207 | reverse complement strand
AATGCCCGTGGCCGAAGGGTTACATAAATTCTGCAATAATTCTACATATGGTGATGGTAAGGGAGGGGGATTATATCTTGAGTGGTGCTCTGCAAATATAGTAAACAATCTATTTGCAAACAATACAAGAGGCGGCCTCTATATCACTACCAACTCTAATCCTATGCTGCTCAACAATACGATATCCAACAATTCTCACCCCTATTATGGCGGAGGAATCAGGATAATGTACAACTCCAATCCTAGCTTGAAAAACACCATCTTGTATGGCAATACTGCTCCTGATGGAAGTCAGATATCCTTGGAAACGACGGATTGTGATCCGTTCTTTGACCACTGCGATATACAAGGTGGTGTGGGTGGATTTGGTGGAGTGGGCTCAGGTAGTAATTATAATATCGCCAACTATACCAACAACATAGAACTTGACCCCGTGTATATCTCTCCATCTGGAGGTGCTGGTAGTGGATATGATGGCCTCAATGCCAATTGGCAGTTACAATCTACTTCACCATGCATCAACGCTGGTGATACTACTGGAGTAGGCAATTTATTACCCGATCTAGATCTAGGAGGCAATCCAAGATTTAACGGGATAATAGATATAGGAGCTTACGAAGCCTGTAATCCACCAGCTCAACCTAGCACAATTAGTGGTTCTACATCTCCTTGTCAATCAAGTTCTCAAGTTTATTCGGTAACGAACGTCTCTGGTGTGACTTACACCTGGACTGTTCCTACTGGATCTACTATTACTAATGGACAAGGGACCAACTCTATTACTGTATCTATTGGTTCTACAAGTGGTAACATCTCTGTCACTCCTAGCAATAGCTGTGGTAATGGTACTGCTAGGACTTTGGCAATTACGGTTAACACCGTTCCTGCTCAGCCTAGTACCATCACTGGTTCAACGACTCCTTGTCAGGGTTCTTCTCAAACGTATTCAGTGACGAATGTCTCTGGTGTAACTTATACCTGGACGGTGCCTGCTGGATCTACTATTACTAATGGTCAAGGGACTAACTCTATTACTGTATCTATTGGTTCTACAAGTGGCAACATCTCTGTCACTCCTAGCAATAGCTGTGGTAACGGGCAGGCAAGACAACTGAGTGTTGCTGTTTTGACTTCACCATCCGCAGCTTCAGCGATTGAAGGAAATACAGCAGTTTGTCAGGGACAAAACGCTGTTATTTACACAGTTCCGGCCATTGCCAATGCAACATCTTATGCGTGGACATTGCCTAATGGTGCGTATGGAGCAAGCTTAACAAACAGTATTTCGGTTAATTTTGGATTAGAAGCACTATCAGGTGAGATCACTGTAAAAGGTGTGAACGATTGTGGTGAAGGAGAAGAAGCAAGTCTGTTTGTACAAGTTGATCCATTGCCGGAAGCTGCTACCCTGATCAATGGAGAAACTGTAGTTTGTGCCGGCGCGGCAAATGTTCAATACTCCACCCCTACCCTTGCTCATGCTGATTCTTACAATTGGACGCTGCCACCTGGCTTTTTTGGAGAAAGCACAACAAACAGTATCTCAATATATTTCGGTAATCCGATTCAATCCGGTACGATCACCGTGAATGGTGTAAATAGCTGCGGCGAAGGAGAAGCAGCAAGTATGTTTGTTCAGGTAAATCCATTGCCTGAAGAACCACCAATACCTATCGGACCTGATGAGGTTGATTTGAAAATTGTAACTGAAACAGTTTATAAAACGCAGCTTGTACAAAATGCAGCTGCTTATTTCTGGGAATTGGAGCCATACACGATGGGAGAAATCGTTTCACAGGGCGATTCTGCCGCCATCAGCTGGAGCGGACAACTGGGAACGGCCAGCCTGAAAGTAAGAGGATGGAATTCCAACTGTGGGTTGGGGCCATGGTCAGAAATCAAAAGTATCTGGGTGGATTTTTCATTTGGAATTGATGAAACAGGTATCAAGGGTGTGGTTGTCTTCCCTAATCCATCGGAGGGTGTCTTTACTGTGAAGTCGCAAGTGCCTATAGAATCTTTGTTGTTGAAAGATGCTGCCGGAAAAACTGTTTTACGACCAAAGCGCGTCGATAGTTATCAGATTGATGTTGACGCCAATGCTTTTGCCAAAGGAATCTATTTTATTGAAATAACAAATCGTTATGGGAAAGAACGGGTGAAGCTGGTGCTGTACTAAAGGAAAATAATAAAAATCCGGACAATTCTACTCTGGCTCAAGGCCCGCCTGATCCTCCAGATAATCCTGCTTCAGGTGGCGGTCCCGTGGGCGGAAGTGCGCCTGTTGGCGAAGGTGGATTTTTGTTTTTGGCTTTGTCGGCTGGGTATGCTGCAAAAAAGTGGAAAAATGCTGAGGAATGTGATGATGAGGGATGAATTGTTACGAATACGTTCTCACTGCTTGATGCTTAAAATATCAACAGCATTGAAATAGCATTGTAACACCGTCTGAAATACACCGCTTTCTTCGATTGCTCTATACTCTTTCTATACTTCTCCTTCGTATTTCCTATATACCATCTATACTACCTGATCGAAGCGGCTTCGAATTTTGGGTATAGAATGGGTATAGATGAATCGAACAAAATACGAAGAATAGCAACAGAAACGACAAGAGAGTGGCGCATACAGCCAACAGACTGAAGCGTATTCAAAAAGCATCCTATACACTTTTAGTCCTCACCAAAAGTTTTGGAAAATCCGACAATCCGCTTGTACATTGCAATCTGGTCATGTTTGCAGAATCTTTAGAGGCTTTCCTCTTCATGCTTTCCGTTGTCCCCCACTTCCTTTAATTTTAAGATGGTTGTTAATGCGTTTACGTTGTTTCAATAACCCTCATCTGTGTATCTTTGCACCAAAGTAGCGGCATGAACTTCAGGATTGTACATCCATCAGCATTTCTAAGAAACTACATCCAATACTACTGTTTCATGGAATCTACAGCAGTTGAGGCTGATGTGGTGGAGCGGGTGATCCCTGCCGGCTATATCCAGCTTATGTTTCACTACAAAAATCCTTTTGTGGTAGTCGAACCAAAAGGTACATTTATCCAGCAACCCAGGTCTGTCATCAGTGGATTGAGCAATACGTTCTCCGATGTTTCAACAAAAGGGGAAGCAGGTGTTGTGTTCGTCAGCTTTCGTCCTGCAGGTGCATGTCATTTTTTCGATTTTCCACTATCTGAAATTGAAAATCAAAGTATTGACCTCCATGACATTGATCAATCCGAAATCAGTCGTGTGGAAGAGGCTCTGTATTTTGCTCAGACGATCAGTGAAAAAGTTGCAGTGATCGAGCATTTCCTGCTCGGGCGATGGTCTCCCATCCCGAATCACGACAGTATGTTGATCCGCAAAGGGCTTGACATCATGCTACAGGGCCAGGGTCATGCGAACGTCAACTATTTGTCAGACAAGCTGCACACCTCGTCCAAGACACTGGAGCGGAAGTTTTCGACATACCTTGGCAAGACCACCAAACAATTGATCAATCTGTTGCGTTTTCAGCAGGTGCTGCAAGCATTCAGTGAGTGTAAAAACATCAGCCTCACCGATTGTGCCTACAGGCATGGTTATTTCGACCAGTCACACTTCATTCACGACTTCAAAACCTACACAGGATATACTCCCGGGGAGTTTTGTGCCAGATATCCTGATTTTCAAATCAACGCAATTTCATGATTGTGCATGTCGGGTGCAACATTGTCTGTTTTTTACAATTTCGGTCCTGCGACTTATTGTTGTTTTGCCGAAAAAATCTGAAATGTCCGTTAACAATAGAACCGGCCACAACCACTTTACACAACTGATGCAGTTGAGACCGGAACCCTAGCTTACTTTTGCATGAGCAGATCAGGAAAACCATTGTATAAAAGCTATGAACAGAGACAAAATCATTATTCAGAACGCCCACACCAACAATCTCAAAAACATCAGCATTGAAATACCGAAACACCAATTGGTGGTGTTTACGGGCGTTTCGGGCTCCGGCAAGTCATCCTTGCTTTTCGACACCATCTACACCGAAGCCCAAAGGCAGTTGGTAGAGACCTTCTCAACCATTGCCCGCACCAGGATGCCCAAGCTTTCGCGCCCCGATGTAGACGATATCCAAAATTTGTCCACAGCCATTGTCATCGACCAAAAACGGATGGGCAATAACCTGCGCAGCACTGTGGGCACGGCCACCGAAATCAACACCTATCTGCGCTTGCTTTTTTCACGGATGGGCAAACCTTTCATCGGCCCATCTTTTTATTTTTCGTTCAACCATCCCGAAGGCATGTGCCCTCATTGCAACGGATTGGGGAAGCAAATCAAAATAGACCTTGACTTGTTTCTCGACAGGGAAAAATCCATCAGGGAAGGCGCCATCACTCACCCGCATTACAAACAGGGTAGTTTTCTTTGGAAAGAGCTGATCAGCTTCAACATCGTGGATGCAGACAAACCGCTGCGTCAGTTTTCTGAGCAGGAATTTCAGCTCCTGCTCTATTCCGAACCCTTTGCCATCGAAGGGGCCAAAGAAAAGCTCAATTACAACCGGAATTTCGAAGGTATCGCCCGCAAGCTCGAAAAAGCCGTTTCGCTGCGGGCCGACGACGAAGCATCGGAAGAGGAAAAAAACGCCTATACCAGGTATTTCACCTACCAAAGCTGTGAGCATTGCGAAGGGACAAGACTCAACGAGCGGGCTCGAAGTGTGAGACTCAACGGGCTGAACCTTGCCGAATTAAGCCGGCTCGAGCTGGTGGATGTGCTGCCGTTCCTTATGATCATTGATGATGAAATATCGAAACCAATCCTGCGAAAAGCGCAAATGCTGCTGGAGCAACTCATCGAAATCGGCGTGGGCTACCTCTCGCTCGAAAGAGCCGTAAGCACCCTCTCGGGTGGCGAGTCGCAAAGGGTGAAGATGAGCAAGCAAATGGATTGCAACCTGGTGGACCTGCTCTACGTACTCGATGAACCTTCGATTGGTTTGCACCCGCGCGACACCGAAAAACTGATCAACATCCTCCACCGTCTCAGAGAAAAAGGGAACTCTGTATTCGTGGTTGAACACGATGCCGACATCATACGGGCGGCTGAATGGGTTGTGGATATTGGTCCGATGGCCGGCAAAAACGGCGGCACTGTGGTCTACAACGGCAATCCTGAAGGCTTGGAGCATACCGACAGCGTGACAGCTCACTACCTTTTCAGAAACAAAAAACCGGTTTTTAAAAGAAAATCTGCGACTTCCTTCTTTGAAATCAGGAATGCCACTGCCAACAACCTGAAAAATGTGTCAGTCAGGATTCCCAAAGGCTTACTCACCTGTGTGACTGGAGTGGCCGGAAGCGGAAAGAGCAGTTTGGTGCATGCCTGTTTTGCCAAACAGCATCCCGAAGCCATCGTCATCGACCAGTCTCCGATTGGTAAATCGTCGCGGGCCAATGCTGCCACCTTCATCGGGGTGTTCGACCTCATCAGGAAAGAATTTGCTTTGGCTACCCAATCCAATGCATCGCTCTTCAGCTTCAACTCCAAAGGAGCTTGCCCGAAATGCAACGGGCAGGGCGTTCTGACCTTCGAGCTGCATTTTCTGGATTCGGTGAAAACATTGTGCGACGAGTGTGAAGGAAAGCGCTACCATTCCGAAGTGCTGGAACTAAAGCTTCGTGGTAAAAACATTGCCGAGGTCCTGGACATGACCGTGAACCAGGCTAGCGGGTTTTTTGATTCACTTCAAATCAAGAAGCATCTGACACTATTACAAGATGTTGGATTGGGTTACCTGAAGCTGGGTCAGTCACTGAGCTCGCTGTCAGGGGGCGAATCGCAGCGCCTGAAGATTGCCACCGAGCTGAAAAACGAAGGCAACATCTACATTATGGACGAACCTACCACAGGCCTGCATATGTCGGACATCGACAACTTTTACAATATCGTGAAGACACTGGTTCAGAACCACAATACGGTGGTCATCATTGAGCATAACCTCGACATTGTGAAATATGCCGACTGGCTCATCGACATGGGTCCAGAAGGCGGTAAAAAGGGCGGCGAGCTCATCTTTGAAGGATTGCCCGAAGACCTCGTACGCTGCGAACGTTCAGCCACAGGGAAATACCTGAAGAACGTGCTTTATCCAGCATGAAAGCACGCACAGGCAGCAGTTTTCCGAAACAAGGCAGGCTCAGCTTGCTGTTGGGCAAGCCCTCCGGGGTCATTTAACCCCCGATATATCCGGGCTGTTGGCCTGCCTGTAATGATTTGATGTTGCAAATGTCCGATTCCGGATTCTTTCTGTGCACGGAGTGATGGCATGTGCATAAAAAAAGATCAGGAGCCTGACACTCATTTGAGGGTGTTTTGCTCGTGATGTCTGGCTTGGAGAAGGATTTTCGGGGCTTGTGAGCTGAAATTTTAAGAATTTTTAAGAAAAAAGTTCTTCAGAAAGCTTAAAAATTCGACTGCCTGATGAACCAAAAAATCTTCTTGAAGAGTTGAGCAAGTCTTCAAGAAGAATTTTAAAATCTTCTTGAAGAGTTGAAGCATTCTTCAAGAAGATTTTCCCGGATTTCAAGGTCTTTTTGATGGGTTTTGAAAAAGAAAATGACTGTTTTTCATCACAAAAATGTTTTTTCGGGCTTTTTATCCTTTGGTTGCTTGACAGCAACAAAAAAGGCAGCTACTTTTGAGCTGCCTTTTTTAAAGAATACCTGTGAAGGTTATTTAGAACCGGGCTTTCTGGAGAATTCAACGTTTCGAATCACCTTGGCGAACTCTTTCCCGGCACGGAAATGAAGGTTTGCGCCTTTGATCATCGAGGCATTGAATTCTTCTTTTGTTTCGGCTCCCTGGCTCGACAAGGTCAGGCTGAAGGTGCCGAAATCACCCATCTTTACGCTGTGGCCTTCGAGCAGGAGCTTCGGGATGACAAGCAAAAACGCTTCCACAGCGGCCAGTCCCTCAGATGTGCTGAGGTTGGTCTCGCGCGAAATGCGTTCTGCGATCATCCTCAAATCTGCCTGTTTCTCGGTATGAGCAACAGCGTAATACTTTTTAGCTGCGTTTAAATCCCTGGGATTCGCCCGCTGAATCACACTATAAAGCATTGCAGAAGAATGTTAAATGGTTAATACTCCGGTCAACGTTAGAGGTGACCTGCCCTTTTTGAAAGTTTACTTTCCTTTTCATCAGCATTAAGTTTAAAAGATTCATAATCGTGCCATCGCGTGGCGTGGCACACCCATTTCTAAAAATTCCTCTTTCTTTCATCGTATCATTAATTAAATTATTAACCCAAATTATGCAATTGATTGAA
>DISP01000241.1 GCA_002421995.1 Bacteroidales bacterium UBA6207 | reverse complement strand
CGCATCAACCATCCCGAAGAAATCGTTGAGCTCGATCAGAAGATCAAGGTTGTTATCCTCGACTTCGACGACAGCAAGAAACGTATTGCACTCGGCCTGAAACAACTCACTCCGCATCCATGGGATGCACTTGACGAAAACCTCAAGGTTGGCGACAGTGTTAAAGGAAAAGTTGTTGTGATTGCTGACTATGGCGCATTCATTGAAATTGCAGCCGGCGTTGAAGGTTTGATTCACGTGAGCGAGATGTCGTGGTCGCAGCACCTGCGCACTGCACAGGATTTCCTCAAAGTTGGTGATGAGGTTGAAGCAGTTGTTTTGACACTCGACCGCGATGAGCGTAAAATGTCGCTGGGCATGAAACAGCTTATCCCCGACCCATGGGAAAACATCAAAGGACGCTATCCNNGAAGGTGTTGATGGTCTGATTCATATCTCCGACCTTTCCTGGTCAAAGAAGATCAAACATCCTGCAGAGTTTACCAAGGTAGGCGAAACCATCGAAGTACTTGTACTTGACGTGGATGAAGAAAACCGTCGTTTGAGCCTCGGCCACAAACAATTGGAAGAAAACCCATGGGATGTCTTCGAAAGCATCTTCACTGTTGGCAGCATCCACCAGGGAACAATCATCGGCACTTCAGACAAAGGAATGATCGTTTCGTTGCCTTATGGTGTTGAGGGCTTTGCTCCAAACCGTCACCTCAAAAAAGAAGACGGAAGTCAGGCTAAGAATGATGAAACCATGGACTTCAAGGTAATCGAGTTCTCGAAAGAAAACAAGAAAATCATTCTTTCACACTCACGTATTCACGAAGATCAGGCTTTTGTTGCCCGCACAGCTGACGCCGAAGGCAAAAACGCAGATCAGAAAAATACAAAGCGCGCCGTTAAAATCATCAATGAAAATCTTGAGCGTACAACTTTGGGCGATCTGGATGTTTTGGCCGGTTTGAAAGAAGACCTCGAAAAAGAAGAAAAGTCAAAAAAGAAATAAGCTTTTTTTTGAATGAATACGAAGCCACAATCCTGTGCGGATTGTGGCTTTTTTATTTGCGGGCAAAATGCAGTGCCGCTTTCAATCCGTCGGCAGCACTCGAGATGATGCCGCCTGCAAAGCCGCTTCCCTCGCCCAACATATATAGATTTGAGAAGCCTGTACACAGTCCGCCTTCACCGCGTAAAACCTGAACCGGTGATGATGTTTTGCTTTCAAGCCCCAGCAGATTGCCGCTGTCAAAGGCACGCATCTTGCGTGAAAAATCTTTAAGACCCTCCTTCATTGATTTCACCACTACCTGAGGCAACAACTCCCAAAGCGGCAACGGCTCAAGGGCAAGCGGATAACTCGATTGAAAAGCATTGGTTTTTGCTTTTCCGTTGATGAAATCGCTGATGCTGCACACAGGCGAAGCAAAGTTTTTTGTGAGCGAAAAAAATTTCTGCTCAAGAGATTCAACAAAATCCAATGCTTCCAAAGGACTTAAAGTCCTGTTTGCCAGATCATCGGGATGAACACCTGCAACACAGGCTGCATTGGCAAAATGGCCATCGCGGCGATAATAGCTCATNNNGCCGCGCGAGATGAGCATCCTGTAGGTTTCATAGGCACTGTGGCCGGTGGCAACAAAAACAGCCTCAGGAGAAAAGCTGCCTTTGTCAGTAACTACCTCAACAACGCGTCCCTGCTGCACAACCAGATCGGTGAGCATCGTTTCAAACAACATTGTCCCTCCAAGCCTTATAAATTCGTTTCGCAGATTTTTTACAATTTTCTTCAGGTTGTCAGTACCCAGGTGCGGATGAGCCATATACTCAATTTCAGGAGGAGCACCTGCAGCAACATAGTGTTTCAAAATAAACCTTCGCTCAGGCGAGATATGCTTCGAACGCGATGTGAGCTTGCCATCAGAGAAAGTGCCGGCGCCACCTTCGCCAAAAGCATAATTGCCTGTCGGACTGAAAAGACCGTTTTCTTCAAACTGACGAATGAGCTCACTGCGTTTTTCAACTTCAGTGCCACGGTCAATCATGGTCACTGCATAACCTGCCATCTGTAGGAGAAAGGCACAAAAAAAACCGGCCGGACCGTTGCCAACAACCAGGACTGGCCGCATATTTCCTGAAGTCGGGACCGGTAGTTCGGGCTCGGGAGACAAGTTTTCTCCTTTCAACTCATCGGAATGAACACCAATTTGCAACAACCAATGAATGGCTGATTTGTCGCGTGCATCGAGGCTTTTGCTTTCGAGCAGATAGCTAAACTGTTTGATACCCAGTAATATTCTGATTTTTTTCCGCAGCCATGCATCATCAAAATCAGTGGGTGCTTTGAGTGAAATTTTTTTAAATCCCATGTATCATTTTCGATTCAAAACAAAAATACAATCTTTTATGTTTTTAAGATGTAAAGAAATGCAGATCGTCTTTCAGGCAGCGATGGATTTGAAAATCAGGAATGACAGCTGATTTATGGATTGTTAACGCTTAGGATTACGATCAAAATTATATTTTTGAAGAATGAATACATTTCAGCTAACAATCATTGGGTCAGGCTCTGCTGTACCCTCTTCGCACAGGGCAGCGACGAGTCAGGTGGTGCAATACGACAACAAATATATCATGATTGATTGCGCTGAAGGCACACAGATGCAGCTCAAAAGAAACAAGGTGAGCCCGATGCGCATCGAACATTTTTTCATTAGTCATTTACACGGAGACCATTATTTTGGCCTGATCGGCCTCATCAACACGCTTCACCTTATTGGAAAAACGAGCCCGATACACCTGCACGGGCCGGCCGTCTTGCTTGATATTATTCGGCTTCAGCTGAAGGCAGCCGACACAACACTGAGGTTTCCATTGTTATTTCATCCCTTAAAGGAAGGCTGCAAGCATCTAATGTTTGAAGACGAGCATCTGAGGTATTGGTCGTTTCCGGTTGTACACCGCATTCCTACCTGGGGATTTGTTTTTGAAGAAAAACAAGAAGCTGTTGAAGCAGCCCAATCCGAAATGGAAGAGACTGCTTTTCAGCAACAAAACTGTCATCCACGCAGCTATGCTTTCTGCACCGACACAGCATTCAGGCCTGAACTGGCCGATTATTTCAGGGGTGTGGATTTGCTCTATCATGAATCAACTTTTGAGCATCATCTTGCTAAAACTGCCGAAGCCACTTTTCACTCCACCAATGTGCAAGCTGCTGAAATGGCAAAAGCCGCTGAGGTCAAACGCTTGTTGCTGGGGCATTTTTCATCACGCTATACCGATTTGACACCAATGCTCGATGAAGCTCGCGAGTTGTTTCAAAACACACTGCTGGCATTGGATGGAAGCATATTTGATATATAAAAAAACCAGCCGCTGTCAAGCGACCGGCACGTTCTAAAACGAATGATGGAGGGAAAACCTTTATAATAACAATTTGATTTTAAAGTATTACCTGATTATCGCAAGGATTCGGCTAAGCCGTGGTTTTAAATACCAGAGTTTATAGGTCAGGTAACAGAGCATTAAAACAACGAAAACCAGCAATTCATCGCCGAGCGGAGCGCTGCCGCCCAATGGAGGTTCTTCGTAAACCGGGCTTCCACCCGGGTCGGGCGGCCCCTGGGCCGGCAATAATTCGCTTACGAAGGTCAAATAGACCAATGCTGACAAAACAATAATCTTCTTCATGCTATTCAATTTATTGCAGTACAATCTTTTCGATTTGTTGCTTATCGCCACAATTGATACGAACCAGAACTACCGAAACCGGCAGTTTTGGAAGACTCACATTGTAGTCGCTTGCCGTTTCGAGCGAAGAATGAAGCAAACAACGACCATCAGTTGAATAGACACTGACGACGGCCTTGTCCTCAATCCCACTCGTCCAGGAAATATTGAGTTGATGTTTCTGATAAGTGATTTTTGCAAGTTTCTCATGTTGATCGTTTTGAATTCCTGTTACAGATTTGAGGAAAGTCAGTTTGAAACGTTCGGCCGGCTGGTCAGCTGTAGCAGTGAACACAAAGTGATTGTTATTATTAAGAATCTGTTGTGCTCCGGTTAACAGGTCATGCAGTGTAACAGTTGTTGAAGTGAAGCTCTCTACAAAATCAAAAGAAAGTTCATACGTAGCTGATTGTGAAACCTTAGCATAAAGAGGCAGTTCATAAGCCGATTCGAATTCATTGAGCATATTGATACTCAGTTTCTGATCGTTGACCATTGTATAAAGTTTTGGTGCAACAGATGAGCCCTCGAGCCGCACTGCATCAAGGCCGGCATCAAATAATGCTGTTGCGTTTTCGTGAAAGCTAACCCAGGTTTTGTCGTGCATTCCATTTCCCTGCAAGGTGATGTCAAGCGATTCAACCACTGTTTCAGGTTGTTTGTAAAAGGCCTGGCTCGCATGTACACGTGCGGCTCTGTTCAAGGTGAGCGAGGCAGCGGCAGCATTTGCTTGTACAAAGAAACCCTGTCCGGCAGGAATGACGCCGTTTGTGAGCGTGCCTGCTCCGGAGAAATTGCGTGCAAGGTAGTTGCCATTGTCATAAACATAGGCGATACCTGTTGTGTTTACCGACTCAAAATCGCCATTATCCCAGTCTAGGGCGCATGGAAAAGGATTTCCAATCAGGTTCCATCCATTGGCAGGACCGCTGTAGCTGAGCGAAACAATGATGTCGTTGTTATTCAACACACCGTTGTAAACGCCTGTTTCATTGGCCTTTGATGTGTTAACCCACACTGCATAGCCTCTTCCGGTTTCCAAAATATGGTTAAGATCGTTGATAAACTGCCATGAGTTGGAAGGTTCGTCATATTGTTTTATCCAGCTCGATGAGCCACCACTGAAATAAAACGAAGAAGCAACCGCGTTTCCTGTCATTGGCGAAACATAATGCCACTGACCATCAGTAAGGTAGTTTTGAACCTGAGCACGGATGTCGCCAGCTTCCTTTTCATTCAGCAACGAACCGTAGCCACTTGCATCAGACTGAATGATCAAAGTATCATTGAGCGATATAAACCCGCTGTTTTCGATTGTGAGCGCTGCATCAGGCTGCAGTGTCACACGGTTCATTTCAAAGGGCTGATCCACATTGGATAGCGACGCACTTACATTAACATTCTTGAGGTATTCGGGTTGACCGTTGGTCCAGTTTCCGGGGTTGCTCCAATCGCCATCGCTGGCAATTGTGGTGGAAACTGCTCCAAAATCTTCAACCAGCTTATAGAAACCAGTGCTTGTGGCGAGCAATGTAGAACCATTTTCAAGGTCAGGCACAAACTCACCAGGCATACCGTTAAAGGTAATCATTGTGATACCGGTAGCGTTATTGTACCTGAACACATTTCTTCTTGCACCGGAATATACAACATCGGGATTTGAACGGTTAACGAGAACTGAACTAAAAGCACCGTGCGACATAACAGGCAAAGTAGAATAACTAATCCCGCCATCATTGCTTCTGACCAAAGCAAAATCAAGGTTTTGACCGGAGGCAAGGTAGATTACGTCATTGTTACGCGGGTCAATATCAATATCATAGATGGGCATATCGGTTGTGCCTGACATTACACCCGTTGGGCCTGACCCGATATAAGACCATGTTAAACCCAGGTCGTCTGACCTCCAGAGTGAGCCGTTCACTTTGGGGAATGCACCGTCCCAGTATCCTGCGGTAGCATAAAGAACAGTATCACCGGAAGCAGTTCCAACTTCGACAGCCGTACCCTGATAAAATCCGGTTGGGGTTACAACACTCCAACTTGCTCCGCCATCGGTTGTACGCCAGATATTACCATAGTCCCAGAGAAAATTT
This sequence comes from Bacteroidales bacterium UBA6207, assembly GCA_002421995.1. GTDB lineage: Bacteria > Bacteroidota > Bacteroidia > Bacteroidales > F082 > JALNZU01. The sequence goes on along the minus strand of DISP01000241.1, from coordinate 3,596 downwards.
GGAAGCACATTCGACCCGGTTCCGGTTACGGCAATAGCGAGTTGGTCGTTCACAAACTTAACATCCATCACACGTATATCCATATTAGCTGTAGAAGTGTTCCAGGCCGCGGGGGTGATTTGTGTGAAGCCGGCATTTCCGGTGGTAGTGACAGAGAAACCATTGCTGTGGCCTGCAATCACATGCAGCGGGTCGGTCGGACTAACAGTCACTGCAGTGACTCCATTATCGTCGCCAACCCCACTTATTGGAAACACTCCATAGGGCGCCTTCCATTTGTCAATACCAACAACAGTTGGATCGAAATAAGCCTCAGTATAGCCCAATCCTCCATTTGTTGAAACATAAAAAACACCCGACGACTGAGCAATCTTTGTTATTCCAATGGCTTCGAATCCGTCATTATCTGTAATAGTGAAAGCGCCTGATGCCCCGGTTGAGCTGAAAGCAACGCCTCTGCCGTATGAACCACATACGATATTATGGTCGGTGGGATAAGTGGCCATTGCATTATCAGGCAAGACATGAGGCGTCCAGTTTGCACCCAGGTCGTCCGAAACACCGCCACCGGGGAACGAAAGCCTTAATCCGTTGCTCACGGGCATCGAAGCCACCCATGCCGGACTGTAATCAGCACTGTGCAGCGGCCAGTTTGAACCTGAAGGCGGTGTGATGTTGGTCCAGCTTGTGCCCGCGTCGGTTGATAAAAAGATAAAAACATTGCTGCTGAAAGTATCGCGCAGGCTGGCAATAATGGTATCGCCACCAGCCTGATTCGGATGGGTGAATACAGCATCAATGGTATGAGGGAAAGCATGAACCGAAATCAAAGAGACGGGTGAAAAACTGACACCGTCAAACTTATAAATCTTTCCACCGGTCTGATTTGACGAAGACAGAACCATATACACAGGAAAGCCTGTAACATCGTTGGCTACTGCCATATCCCTGATGACAAAATCAGTGCCAATACCAGGAATGGTATCCGTTTGGGCAATTACATTGTAGGTGGTGTAAGTGGCTGTGTCATTCCACCTTACGAGGTATTTCTCCAGGCCGATATACATATAATGATCAGACAATCCGATGCCGGTGACAGCATTTGCGTTGTATGTGGTATTGATATTTTTGAGCATTGTCCTGTCAATGGCTGTTTCAAAGGTGTTTACATCGCCTTCATCAAAGCTTACAATTGCAGCAGTGAGAGTTCCTCCGCTTTGGGCCGTACGCACAGCGACCCAGCCTTTGCTGTTTGTAAAAATCTTTCTGGCGCCTCCGCCCCAGCCGCGCTGGCCCATGTCATACTCCATAGAATCAATATGCAAGGGACGTACCCAGGTGACACCATGATCATCGGAGTAGAAAAGTGAGCCGGGTTTTTCGATGGCTGCAAAAAGACGGTTATTGGTGTTGCAATAGGTCAGATCCAATGCATGACCACCATATAAACCAAGGTTTACGACCTCGCCACTGGTCTGAGGAAAGAGGCTGCCGGTGGAAGTGAAAAACAACAGCAGGCTTAAAACAGCGCCCTTAAAAGAAAAAAACAGCGAAAACTTTTTCATTTTATGTCAATTATTAGTTGTTTATATCTGCAATTTGTATTTTTACGGCTGCTTTGCATGATTTCAACCGAAATTTTCATCAAAAAAACAACTTATAGAAGTAATGATCAAGACAGATTGATGGAACGGAGAGGTTAATTGATTTAATGGCAGAAAACTCTTAGTGAATGGAAAAGGTATTTTTTCGCAGTATTGTTTTATTTGTGCTGTTTAGCGTTTTTTGCAGCAATACCCGGGCTCAGCTAAAAATTGATTCGCTACTGAAACTGATGCAATCGGACGAAGCCCGGAAGCTCACAGATGATGCCAGGATGAAGAATTATCTGACATTGGCTTCCTCCTTCAACCATTCAAAACCGGATACTTCGATTGTTTATGCAGAAAAGGCGCTCGTCTTGGCGAAGAAAATCCCGAACCGGCGTGGAGAAGGAATGGCACTGAATATGATGGCTATCTCAATGAATAACCTCAGCAGGACCGACAGCGCCAAAAAGTATTACGAAGAAGCCCTTCACATTTTTGAAACCATCAATGACACGATGGGAATGATGCATTTGTATAATAATCTTGGAAACTTAACCTCAAACACGGGCGACTATTCAACTTCGATCCATTACTATTTAAAAGTATTAAACCTCGCTGAAAGCTCTCAGAAAAAGGAGCTTATCGCACTGGCTTCCAACAACCTGGCGATAATCTATTTCGATTGGTCGAAATACGATCTGGCACTCGATTATTATAAAAAATCGCTTGAAATATTGCAGCAGCTCAATGATACAATGAAAATGGCGGCACTCTTCAACAACATAGGAGAGCTTTACCGCGAAACAAACCAGCCTGACAGCGCCTTGTCAAATTACCAAAAAGCATTGGGCCTGGCCTTCAAAAGCCGCAATCAAAAGTCAATGATGAATGCCTACCTCAACCTTGGCGACGCCATGAAACTGCGCAAAATGGACCAGGAAGCATTTGCATACTATCGTCTGGCATCAGAACAGGCCACGGAAATAAAAAGTGATTATGGCATTGCATATGCCAGCATTCAGCAAGCAGAACTTTATCTGACGCAAAACAACAGTATCAAAGGCGGCCAAAGTGCAATGGAAGGCTTGCGGCTTGCACAAAAACTCAAGCATGTGAAACTGGAAAAAGAAGCGCATTTTCAGCTTTTCAGATATTATGAAACTACGGGAAATTATCAGGCCGCCCTTTCTCATCACCTCGAATTCACAAATCTCAAGGACACCTTGTTTAACCAAAGCTCGCGCAAGGAAATTATCAGGTTGCAGACAGAGTTTGAAACCGAAAAAAAAGAGCGTGAAATAGCGCAACTCAACGCCGAAAAGGCAACACAAGAGCTTGAAATTGACAGACAAAAAAGTTTGAGGATTATCACAACACTCATCGCATTAACCTTGCTTTCCGGTGCAGCATTCTTTCATTCGCGCAGCAGGGTAAAGCAATTGGCTGAAAAAAACAAACTCGAGAGACAGAAATATGAAGTAGAACAAAAACTACTCAGGGTGCAGATAAATCCACATTTCATTTTCAACTCGTTAAACTCAATTCAGGGTTTTATTCTGAGCAATAACATCGGAGCAGCACAGTCGTTTTTGGGAAAATTTGCAAAGTTAATCAGGCTCATTCTTGAAAACAGCCGCAAGTCATTGGTTAGTGTTGAGGATGAAATCAACACACTTCAGCTCAATCTCGAACTGGAACAGATGAGATTTGCGAACAAGTTTACGTTCGGATTTGAAATAGATGAAAATATTGATATGGCCAACACCTATATACCTCCTATGCTGATTCAGCCATTTGTTGAAAACGCTTTGATTCACGGCATTCAAGCAAAAAAAGAAGAGGGTCGGATTCAAATAAAACTGCTAAGATCGGATAATGCCATAACAGCTTATGTGCGGGATAACGGGATAGGCAGAGATGCATCAACAGCAATTAAAAGCAATCAGATAAAAACACATAAGTCATTGGGTCAGCAACTTACAAAAGAACGCCTGGAGCTGCTGGGAA
>DISP01000225.1 GCA_002421995.1 Bacteroidales bacterium UBA6207 | reverse complement strand
CTGCTCGATGAGCCTACCAATCACCTCGACATCGAATCGGTGCAATGGTTCGAAGATTTTCTGATCAACAGCGCCAAAGCCGTCATCGTAATTTCGCACGACAGGGCTTTTGTTGATAACATAACTACCCGAACCATCGAAGTGACGATGGGTCGAATTTACGACTACCGCGTTAATTACTCTTCCTATCTCCAGTTGCGGAAAGAACGCCGCGAACAACAGCAAAAACAGTACGACGAACAACAAAAGTTTATTGCCGACAATGAAGAGTTTATCGAGCGTTTCAAAGGCACCTACTCCAAAACCAACCAAGTGCAGTCGCGCGTGCGCATGCTCGAAAAACTTGTATTGGTAGAGGTGGACGAAGAAGACACCTCGGCTTTGAAACTTAAGTTTCCGCCCTCACCACGCTCAGGAAATTATCCGGTCATCGTTGAAAACATGGCAAAAAGCTATGATGATCACCTTGTTTTTTCTGATGTTTCTTTTGTGGTTGAGCGTGGCAAACGCATTGCGCTGGTTGGAAAAAACGGCGAAGGAAAGTCAACTTTTGTGAAATGCCTCATGGGCGAAACAAATTTCGATGGCAAGCTGAGCCTCGGCCACAACACCATGATCGGATATTTTGCCCAAAATGAAGCTTCACTGCTCAACGAGGAAGTCACCGTATTCGAAACCATTGACGATGTGGCCAAAGGCGACATTCGCACCAAAATCAAAGACCTGCTTGGCGCGTTTATGTTTGGCGGCGAAAGCTGGAACAAAAAAGTAAAAGTACTTTCCGGTGGTGAGCGCACACGTCTGGCAATGATCAAACTCTTGCTCGAACCCGTGAACCTGCTCGTACTCGACGAACCCACCAACCACCTTGATATGCGCACAAAAGATATCCTTAAAAGCGCGCTCATGGACTATGACGGCACGCTGGTGCTTGTTTCGCACGATCGCGACTTCCTTGACGGATTGGTTGACAAAGTGTATGAGTTTGGAAATAAACGCGTTAAAGAGCATTTAGGTGGAATAAGCAGTTTTCTTGAAATGAAAAAACTTAACCATCTGAAACAGCTCGAACAATGAGTTTGCGCTCGATTTTATAATTTTGACAAACATTTAGGCTACGATGAAACTTTTTTTTCGACGCTATGGTCGCAAAGGCGATCAACCCCTGATTATCCTGCATGGCTTGTTTGGAATATCCGACAATTGGGTCACCTTTGGCAGGCGAATTGCCGATGAAGGATTTGATGTGATCATCCCCGACCAACGCAACCACGGACTCTCTCCACACAGCGATGTGTTCAATTACCTGGCACTCACCGATGATCTTGCAGAACTCATTGAAGATGAGCAGATAATAAATCCAATCTTGTTAGGCCACAGCATGGGTGGAAAGGTGGCAATGCGGTTCACGCTCGAATTTCCAGAACTGGTTAACCGGCTTATTGTGGTTGACATCAGCCTGAAAGCTTATGGCGACCGACCCAATCACCGCAACATTATCGAAGCCATGCAAGCCATTAATTTAGCAGAGCACCAGTCGCGTGCGAGCATCGAGGCACAACTGGCAGAACGCGTCAAGGAGTTGCGCATCAGGCAGTTTCTGATGAAAAACCTACATTGGCGCGACAAAGACACCCTGGAATGGCGCCTCAACCTTGATGGCATTTCGCGCAATCTGCACCAAATGTTCGATGCCATCGAAACTTCCACCGCCTTTTACAAACCAACGCTTTTTGTCAGGGGCGGGCAGTCTGATTATATTTTGCCGGAGGATTATCCTGTTATTCGCACCAATTTTCCCAATGCAGAAATCATTACCATCGAAAATGCTTCACACTGGGTTCATGCAGAAGCTGCTGAACAGTTTTATCTTCTCAGCTCAGGTTTTCTGACAGGCAAGCCAGACTGGTATGTTGAATAAGATTCAGCATTGAAAACAACCACTCACGCTTTGAATGGCTGATCAAACCTGAGATCAAAGGCTTTATTTTTACGCAGGTTCATGTTCCAGTAAAAATTTCTCAAAAAAGCAGGCATCATACGCATCCGCCACAAAGCAAATGCTGACAAACGAAATGGTTTGGCCAGCTTCTCCGTCAAAACAGGATCAAACTGTCCGGTGTTTCCAAAATGTCGGCCCAAAGCAGTAAAATCAGCAAACAGCTTTTTTGTCATTCCCGCAGGCATAATCTGAATTCCTTCAACCCCTCCTTTGATCACCGTTCCCAAATAATTGAAACCCATTCTGCGGCAATATTTCTCAAGCCAGGCCGCCACAAAAGTTGAATGTACGGATTCTGTAAATCCTGACTGAACAATAAAACCCATTGTTTTTGAGCGAGTTGACCTGTTATGAAAGAGCTCTTCAAAAAAAGTTTTCACGATAGCCGGCATCGAATCTGTATAAAGCGGAAAAATAATAATAACAGTATCAACACTTTCAAATGCCGTCATCAGTGCTTGCCTGCTGCTTGCAGATGCAAGGTAAAACACCTCAAAAGGCTCTTGAGAAACAGAGGCAAATCCTTCCAAAAACTTATCGGCAAGAATCTTTGAATTGCTTTTTTTGTTGCGTGGCGATCCGTTAATGATGAGTAGTGACATAGGCTGTTTCCTCCGGATTATGTTCTTCAACAAGGTTCATATACAACATCTTCGCATGAAAGTTGATAGCAAGCCGATCGTACATATCCCGAACGATACGCAAATCTTCTTCGTCAGTATCTGCTTCTTTTGAGAGTATCAAACCAAAATTCGGATACTTGTCATAGCGTTTTCGGTGATGCAGTTCTCCCAGCCTTATTTCGATATAAGGATGAATCAACACCACAAAACGATCGGTGATGGTTTTGAGCAATGCAGAGGTGAAACCCGCTATCAATGGAGAAGCAAAAACAAAAAAATCGGCATTTATAACAGTCCTGAAAACCTGTTCGCCATCGTCGTTGTGCACACAGCGCCCGGGTGTTTTCCACCAGCACGTCCAGCAGCCTATGCAATGATGCAAATTCATCTCAGACAAATGAAAATGTTCAACCTGATGGCCATTGGCAACCAAACTGTTTTCGTAGCTTCGAAGCCAACCGTTCATCTGGTTTTGATTTGGCGAAGGATCGCCATTAAGGATTGCAATGCGCATCGGGAATAGAATTATTCAGTAAAAATGATCAAAACCATTGATGTTTTGACAGCTTAAATAAAATTTAATCTAATGACAAAAACTGAAACTTTAGGTTGTAAACACCAAGCAAAACTGTGCAAAAAAAGAATACCGAATGAAAAGAAAAAAGGCTACAACTTGATTAGTTGTAGCCTTTTAAATATCAAGTGGAGAATAACGGAATCGAACCGATGACCTTTTGACTGCCAGTCAAACGCTCTAGCCAACTGAGCTAATTCCCCATTGAGGGAGCAAAATTACTAAAATTCGGTTTTAAAAAGCAAGAGACACAAAAAATTTCTGGCCTTGCCTGTATCTTTGTAGCATGAAACGACTTTTTATTGCCATTCATTTGCAAGCTACTCCTGCCCTGCTTTTGCTGCTGGAGCAACTAAAACAACAATTAGCCCGGGAGCGCATCAGCTGGGCCAAGTCCGAAAACATGCACCTCACGCTCAAGTTTATCGGCGAAACGCCCGAAAAGGCCATTCCGGTTATTGTTTCGGCTATTGAACAGGCTTTGGAATCGCAAAAAAGCTTTGAATTTACTTTTGATCGCACAGGGGTTTTTGGCAGCCGCTACGATCCGCGTGTGATTTGGCTGGGCAGCAGCAAAACTTCTGCCGAAATGAATCTTTTGGCCGAAAAAGTGATTGATGCCTGCGACCGCTCAGGTTTTGCGCGCGACAGACAAAATTTTGTGCCGCATCTTACTTTGGGCCGCATCAAAGGCTTGGAAGATAAGCCATCATTTCAGCGCGTGATGCAACAACTGCCACAACAAGTGTTTCAGCAATCAGCCGTAAAAGAAATCATTCTGTTCGAGAGCATTTTGCGCAAAGAAGGTCCGCTGTATGTCCCGATACACCGTTTCGTGTTGGGTTGATTTTATCTCAACAGGCTTATTTATAATGACATATATAAGCCGTTTCTTCGGTCATCTTCACCTTAAACTTCACGTCTTTGGCCACAATGAATGTCTCGAAAGGCTTGTATGTTTTCCAGCTTGTTTCGCCGGGGAGCATCACCTCCATATTGCCCGATACAACTGTCATGTATTCAACCGTTGAGGTGCCAAATTCGTATTCGCCGGCTTTCATGGCGCCAATTGTTGCCGGGCCATCTGCGTTGTCAATGGCTATTGACATCACTTTTCCATCAAAATAACTGTTCGTTTTAAACATGGTTAATTCTTTTTAAAATATTAGGATATCATTCATTTTGATCATTATAGCCAAAAAGTCTGCGCGCTTTAATGCGTTTGGCAACAAAAACGGGAACATCATTTTCCCAATCGGCATTTGAAGTTCTGATTTTTTCGAGCACTTCATGAGAATAAACACGCAGATAAGCGGGATTGACGCCCGGAATGTCAAGGATTTTTCTGTTGGCAGCTAAATGGTGCAGCAAATGTGCTGTTTCGTGCGTAAAAACAAGGTCTTTGATTGTGATGAGCTTTTCCGAACTTGTATCTAAAGCCGGATAGATATACATTTTGGTGTTTTCAGGAAAAAGCTTTCCCAGGGCTTCCACAATTCCACCACGCAAACTGCTGTAATATTTGGGATGCATCACTTTGATAAAGGTCTCAATCCCAACGATAACCCTCATTTTGATGATTCGAAACTGCGACATATAATCCACCAGTTTGTAAAACTCCCTAAAGTTGGAAACCATCACATTTTGACCCATTTCGTTGAGCACATCCACACGATCGAGGAAGTCGCGCTCGTCAAAATCGCCTTCCTGTAAAAGGTTGTTGAGTGTTATCTCGCAGAGTGGCAAGGTGTTGTGTTTATCGTAATCTTCATCTTTTTTGAACAAGGCAAAACTTGTTTTGAGCATATCAATGCTCACATAGGTCACGGGCCGAAAACTACCTCTGAAAATAAGCACGTTTTTTTTGTAAACCATATCATCCGGCTCCTGCACATGACCATTGCGATCAAACATAATGGCGTTTGTCATGCCGTTTTTCACCAATTGAACACAGAGCAAACGATTGTCAATATACAAAAGATCGGGGCCGCTCATATGTATCATTGTCACAGCCACGCGGTCGGTGGCAAGGTTGTCCATGAGCGAGAGCAGAAAACTGTTTGGACGTTGCCAGTGATAAAAGCAGGCATAGAGCAAGTTTACGCCCAACACACCGAGGGTGTTTTGTTGAAGCAACGCATCATTTTCATAAAGCCTAACATGGATGATCACCTGGTTGGGCTCGCTTTGCGGGTTGAGCTGAAACTTAACACCAAGCCAACCGTGGCTGATGTTGTCTTTTCGGAAGTTGAGTGTTGAAACGGTGTCGGCAAAAGCGAAAAAACGCAGATCGGGAAGACTTGTCGAGGCAAGCAGGCCTGTAAGCTCCTCATATTCGGCATCAAGCATGAGTTCGAGCCGCTCGCGCGAGACATAGCGTCTGGATGATTTGTCTTTGCAATAAATGGCATCACTGTAGCGCTTGTCGTAAGCAGAGATAGATTTGGCGATGGTGCCGGATGCTCCTCCAGCCTGAAAAAAGTTGCGCGCCACTTCCTGCCCGCCGCCGATTTCGGCAAAACTGCCAAAAATCGTTGGGTTGAGGTTAATTTCCAGCGCCTTGCGATTGACCGTTAGTATTTCGTTGCTTACTGCCATAAACTGTCTGAATGAGTGGAGCAAAGGTAAAGGATTTCCGTTGATAGAGAAACCACCGCGGTGCTGACAGGCAAAATGATTACTTTTGTGTGATGAAAAGAATTGCCATTTTTGCTTCGGGCAGCGGCACCAATATGGAACGTATTGCCGGTTATTTTTCAAATAACAGCGAGGTTGAGATTTGCCTTGTAGTCTGCAACAAGAAAGGTGCAGGCGTTATTGATCGTGCCGCAAAATTTGGTATTCCTGTTGAGATGATTGACAGGCAAAGCTTTTATCAAACGGATAAGCTTGCAAACAAACTTCGCCTATTAAACACCGATTTATTGGTGCTTGCCGGATTTTTATGGTTGATTCCGGCTTCGTTGCTGGAAGCATTTCCGGGAAAAATCATCAACATCCATCCGGCATTGCTTCCTGCTTATGGCGGTAAAGGCATGTTTGGGATGCGGGTTCACGAAGCTGTTGTTGCAGCCGGGGAACAGTTTTCGGGCATCACAATTCACTATGTGAACGAGCATTATGACGAAGGAGCGGTGATTTTTCAGGCAAAAACAGAACTTGTCCACGATGAAACACCCGAGAGTCTCGCCGTCAAGATTCACGAACTTGAGTACAGGTTTTTTCCGGAAGTAATAGCTGAATTGCTTCGCTGATTGTGTTAATTGTGCTTGTCTTTAATTCCGATAGCTTCGTTATGTGCATCATTCATGTCAGTCATTTACAACAGTAAACTCCTGACCTTCAATCCGCACATGCCTCGCCCTCAAAATTAAAACTCAAGCACCAGACATTATCGACAGGCAATTAAAGTTGCCGGCAACAAAAGATGTTTGTGCTGAAATCAGCGTATCTTTTTCACCTCAGCCTCAAGCCGCGCGTACCATTCCTCCCCAAACCGTCTTACCAAAGCTTCCTTCAAAAATTTGTACAATGGCAGTCCTTCTTTTTCGCCTTTGCGTTTTGCGGGCACACAAATGCTCCACTGATGGTAGGTAAGATGTGTGAAACCGTCTTTCTTTAACAGCCGAACCGGATAAAGATGACAGCTCACTGGCTTACGGAAAGTGGTTTTTCCTTCGAGCCAGGCTTTTTCAATTGCACAAAAACTCACGCCATTTTCGTGAAAACCGGCAAAAGCGCATTCGCGGTCGTTTACCAGCGGAGTAACAAGATTGCCCAGTTCGTCGTATTCAAAAACACCTTGTTCCTCAATCACTTTGATGCCGGCTTCGGTCATATATGCGCGATAAATCTCAAATTCATCCTCCATCAGCTCGATTTCGTGGTCTTCGAGCGGTGCACCGGCATCGCCCCCCACACAGCAATCGCCTTTGCAGCGCGGAAGATCGCAGATAAAGCGTGCCTGGATCAGGTCGTCTCTTACTATCGTGTTGTCAATGATAATCATGGGGCAAAAGTAAAGGAAGTTTTTGAAATTGACTTCGAAGCATCTGTGCGGTTTGCGCTGCAATGGTAAAACGTTCAAATGCAAGGATTAATTTGTCAAATATTCATACAAGGCTAATTTGTTTATTAGTTTTGTTGAGAATTTTATTGCCATTAACAATAATTACTTGTGAAAATACGCCATCTGATTATTGGATTTCTGTTTTCGGGATTCTTTCCGCTTTTTTGTATGCCAAAAGTATTTACAGAAAATAAATCTGATAAGATTTTCAATTACAGCCATGATTTTTCTGTTGATATGCAAGCTCAATTATCAATGGTTTCAAATTCTGTTTTAACTGACATTAAGCAAAACAAGCCTGCAACAAAAAATACTTTTCACAAAGGAGTGAATATCACAAACTGGTTTCAAACCAATGGAGCGCAAGGAATCCAGTATCGAAAATACACGAAAAAGGATTTCATGGACATCAAAAGCCTTGGATGTGATGTGATTCGCCTGCCTGTCAATCTTCATGAAATGACCTTGGGGGAGCCTGACTATTTGATTGATCCATTGCTTTTTACTTTTCTTGATTCTGTAGTGGGTTGGGCAGAAGCGCTTGAAATTCATCTGATCATTGACAATCACAGCTTTGATCCGTCAATCAATACGAGTCCTCAAGTTGCGGATGTTTTGGTAAGCGTCTGGCCGCAAATTGCCGGTAGATACAGCAGCAAGTCCAACTTCATTTGGTATGAAATACTCAATGAGCCCCATGGCATCTCAAATGCTTTGTGGGGAGCTATTCAGCAGCAAACCATTGATGCAATAAGGCAAGTTGATGCGCATCACACCATCATTGTGGGTCCTTCTGGTTACAACAGTTACAATGACCTTGATGATATGCCTGTGTATGCCGACACCAATCTTTTGTACACCTTTCATTTTTATGATCCTTTTGTTTTTACACACCAGGGAGCCAGTTGGGTGAGTCCTTCGATGGAACCACTGGCAGGAGTACCATTTCCTTTTCACCCCGATTCCATGCCGGAATGCCCGCCTACTTTGCAAGGCAGCTGGATCGAAGGTGCTTTGAATAATTATGCTGGCGAGGGCACTGTCGCGAAAATTAAGTCATTGATTGACATCGCTGTTGATTTTCGAGATACACGCGGAGTTGATGTTTTTTGCGGAGAATTTGGTGTGTTTATCCCCAACAGCAAAGCGTCTGACCGTGTTGTCTGGTATCAAGAAGTAAGAACATACCTCGAAGAAAAGGAAATTCCCTGGGCTATTTGGGATTACAGAGGCGGATTTGGCCTATTCGGGAAAGGATCGAACGAGTTTTTTGAACACGATCTTAATATCCCTTTGGTAGAAGCGCTTGGATTAAATGTGCCGCCACAAACACCTTTTATGCCTTTTGCTGATTCTGTAGGATTTGCTGTTTATGATGATTTTATTGGCGCAAACATCCTGGACGCAAGCTGGTCGCCTGATACACTTAGTTATTACGCTGAAACTTATCCCAACAATGGAAATTATTGTATTTATATAGCGGACTTTGCCCAATATCGTTCAGTAGTATTTGATTTTGTGCCGGATCGCGACTTTGGAAAGCTTGTTCAAAACAACTATGCACTTGACCTGTTTGTGAGAGGAAACAACCCGGAGATCAAACTTGACCTTCGCTTTCTGGACACAAAAACCGGTGCTGACGATCATCCATGGAGAATGAGAACAACGATCAGCCACCTCAATACAACCTTCGACAAACGGTGGCATCACATGCATATTCCACTGAATTCGTTCACCGAACACGGTTCCTGGGACAATGGGCAGTGGTACAATCCCGAGGGACTATTTGACTGGGAATCCGTCGACCGTTTTGAAATCGTAGCAGAATATGCATCACTCGATGGACAGAAAATTTGGCTTGACAATATCTTTCTCACCGAGCTTGATACTGCACAAGTGCACGAAACAGCCACTTTAGGGCTTTCAACCGATATTCATGAAGCATTGATATTAAATGCTTTTCCAAATCCGTTCAACAAAAAGATCGTCTTTACTTTTGCTACCTCGCCGAAAGAATCCTTTACACTCTCCATTTATTCCATTTCAAATCAAAAAGTAGTTGATTTACTATTTGAAGAGACTGCTCCGGGTTCGTTTGTTGCTCAATGGGATGGATGCAATAAACATGGACAACGTTTGCCTGCCGGCGTTTACTTCTGCAACTTCTATGGGGAAGAAAAAACCGAAACAGTAAAAATTATTCTCCTTGAATGATTGAAGTCCTTTAAGTTAGTTAATAATCAAGATAGCGTTGTATTCTTTTAATAAGTTAGGTTTGTTCCGGCTGATGATTTTCAAACATCAATGGATTTTTGACACTCAGTTTAAAAAACAATGCATCGCGAAGGTGTTTTCACGTTGATTCGCGGTAGATTTTTAGTTGATTCTTTCAATGAAATGGAAGACTTGCCCCAAACAATTTTATTCTCTTTGCTTTTTTTTGATTTTCGATCAAAAGTGTATTAATTTTGACTTGAATTTTAACGCTCTTACTCACTTAAAACATTTTTTTATGAGAAAAATCTACCTTCTTTTTGTTCTTGTCATGCTTGGTTTTACACAGCTTTATGCACAGGCTGAATTCAATACCGGAACTATGTATGTCAATGTAAACACCTATGGCCGCATTCGTCTTTTCTCGCAGGATGAGGTCAGACACTTGCAGCGTGCTTCCATACTGGTGGGCACTCCTTCTGGGCAAGTGTTTGATTATGATCAGGATGCAGAGTCTCATGATCCAACTGAACTTGTTGCAAACCCCAGCTGGGGCGATTTTGAAATTTACGGATCATTTGACAACACCTATTCAAACAATCCACCGGCTGTTGAAGTAAAACTCAATGCCTACGGCTGGACCAACAAAAGTTTCACTGTTTTGAAGTTTGATGTCAAAAACCTCGAAACAGCTGCCATGAGTGCAACGATCGGGCTTGATATCATTCCTGAATTATCAGAGACTTATGGGATGGATACCGTAACTTATGATGCCGCAACAGGTATTTTACGTTTTCATCGTGGCACCGACATGAATATGGGCATGAAATTGCTTTCGGCCGATTTTTCATCATTGACCTCTTTTGAATGGTTTGATGGATATATGACCGACGCCGGCTATTGGGGTTGGATGAACTCGGGCGGATTGCAGCCCCGGTATGTTTCAAACACAGCCGATGGCCCGGTAACCATTACAGCACAAGCTCCGGTGAATATTGCGCCACAAGCTTCCTTTGAAGTGTTTTATGCATTTGCAATCGGCACAACGCAACAAGCCATGCTGGCAGGTTTGAGTGAAGCTCAGGAAAAATACGACGCGCTTTTTGCAGGTTTGGGCGACATTTCGGCCAATCCGAATGCGCTAAGGCTTGGAAATAACCACCCAAATCCTTTCAATGGTCAAACGAGTATCAGCTACTACCTTCCTTCCAATGGAAAAGTCAGCCTGAGAGTGTTTGATCAGCTTGGAAACGAGGTGGCCACCCCTGTCAACGAAGTTCAAAGCACCGGCATTCATACTATTGACTTTGATGCCTC
>DISP01000124.1 GCA_002421995.1 Bacteroidales bacterium UBA6207 | reverse complement strand
ATAATATGGTGAGTGATAAATATCTGTGCATGTCAGAAAAACAAAGGCGCAAAAGTACGGCTTTCGTTTGGTGTGTAACATACAAGATGCCGAAAAAATATCTTGTGATTGCAGCACGCACCTTGGTGTGTAGGAAGTCAAAAATGTGATGCTTTCTGATGCCAGAAGACTAACAGTGGGTCATTACCGGGAATTTTTAAAAAGCTATTCCTGGTTTTGAATCAACTGAAATACTCCATTCAATAAAAAATCAGCATTTGAATCATGCTTCTCAATAAATTCAACTGCAGTTAGTTTACCGAACACAAGACCGGGAACAACCTCGACTTTTCTAAATGATTGTCCCTGTGTGTCGGCCGAAGTTTTAAGCAACGCATAAAAACGCTCATCTGCTTCAGCAATGGCTGTGGAAGGCAGACAGCTGACCAAATGATTGGCAATGGCAACTCTCGCATTCACAAACATTCCCGGGCGTAATTCTTCATACAATGGTGTCCGAATCTTTGCTATTACTTCAGCACTTCGTTTTTCCATATTGATCTGAGGACTGATTTGAGATATCAACCCTTGAGCAATTGAGGAAGTATCTCCCGGTAAACTGATTATAACCTGTTGACCCGTAATAAGGTGCAATAGATCCTTTTCAAATACCTGCATACGAAGTTGCAGATCCCCCGGGTTAACCAATTCAACTGCGATAGTTTCGGGCGAGAGCCATTGTCCGTTTGAAACAAATACACCTGCAACAAGGCCACTCACTGAAGCGTGTATTTGAATACGGGCTTGCATTTTTTCCGGACTAAGGTTTTCCGGATCAAGCTGTAAAAGCTCCAGTTTAGCGCGAAGCGAACTCACCAAGGCGGCAGCTGCAGAATAATCAGCAGCAACCAACTGCAATTCCTTCTGCGATGCAATGTTCTCATTTGCAAGCAACTGCTGACGTTCGAAATCTTGTTTCAAAAGAACCTCCCGTCCCCGTGCCTCCAGGTATTCCTGCTGCATATTGATAAATTCCGGATTCTCTAGACTGATAAGCGCATCTCCTTTTTGAAGCAACTGTCCTGTCTTAACATGTATCGCAACTACTCTTCCGGCAAAATAAGTTCCTGCTAAACTCCTGTGCGAGGGGGGTACGTCAATATAGCCATTCAGGTTAAGAAAGTTATTGACAAGTGTATCGGTAACTTTGCCGATTTTCAATCCTGATGAAACTATTTGTGTCTGACTCAATGTTATGAGATCTGCTTTCTTTTGTTCCTCAATTCGAGCCGTATGCTTCTCACCACCTGTGCAGCCTGTCAATGTGGTTGTAATCAATATAAAGAACAACGACAATTTTGAAAGTTGGGTTTTATGTTTCATTAACTGTAAATCTAAAATTTCATTACGATTATTCAAAAATAAAGTATTTGATATCAATCAATTGCAAATTGTATTGATGAATAGCATTCAGATAATCATTTTCTGTATTCAGCACCTGATCGAGCAATAAAAGGTATTGGAGCACATTAATTTCGCCCGTTTCGTAAGAGCGCAATGCGGCAGCACGAAGCGCATTGTTTTGCGGAATACCAGTTTGCTGATAAAACGCTAACTTCTCTTTGGCAGCCTGCAAAGTCAGATTTTTTCCGAACATTGCATCGCCATGCCTTTGCTTGTTTGATTCAGATAAAATTAAAGTTACTTCGGACTGTAGTCTTGCCGCTTTTACCGCTGCATATTTAGATGGAAACCAGATAGGTATAGCCAGACCAAGTTGAAATCCGTTGTATCTTTTGGAATCCGCAACATTGTTTGCTCCTAAAAAATACTCAAAGTTTAGGTCAGGCCAGGCTTGATATTTTGCAACTTTGTGTTGTTTGACAGCTGTTCTGCTATTCGAAAAATATATTTCGAGGGCAAGGCTGTCGCCAATCCTCAAGGAGTCGTCCCACAATGGATAATAATCGAAATTAACAGGCAAAACGACCTCCTTATTCAAAAGCATCTGCAGATGATGCGCGGCCGTTCTGAATGCTTTTTCGGTGTCCTGCACACGCAGATGAACGCTTTGTGCCTTGGATGCAGCGGCAAGATAATCAAGCTGATTGGACGCTCCTGATTCAAAACTTTTGCGTGAAGCCTCAGCAAAAAGCTGAAGGCTTGAGTCGAGTGTTGTCAGACTTTTTTTGAGTGTCCAATGATAGGCCACTTCTTCCCAAGTCAACTCAACCTCTTTAATAAGTTGCAATTTCATGCTGTTGTATGAAAGCAATACAGTTTGATGAAGCTCCTCAAGGAGTTTATTGCGGGCTACATAGTATGCAGGAAAGCTGAATTGCTGTTGAATGCCCCAAACCTTGAGTGGTTGTCCATTTTCGGCAATGTTATTCTGATCAAAATTATAATAAACTATTGTTTTGTCAGGGTCAAAAGCTGTTCTTACAGAAACTTCAGACTGCATCACCTCAATGGCTGCAGCTTTCAACCTTGGACTATTTTGAAGCGCTGTTTCAATGGCTGTTGTTCGGTTCAACTCTTGAGCCAAAAGTGGTTTTGCTCCAGACATCAAG
>DISP01000050.1 GCA_002421995.1 Bacteroidales bacterium UBA6207 | reverse complement strand
GTTTCGAAGAGTATGTAGTAGCGTGCCACATCCCCAAAATACCACATAATGATCTCAAGATCATTGATTAGCAATAATATTACCAGTCTGAAAATAAACTTGCGTGTGTGTGCGTCAATAAATCTTTTCAGGATGAAAAACATATTGATGAGCAAAACAAGCGTGAGCAGATGGTTGAGAATGAGCGGATAAAAGGGATAGAGCAAATGAAAGAAAACCATCATCATGGTGATGACAGTAAGTGTGGGATGACCCTGAAAGATGCGAAGAATGGTTTTGTGTCCGGGCTCGGTGGGGTCGGTACTCATGGCCAGATACCGACGTCTGATTGCGGTGAAAAACGCCAGAAACAGGAGTGAAACAATGACAAACCAAAAAAGTGTTTGTGAGGCGAAGTAGTTTTCTATGGTTTTAAAACTCTCGTTGAAAGCCCTTTCGAAACGTGGAATCACCGGAAGATAGTCGGCCTTGCTGAGCCGGAGTTGAAACATATTCGGGTCTTTGGCAATAAACAAACTATCCCTTCTGTTTTGCTGCAAGGCATCAATTTCGACGAGGATTTGGTTGGCAAATGCAATTTGGTCTGTTATACCGTCTTCGAGCAGGATATAATTTCGCTTTTGCTGGTGAAACTGCGAGCGGTAGTCATTTGCTTTGTCAACAAGTTCAACAATTCTGATTTTTAAATTATTGGGTATCAGTTCGTATTCTTTCGATCCGAGCGACCGTTCCCACAGATTTATGGTGTGCTCAAGCTCATCAATTTTCACCTGAACAGCTTTTATACGCTTGTTTACATCGAGTTGCCAGAGGCCAAGTTTCAAATAAAATCCACCCCAAAGTCTGTAATTGCTTTCAAGAAAATACCTTGACAAGCTATTGGGGTTGAACGAATGGAAACTTGTTGCTTCACGATTTAGCTTTTCGCTGAAAATATTGAACAGCGAGTCCACTTCAAGAATGCCTTTATCGGGCTGAAGCAAAACATCCATTTTGAAAAACTGCTTGTAAACCCGTTCGATCTCGTAGTTGGCGTCAATAGCCGGGATAATGTGCTGTTCTTCAGTAAGATCATCTGCTTTTGATGGTGGTTTATTATCGCTTATTGGCAGCTGTGGCAGCACATGCAATCCCAGCAGCATTAAAAGGAAAGTGAGCAGTTGCTTTTTCATCCTGGCTTTCGTATTTCGTAAGTTATGGTGACAAGGTTTTGGCACGATTTTCAAAAGTATGAAAATATGCAAATCTGCAAAGAAATTTCTTCAACCCCGGCAAAGTGGTGTGTTGCACCTGATTTACGCGAAGGCTGAAAAGAGTTAGTACTCAGTAGAAGATGCGGAAAGCAAAATCCGTTCAACAAATTTTTTGGTTTCATATTTTTCATTGAACACTTTCCACAGTTCGTGCATCAAAGGGAAAGTGTCCGGCGAAAAACCTTCGCGTTGCAGCAGGTCGAAGAAAACATTTACGGCAATCCGGCCTTCGAGGACCACTTTTTCCGAAATGCCCTGTGTGAAAAAGCCTTTGCCAATGAGCAATCCCAGTGTTCGGTTGCGGCTCAGATCGTTGAGTGCGGTGAGTGAAAAATCGCCAAAACCACAGTATTTGAAAATCGTTTCACTTTGACCACCAAAATGAACCATCAGGCTGCGCATCTCGTTGATGGCGCGCGAAAGCACCAGCGACCTGAGGTTTGGCGAGTCGAAATTGGCATCAACAATGCCGATGATGATGGCATAGATATTTTTAAGAATACTTGAATACTCTACGCCGGCAAGGTCGGTGCTGAAATCGAGATAGACCGAAGTGCCATCAAAAAGCTCTTTGAAAAGGGCGAAGCTTTTATTGCTTTCGGCAGCAATGGTGAAAGCGGTTGGTTGGCGGTTGATGATTTCCCGCGCAAATGACGGGCCTTTCATCACGACCATCTCATGTGGCAAAAAATCTTTCACCGATTCGGGGATCAGCCTGTGGCTCGGCCCGAAACCTTTGGCGAGGTTGACAAGCAAGGTGTTTGGGCGCAACAGATTGGCTGTTTCTGACAAATATCCCACAATAGCTGTAGAAGGAATGCCCAGAAAAACGATGTCGGCATTGCTCAAAACAGATTTGTCAGAGGTGGCCTTCAACAATGGATTTAGCTGAAAATTAGGAAAATAACTGCTGTTTACATGCTGTTCGTTGATTGATTGAATCACCTCCTCTTCGATAGAAAGCAACCAAACACTCAGGTCTTCATCTGCAGCTAAAATGTTTCCAAGTGCTGTTGATATCGCGCCGCTGCCGACAAATACGATGGTGGTCAATCTTCCGTGTGTGTGCATTAATAAAGCGTTGTGTGGTTAGGTTGCGAAATTATACATTTTACCGGAATGCAAAGAGTCGGGTTTCCCCGCTACAGCTTATATTTGAAGCGTATAAATGTAATGATCACAAAATCAATATATTATATCAACTAACTCTGTAATCGGCAGGAATTTTACGTGAAATCTACTGCTCTTTCGGATCATTTGCATCAAATTTTGTAATGAAGCCACTGGTCGGACAGCCGGGTGAAGCAAAGCCAAAATGATTAGTTTTGTGATCAATTATCTAAAGTTGTTTAAAATACCCATTTCAGAATGAAAATCTTTCTTCTTATAGCGGGCTTGATAGTGCTTTCAGCTTTTGCGGTTCAGTCGCAAAGCCATGAACATACGTTTGACAGCCTTCAGGCACGAAAACTTGGCGCCGACAAATATGGTATGAAGTCCTATTATTTTGCTTTACTCAAAACCGGTTCGTTTGTCACAACTGACAAAGCCGTACGCGACAGTCTTTTCCGCGGCCATATGAACAACATCTCGCGATTGGCAGATGCCGGAAAACTCGTGGTTGCCGGCCCTTTTGGTAAGAATGATTTGAATTACAGGGGATTGTTTATCCTCAACACAAGCAGCAAAACCGAAGCCGATTCGATGATGCTTTCTGATCCTGCCATTGCAAGCCATCTTTTTGAAGTGGAGCTCGTTCCCTGGTATGGTTCGGCTGCATTGCCCGTTTACCTCGAAGTGCATAAGAAAATTGCTGCAGAAAACCCTTGATAGCCGCTTTAATGTCTTGCCTGACACCGAAAGCGGAAAATCCTTACTTTTGCAGCTCTAAAGGAATCTATCAAGAACAATGACAGCACTCTTTAAAAAGGAAATACGCAGCTTCCTGCATTCTCTTATCGGATACCTGGTCATGGGCGTTTTTCTGCTGATCAACGGCTTGTTTCTGTGGGTATTTCCGACAGATTTCAATATCCCTGATTTTGGTTATGCGAGCCTCGATGGACTTTTTATCATGGCGCCCTTTGTATTTTTATTCCTCGTGCCTGCCGTCACCATGCGCTCCTTTGCCGAAGAACAAAGATCAGGAACAATGGAGCTTTTGCTTACCAAGCCGCTAACCGACATGCAGATTATCGGTGCAAAATTTTTGGCCGGACTGGCTTTGGTTTTGCTGAGCCTTTTGCCCACACTTGTATATTTTATTTCGGTTTACAGGCTTGGCCTTCCGCCCGGAAACCTCGACACCGGTGGCATTGCCGGTGCCTATGCAGGCTTGTTTTTGCTTTCTGCTGCATTTGTGGCAATCGGTCTTTTTAGTAGTAGTTTAACAGATAATCAGATTATTGCATTTATTCTCGCGGTCTTACTAAGCGGATTTATGTATATCGGATTCGATTTTATTTTTTCATTGTCCTTGTTTGGCCCCGCCGACCTGTTGATTCAACAGCTTGGCATCGAAACACATTATCAGTCCATCAGCCGTGGTGTGATTGACACACGCGACCTGCTTTATTTTGCAAGTCTGATTGCCTTGTTTTTGGGCCTAACCCGTCTTTCGTTGTCAAGTCGTAAATGGTAAGGAGCATGAAAAAACCAAACAAACTTTCCGGTATTCGTAAAACTGAGCTGACAGCTTTTGGATTACTTCTTGTTATCTTGTTGACTGTCAACATAATTGGCGGCTTTCTATTCACCCGTTTCGACCTTACAAGCGAAAAACGTTTCACACTATCGCAACCAACACGAGATTTGCTGAAAAAGCTGGACGACCATGTATTTTTCAAAATTTACCTCGAAGGCGATTTCCCGGCTGGTTTCAAGAAACTAAGCCGTGAAACCAAGGAATTGCTGGATGAGTTCAGGGCCTACAATAAATTTATTTCATATGAATTTATTGACCCCTTGCAGGATGTTGGGCCGTCGGAACGTGGCGAAACGATCAAGGCTCTTGCAGAAAGGGGATTGAATGCCACTGAGTTACAGATGCGAACATCGTCAGGAACAGAACAAAAACTAATTTTTCCCGGAGCGCTTGTTATGTATCGTGACAGGGAGTTTGCAGTGGATCTTCTTGAAAACCAGCTCAACGCATCGCCTGATGCTGTGCTCAACAACTCGATTCAAAACCTTGAGTTCAAACTTGCTGATGTGATTCGCAAGCTCTCGCAATTGCAAAAGCCTCAGATCGCATTTATTGAAGGTCATGGCGAACTCACGGCTGCCGAAACACACGACCTGACACTGAGTCTTCAACAAAACTATCTTGTTGAGCGTCTGGCGATTGACGGACAGATATCAGTGCTGACACGGCGCTCCGAGCCCGACAGCAAAGGCGAAGTGAGGATTTTACCCAATTATGCAGCCATCGTCATTGCACGACCGACGCAGGCTTTTAATGAAAAGGACAAATTCATCATTGACCAGTATGTGATGTATGGCGGCAAAGTGCTTTGGCTTATTGATCCGGTGAACGCCACCATGGACAGTCTTCAGATAAACGAGTCAACGATTGGTGTGGATATGCCGCTGAATATTGACGACCAGCTATTTAAATACGGACTACGTTTCAATAAGAACCTCGTGCTCGACATCAACAGTGCTTCGATTCCCTTACGCACCGGACAGGTGGGCGGACAGGCTCAGATAGAATTTTTCAGGTGGCCCTACTTCCCTTTGCTCAATCAGGCATCGGAACACCCCGTGGTTAGAAACATCAACAGCCTGAAGGCTGACTTTGTTAGCTCTGCCGATACCGTTGAAGTCGCTCTTGTGAATAAGACGCCATTGTTAAAAACTTCGGATTACTCACGCATGAGCGGCACTCCGGCACTCATCAGTCTTGCCATGTTGCGCGAACAACCCGACCAGCGGCAATACAACCGTAAAGGACAGATAGTTGCTTGGTTGCTCGAGGGGCAGTTTTCCTCCTTGTTTGCCAATCGTATTGCACCTGAAATTGCCGACAGCAAAGAGATTGGTTTCCTCGACCACAGCCGTAACACAGCCATGATCGTTGTTGCTGACGGTGACATTGCCCGCAACCAGTTTCATGTGCCCCAGGGATATTCGCTGCCACTCGGTTTTGATCAGTACACCCGCAGGACCTACGGCAATAAAGATTTTCTGCTCAACGCCATCAGCTATCTTGCCGATGAAAGCAGCCTTGTCAGCATCCGGTCCAGAGAACGGACCAACCGTACACTCGACCTAACAAAGCTGAATAAAAATAAACTGATGTGGCAGGTTGTAAACGTGGCAGCGCCTGTGCTTCTTGTTTTTGCTGCCGGAGCACTGCTCTTCATGCTTCGCAAGCGCAAATACAGCCGTAAACCTGTTAAATGATTCAAAAAAAATGAAAAATAACCGCATTGCATTCCTCCTCACCTTTGTCCTAATCTTGATCGCTTTGGCCCTGTATTGGACCAATCAGCAGAAAAACACCCTGCATGATGACGCATCCTTTGCAGTGAGCGATACCGCCAGCGTGACGCGGATTTTTATAGCAGGAATGGATGACAATGAAGTGCTGCTCGAAAGAGTGGCAGATGGCTGGACCGTTAACAAACACTTCAAAGCACAAACACGCAAAGTGGACGACCTGCTCAATACCATGATGAAATTGCGTGTCAGGACGCCCGTTTCAAAGGCCTCTCAGGACAATGTGATCACCCGTATGGCGGGTATGGCTGTGAAAGTAGAGGTGTATCAGCAGCTGCCAAGGATCGAAGTTTTTGGCTTGTCGCTTTTTCCGCGTGAAGTAAAAAGCCTTGTGTATTATGTGGGCGATGCTCCGAAAGACAACCTCGGTACGTTTATGCTGAAAGAAGGTGCCGAAACAGCCTACATCATGCAAATTACCGGGTTTAAAGGTTTTCTTTCAACACGCTATTCGTCCATTCAGGACAACTGGCGGGATCATACGGTGTTTCGTACCAAACTCAACGACATCTCCAGCGTACGTCTCGAGTTCAACAAAAAACCTGATGAAAGCTACCAACTCGAAAGAACCGGAAAACACAGCTATTCAATTACTTTGCTCAATAGGCAGCAACAGATGGAAGCATATGACACCATCCGTGTGCTAAACTTTCTTACTGCCTTTGCCGATATTCGCTTTGAATCGCTGCTCAACAATCTTCCAAAGAATATGATTGATTCAATCACCTCCTCACCTTTTCTTCACAAGCTGAAATTGACTGATATACACGGTCAATCTTTTGAGGTGACAACATTTACCAAAAAGCGCAGAGATCAAAATACTGTGGATGAGCTTAGCCTTCAACCTGTTGACCTCGACAGAATGTATGCCTTGGTGAACGACGGCAAAGATTTTGTGCTGATACAATATTTTGTTTT
>DISP01000008.1:4411-7987 GCA_002421995.1 Bacteroidales bacterium UBA6207 | reverse complement strand
TCAGTCAGCCCGGCATCTACACGGTTGAAGCAAGTTTATCCGATCAAAGCTGCAAAGCCGCAATGGCTGGTTCGGCACTCATCCAACAGTTTACACCACCTGTTGTTGAAACAAATGCTACAATAAATATTAATTCGGGAGAAACGGTTCAACTCACAAGTCAGGTTTACGGCGGCTCGGGCAGCTACACCTATCAATGGAGTCCGGCCGAAAATCTTTTCAACCCAACATCACCAAATCCGCTTACAAAACCACTTTTCGAAAGCGTCCAGTTTTCGTTGGAAGTAACTGATTCGCAGAGTGGATGCACGGCCACGGATCAAACATTCGTTTATGTTTCAGGCAGCAGCCTTGCTATCACACTGAGCGCATCTTCATCGCACATCTGTCCGGGTGAGACTGTAATTTGCAAGGTATTGCCGACCGGCGGTGCAGGCAATTACACAATAAGTTGGACAACGAATCCACCCGGTGCCTCAGGCAGCAACACAGAGTTTCTTATCACACCTTTCGCAACAACTTTGGTTAGGGTTACCGTGACCGACAATGAGACAAGTATTAAAGATTCAGTGTTAATACAAACATGGCCACAGCCACAATCCTATGTGCTGACTGGTGGCGGAAGCTGGTGCGAGGGCAGCACGGCTCCGGCAGTTACACTCAGCGGCAGCGAAACCGGCGTAAGTTACTCGCTTTTCAGAAACGGGTTTTTCACAGGCCTTACAAGCAGCGGAACGGGACAGCCGCTGTCGTGGCCCGAAGTCTATGCCAGTGGCACCTATACCATTGAAGCACAAAACACAAACAACTGTAAGCGTTTGATGACAGGTAGCAGTGTTTTGCAACAGTTATCACTCCCGGTGATACATCAATTTAGCGGTGGGGGTGCATGGTGCGAAGGAATGGAAAATAATGGCGTTTTCCTTTCAGGTTCTGAGGCAGGTGTCAACTACCAGATTATCTTTAATGGCCTTGAACCGGCCGGATCGTTCATTGGAACAGGTTTACCAATCAGCCTGCCTGCCCCCCAAACAAGTGGCAGCTACACAGTGAATGCCGTTTATCAGGGCAGTGATTGTGTAGCAATGATGCGTGGCAGCGCCGGCGTTCTTTTCTATCCGTTGCCGGTTACAATGATAACCGGACCAACAGCCTGCTGCCAAGGCGAAACAATCAGGCTGCAGGCAAGCGGCGGCGATGCGTATAGCTGGAACACCCTGCCGGTTGCTCACACAGACTTTATTGATATTCAATCCGAAACATCAAAAGAATACAGTGTCACAGCAACCAACAGCTTCGGTTGCAGTGCAACGGTTTCGCACAATCTCACCGTGAACGAGCTGCCCTATTTTACCCTTCGTGACGAAAAGGATCAAAGAAAAATTATTGTTGATCCCGGGGCTTTTTATCCGGTTTACAGGTTCTGGTCAGGCAATCAGCTGCTTGTTGAAGGTCCGGAAATGTTTTATGAATATGGTTTGACCGTGCTCCCCAGCGACACCATTTTCGTGGAGGCAGAAAGCTTTCACGGCTGCACCTCAAGAGCTTATACGATAGTAGAACCCATCGAAAAAGAGCTTACGATAAATGCTTTTTCACCCAACAGTGACAATATCAACGACAAGTTCCTGAAAGGTAACTTTATCAAAGTTTATAACCGTTGGGGACTTGAGTTGTATTCAGGTTTTGAAGGCTGGGATGGTCGCTACAACGGAGCCATCGTTGCACCGGGCACCTATTATTATATCATGGAATTGCGCGATCTGAACGGAAACGTTGTCAGAACCGAAAAAGGATCAGTAACTATTGTGACGGAATGAGCTCGAAAAATTTCATATTTCTTTTCCTTATCCTGCTGTTTTCCAATATACTGACAGCTCAAAAAAGTCTTATCAGACAGGCTGAAAAACAGTATTCATCCCACAACTTTGCCAAGGCAGCCAAACTTTGGCAAAAAGCATACGAGCAAACAACTGACGAAGCCGATAAAAAAGAACTCGCATTCCGTACCGGAAGCGCATTCAACAGGATGAACCGCTACGATGCAGCAGTTGAATGGTTTGGCATTGCAATTGCCTCAGATGACACCCAAACTGAATGGCTGCTTGCACACGCTGATGCCTGTTTAAAAGCCGGAGACCTCCAAAATGCCCGCATTTCTACTCAAAAGGCACTCAAGGCCGACCCCTATTCTTCCGAAGCTAAAAGACTGAAACAGTTGATCGAAAACTTCGAAAACAGTCAAAATCTTGATCATCCGGCAGTTTTTGATGCAAAGAATCTGAATACCGAAGCCAGTGATTATTCTGCAGCCTGGTTCAATGGTGATATTGTTCTTTCCTCATCGAGATTGGCAGGCAGGCAGTTTGGATCAACTGACGGACGGACGTCAGAGGATTTTTCAGCATTATATCTTTCCGTCGAAAACCTCTATGGCGATTTTGGCCCTCCCATCCCACTACCCGTTGACCAAAACAAGAATGTTGGAATTTTCAGTTATAATCCATACAACAAGCAGGTATATTTCACCCGTTGCAACAACCAAAAGCAAAACTGCGTGATCATGCAGAGCAGCTTTGATGCTGCCGGATTCCGGTTTTCACGTCCTAAAACAGCCGGTTTTGTGCAAAAAAAATACCACTACGGACATCCATTTGTGAGCGACGATGGCAAGACACTTTATTTCAGCGCAACCCTACCCGGGGGTTATGGCGGAAACGACATCTACAGCATCAGCATCATGCCCGATGACAACTGGGGCATCCCGGTAAATGCCGGACCCCATGTGAACACTGCCTTTGACGAAGTTTTTCCAACACTTATCGGAGATAGCTTGCTGCTGTTTTCAACAACAGGTCACCAGCAGGGTTTCGGAGGTCTCGACATTTTTGCTGTTTCGATTACTCCCGGCGGATATAAAAACCTGAGGATCCTGCTGCCACCATTCAACTCGAACGCCGACGACTTCTCGCTGAGTCTGAAAAAAGGTAGTTTAAAAGGCGTTTTCACTTCAAACAGGAACACGGCAAAAAACGACGAACTCTATTTCTTTGAAGATTACCCGCTCCGAAAAATCATAAGAGGAACAGTGGCTTCAGCTGCTGACTCAAGCCTTCTGGCTGATGCCACGATCGTCTGCAAC
Organism: Bacteroidales bacterium UBA6207; assembly: GCA_002421995.1. GTDB lineage: Bacteria > Bacteroidota > Bacteroidia > Bacteroidales > F082 > JALNZU01. The sequence continues at coordinate 4,845 of DISP01000008.1, read as the reverse complement.
AACGGCGAAAACCAGCTTCAGACAAAAACCGACAGTGGTGGTCGTTTTGTGCTATCATTGCCCGAAAATGCAACAGGAATCGTGAAAGCAAGCTCACCGGGATATTACGAAGAGCTTAAAAGAATCCTAAGCCCAAAAGAAGAGCCCAACCAGTTTTCTGATTGGTTTTTACTTCAGCCGATGGCCTATTCTGTCACCGCCAAAGGCAAAGTAACCGAACGCGGTACCGGAATGCCAATGGAAGGCGAAACAGTTGAGTTGAAAGGCCCGGGCGGAATAGCATACAACACGCGCACAAACGAATCAGGGCAATACACTTTCGACTCATTGCAGTATGACAGAATTTACACCATCAGAATCAGTGGTGAGGGATTTTTTACCGAATCCCGCGTTGTCAGGGTCCCCGATGTAAAACAAAACATCGTTCTTGAAAA
>DISP01000008.1:0-4247 GCA_002421995.1 Bacteroidales bacterium UBA6207 | reverse complement strand
ATCAGGCCAACCGCCGCACAACCTTCCAGGTTGTTGACTACAACAGCCAGGTCGTTGCAAGCTCAAATAAATCAGAATTGCCAGGCGGATTGCAACAGATGAACGGTAACAATCGAATGGTTTTCAGGATTCAGGTGCTGGTTTCGGCCAATAAATATGATCCTGAAATATATTTCTCAGCATTGAAAACCATGCTGCCCGATTTGCAATTTTATGTTCAGGAGCAAGGTAAAACCTATAAATACGAAGCCGGCAACAGGAGCAGCCTGGCCGAAGCAGAAGCGTTGCGCAATATGATACGCAATGCAGGTTTTCAGGATTGTTTCATTGTGCCCTATATTGATGGTGAAAGGGTCACCATCCAGCAAGCTAAAGACTTCAAACCATGAAAAGGATAGTCATTTTCATTCTTTGCATCACCGCTGTTGTTTTTGGCGACCGCCTGCCTGCGCAGTCAGATTTGCTGTTTAGCAACAGCATGCGCACAGCCGCAATATACAATCCCGCTTTGATCGAAAACAATGGTTTCATCAATTTGCAACTGCTCAGCCGCCAGCAATGGATTGGTTTTCCTGATGCCCCGACTGCTTATCAGCTAAGCGGAGATTATTTTTTCGGGTCACACAATATGGGACTCAAGGCCAATATTATCTCTCAAACCACAGGAAAGGAAGTCACCCGGAGATTTGTGATTGACTACATCTACAGGGTTTATTTTACCGATGATATCTTTATCAATTTCGGGCTTGGAGCAGGCATTTATCAGCGCAACATCCTATATTCCAAACTTGTATATTACGAGGGAAACGAGCCACTTATTCGTCCCGACGAGTCGTACATACGTCCTGATTTCGAATTCGGTCTTCAACTGACAGCCAGCGCATTTGACATTGGATATGCTGTAAACCATCTTGGCGAGATCAACCGCGATCCTTCAATCAGCCGAACACCATTGCACCATCATGTTTATGGAACTTATCTGCTTACTTTGCAGGATGAGTACAAGCTTCGGGCCGGCATGTCGTATCATCAGCAGGGAAAGGTAAACTACCTGCAATTAGATGCACAGGCTTTCCTTGGCGTTCTTCAGGCGGGTATCGGATGGAGGCACCTCGATGCTTTCATCATTAAGGCCGGCATTCAAGCCACCCCACAGCTGGAAGTGCATTACAGCTACGATATCGGGATCAACAAAATGGCCAACTTCAACAGCGGAACGCATGAAGTGCTGCTGGTGCTTCGTCTGCAAAAAGGCGGACGCACCTATCTTTCGCCGCGCTACCTCGACTACTGAGCAGATTTTTTCAAATACGAAAAGATATTCTCTTTGTTCAGCACTGCGAGTGCTTTAAGGATGGTTTCATCCATATCCGCAACAATCTCATAATAGGCATTCAAATCCCAGAGGTTGCGTGCAATCAATGCCTTTATCTGGTATTGAACCAGTGTTTCAGATCTTTTGTATTGATCTTCGGTCCATTCCATCTTTTCTGATCTTGCCATTTGATCAAAAGCTTCGATCATCTCCCTGTCAACAACAAAATTCTTCTTAAAGGCGGCAGGGTTGGGATAGTCCTTCAGTAAGCTTGCCCGCCTGCTGTTGGTAAACTCAAGTGTAAAACGGTTGAGGACACCTTTGCGGATCAAATCAGAATAATAGTTGGTGTATTGTGTTGAGTCAAAAGCCACAAACACATCGGGCATGATGCCGCCGCCGCCATAAACCACCCTTTTCGAAGGCGTGTAATATTTCAAAGAATCAGGAAAATGAATGCTGTCGGCATGAACAAACTCCCCTCTTTCATGACGATCATAAAGGTCTTGATAATACTTTTCAACACCCTCTTCGTAAGGCCTTTGAATGCAGCGTCCTGTTGGCGTGTAATACCGGGCATTAGTCAGACGGATTACCGAGCCATCGGGCAGGTTAAATGGTCTTTGAACCAGACCTTTTCCAAACGAACGGCGTCCGATCACCAGACCCCTGTCCCAATCCTGAACAGCGCCCGAAACAATCTCGCTCGCCGAAGCAGAAGCCTCGTTGATAAGAACGATGAGTTTGCCTTTCTCGAAAATTCCTTTCTCTGTGGATTTGTATTCCTGTCGCGGACTGTTATGACCTTCGGTATAAACAATCATCTTTCCGTTGTCCAAAAATTCATCCGACAACTCAACGGCTGTGTTCAAAAAACCTCCCGAATTGCCGCGCAGGTCGAGGATAAGATTCTGCATGCCGCTTTTATTAAGCGTTGCCATGGAGGTGTAAAACTCTTCCATTGATGTTTTGGAAAAGCGATTCAGCTTGATGTATCCGGTTTTACCGGGCAGCATAAAAGTGGCGTCAATACTGTTGATCGGAATTTTATCACGCACGATATCGTAAGGAATCAAGTCTTTACGTCCCGACCTGAAGATATCGACATGGACGCTTGTGCCTTTTTTTCCACGCAGACGGTCCATCACCCATTTGTTGTTCACTTTGGAGCCAAACGCATCTTCGTTGTTGATTTTAACGATTTTATCGCCTGCAAGAATCCCAAGCTTGTCCGACGGTCCGCCCGGAACAGGCGAAACAACCAATATGGTGTCTTTGCTCAACTGAAACGTGACGCCGATGCCTTCAAAGCTGCCTTCGAGCGGCTCGTTGGCAGCGTTTAGTTCTTCTTTCGACAGATAAGCAGAGTGGGGATCGAGTTCTTTCAGCACATTCACAATGGCTGTTTCAACCAATTTAGCAGGTTGTGTCGTATCAACATAAAAGTTCTCAATATAAAAAAGTGCAGCTGCAAACTTCTGACTTGTTTCTTTGGGATCGGCTTTGGAATTGTTTTGTGCCGCAACGATGGTGTTCAAACCAAAGATCAGTACGAGCGGGAGTAATATTTTAAACCGGGACAATTTCATGTTCAGTAATTTTTAGGATAAGCCTTCAAAAGTAAAGATTATTGAAATCCGAATGAAAGATTTGAAAAATGTTGTTTGGTTAATCTTTGTTAAGTAATTGTATATAAACAATTTAGCTGTCATTAATTTCTGTTTTAACAGAAACCAACAACAGCTAAATCAAAATAAGTCAGTTAGGCTGCCTGATTAAAAACCAAGCACTTCGATGGCAGCCTGATAAATTTTTCCTGCATCGGGTAAAACTGCTTTTTCAAGAATACGGTTGAAGCCCACAGGTGTAAATGTGGAACCAACTCTTTTCACCGGAGCATCAAGGTATTGGAAAGCTTCGTCGGCAATCATAGCTGCCAGTTCGCCGCCAAAACCGCCAAACACTTTGTCTTCATGCACCACAAGCACCCGCGATGTTTTTTTCACCGAATCAAGAATAGTTTCTTTGTCCAATGGCACTAACGAACGGATATCAACAACTTCAATCTCCAGGTTTTTTTCTTTGCTGATTCTTTCGGCAACCTGCAAGGCCATGTGCGTGGTGTTGCCGTAGGTAATAATGCTCAAATCTTTTCCCTGACGGCGAATTCTTGCCTTGCCAAAGGGCACTTCAAAATCTTCCGGAACAACGGTTTCAGCCACCGGGTCATTGTAGAGTGCTTTCGGCTCAAGAAAAATTGTTGGCCCTTTCGAGCGCATGGCGGTGCGCAGCAGTCCGGCTGCATCGTCGGCAAACGAAGGATAAACCACACGCAGGCCGGGAAGTGTTGTCAGCGCTCCTTCGATGGTTTGGCTGTGATAAAGTCCGCCGCCGATATATCCGCCTGATGCCAGCCTGATGGTCACATTTGGTGCATAAGCACCATTGCTGCGCCAGTAATCATGCGAGGTTTCGAGCAGTTGTTCCATGGCAGGCCAAAAATAGTCGGCAAACTCTGCACCTTCGATCACGATGCGGATTTTTTCGTCGAAACGACTCATGCCGTTGGCTGTACCGGTGATATAATCTTCAGCAATAGGGGCATTGAACACCCTGTCGCGTCCAAACTCCTGCTGCATGCCTTTGGTCACATTGAAAATACCACCTTTGTCTTTGTTGGCCACATCTTGCCCCCAGATATATGTGTCGGGGTTGTGTCGAAACTCAGCTTTCAGTGTTTCGTTGAGTGCCTGTATAAATTTCAACTTTTCGCCATTAGTGCCATCATGCTGCCCTTCAGGATATTTTTCGGAGACATAGGGCTCCGGAATCACGAAGTCAAAAATAGATTCAGGTGTTGGGTCAGGTGCAATGATTGCTTTTTTGTGTGCTGCCGAGATCGTTTTCTTTGCTTCATTGTCGAGTGCTTCAA
>DISP01000141.1 GCA_002421995.1 Bacteroidales bacterium UBA6207 | reverse complement strand
CCCTGTGTTTCGGTTTTTGGAACACGCTGCACCCGGTGAACACCCGATTCGAATTTCATAATGCCATAGGCATTGTCACCTATAACATTAAATACCACTTCTTTATATCCGCCAACTGTACCCTCATTCATATCAACCAATTCGGTCTTCCAGCCTTTGGTTTCACAGTATTTGATGTACATGCGGAACAAATCGCCTGCGAAAATGCTTGCCTCATCGCCTCCGGTGCCTGCTCTGATCTCAACGATGGCATTCTTTGAGTCCTGCGGGTCTTTGGGAATCAACATCAGACGGATTGATTCTTCAAGCGCCTCTTTGCGTGGCTGCAACTCATCGAGTTCGTCGAGAGCCAGCTGCCGAAAGTCGGCATCTTTTTCATTCTTCACCACCTCACGTGCATGTTCCATATTGGAAATCACGTTCTTATATTCTTTGAAAGCGGCCACAACCGGTTCAAGGTCTTTGTAGTCCTTGTTGAGTTTCACAAATCGCTTCATATCGGCCATTACAGCGGGATCGTTGAGTTGTTCACCCATTTCCTCCCAACGGCGGTTGATGGTCTCCAGTTTATCTATAATATCCACAAACAAAATATTTAGTCTGCAAAATTACACAATGCAGGCGATTAAAAAAAGTTATCCTTTAAAGGGAATTAATTTATTGAAAATGTGTGCTTTGACCTAGTATTCAAAGGAGCCGAACCTGCTTTTAATGTGCAGCTTCTTCGTGTCGCATCCCTCCGTATAACCCACAATCCTTGCATCAACACCAAAAGACCTGCTGATTTCTATCAGCGCTGCGGCAGTGGTTTGGTCGGTATAAACTTCCATTCGGTGACCCATATTGAAAACCTGGTACATTTCTTTCCAGCCGGTGCCGGAGGCTTGCTGTATCAGGCTAAACAAAGGAGGCGGGTCGAAGAGATTGTCTTTGATTATTCTCACTTTATCTGCAAAATGAAGCACCTTGGTTTGGGCGCCTCCGCTGCAATGGATGATTGCACTGATTTTTGGGCGGTATTGTTCGATCAATGGTTTCAGGATGGGGCCATAGGTGCGCGTTGGAGCAAGCACGAGTTTTCCAACATCAACACCATCCACGCCGCTGGGATCAGTGAGTTTGTGTGGTCCGCTGTAGCATAAAGCTTCAGGTATCGAAGGGTCGTAACTTTCCGGATACCTGACGCCAAGGTCTTTATAAAACACATCATGACGGGCCGAGGTGAGCCCGTTGCTGCCCATCCCGCCATTATAAGCTGATTCATAGGTGGCTTGCCCAAAAGATGAGAGCCCCACGATAACATCTCCCGGCCTGATGTGGTTTTCAATCACGTCGGCACGGCGCATTCGTGCAGTGACGGTACTGTCAACAATTATTGTGCGCACCAGGTCACCGACATCGGCGGTTTCGCCACCTGTGCTGTGTATGCCAATGCCCATGTGGCGCATGGAAGCGAGAAATTTTTCAGTACCGTTGATGATGGCAGCAACCACTTCGCCCGGAATGAGATGCTTGTTCCGGCCAATCGTGGAAGAAAGCAAAATATTGTCATTGGCACCAACACAAAAAAGATCATCGGTATTCATCACAATGGCATCCTGTGCAATGCCTTCCCACACTGACAGATCGCCAGTCTCTTTCCAGTAAAGGTAAGCAAGCGATGACTTTGTACCTGCACCGTCAGCATGCATGATATTACAAAAAGCAGGATCGGCAGCCAATATGTCAGGAATTACTTTGCAAAAAGCATTAGGAAACAAGCCTTTATCAATGTTTTTTATAGCATTGTGAACGTCCTCCTTCGCGGCAGAAACTCCCCTCAAGGAATAGCGTTGATCCGACATAACTATTTGAATATAAGTAATTTGCTTTTCACATCAAACTCAAAGCTGCCAAATCGTTCGAGCAAGGCCTGTCCGATGACAAAGGGATGTTCGGCATTGTGATCAACCACCACCTCAACATTTCTGACGGTTTTACCGGCAATATTCACTTCGCGAAGGCTAAACACAGCGCCATTGTCTATTGAGCCTTCTTTGATAACAGATTTATCATCACCAATCAGGTTGTCAACACTTAAACTGCCCGACTTGAGCAGGTCGAGCGCCTTTTTCAGCGAGATGGCAGGTTTTGCTTTGCGATCAAAAACAAAGGTGTTTCCAAATCCATCAATGAGGCATTCAGCCTGAAACGACCCGCCGCCGGTGATGGTGAAAGGTATCTGGTTGTCAACAGGATTCAAGACAATTGCAATGGTTTCGGGCACTGGCTGGTTGGCAGCTTTCGGCACGAAATCCTTGCTGAGAACCCTGAACTCAGTGCGACGGTTAAGTTGATGTGCAGCCTCTTTTGCGTCATTGGTAGCCAGGGAGTTTATAAAATCCTCGGTAAGCGCTGTTCCTGCCTTGATCGTAACACCTGCAACAGCAATATCGTTTTCAAAAACACGTGGCACACGTTCGCCATAGCCTTTTGCCACGAGCCTGTCAGGATCAATCCCCCTAATGATAAGATAATCAACAACAGACTGTGCTCTTTTCTGCGAGAGAATGTCATTGCGTTCTTCGGTATCGCGGCTATCGGTATGCGATGCTAACTCAATAATGATTGTTGGGTTCTGTTGAAGCGTTGCTATTAAACCCTGCAGAGAATCCTCATACTGTGGTTTCAATTCCCACCTGGCCAGATCATACAAAATATCGGGCAGGGGTATGGGCTTCTGCGGGATTGGTTCGAGCAGGAAATCTTTTGTGAATTCACGGCTAAACTCCACTCCTACTGTAGTCTCAACCGATGTTTCAGTAAAATAGTTGGCCTTGTCAACAATGATATCGTAGGTAGTATTTTTTGCGATTTGCGATTCACTGAACAAATAAAAACCTTTCTCATTGGTTCGTGTTGTTACACTGCTTCCGTTGCTCCCGATGAGTTTAACGCTGGCATCCACCACAAACTGAAGGGTTTTGCTGTCTTTGACGGCACCCGACAAGGTGAACAATACCGGTGGCTCCATAAAATAATAGAGGTTATCAACAGCCTTGGTGTTGTCGCGGTTACTGGCAAAAAATCCACGTTCTTCCGTTGGATGAAAAATGATGGAAATGTCATCCTGCACTGAGTTGACCGGCGATTTCAAATTTGAGGGCTTACCCCAGTTTCCGGCAGTGTCAATTGTTGAAACAAACAAATCGAAGCCTCCCATGCCCGGATGTCCATTGCTCGAAAAATACAAAGTAGTGTCGTTGCGCAGAAAAGGGAACACCTCATCACCCTTTGTATTAACCACCGGGCCAATGTTTAGCGGACGGTTGAAAGGGTCTTTTTTGGCATCGCGCATAGCCATCCATATATCTTTTCCGCCAAAGCCACCTTTTCTTTCGGCAGCAAAGTAGATAATAAGTTCGTTTTGACTGAGTGTTGGATGGCCGATGATATCGAGTGAGTCAACACCTTTGATCTGAACTGGAAGCGGTGTGCTCCAGCTTCGGCCTGAGCGGGTGCTCGTAAAAATCTGACATCCAGATGCCTGACCCGGCGTGTTGTTGCAACGTGTAAAATAGAGGGTGTTAAAACTTCCATTCATAAACGGTGCGCCCTCATTGGCCTTGGTGTTTATTGTTTCTGTGTCATCGAGCAAGGTTGGTGTACTCCATTGATCATTACGGTCGGCGCGGGCAGTGTAGAGGTCGCTGAAGCTTTGGCTTGTCCAGCCGTCTTTGTCTTTTCCTGTTGATCCGTCGCGCGTGGAGGTAAAGATGATTTCGTTGTAGTTGGATGACGCCCATGAAGGAGCGAAATCTGAAGCACGGGAATTGACTTTTTTGAGCAAGGTAATTCCGAAGCGGGATGGATTTTCGATCCATTCTTTTATCGAAGCTGTGATGGCTGCTCCTTCCACTCCACGCAGATCATCCGGAACTTTCTCGCTAAACATATTATAATAGGTGATGGCATCGTCATACTTCTGGTTCATCTTTAACAGATCGGCATAGACCAGCAAGACTTCAGGATTCCTTTCCTGGAAGCCTGCCTTTATCACTTTTCGGTAGGCAGCCTCAGCACGCTTGTAGTTTCCTGTGAAACGATAACAATCTGCCATCCGGTAGTTGATACGGTCCTTCTCGACCGGGTTTTTTTTCACTTTTCCGTAAGCTTTTTTGTATCTTTCCAAAGCAATGGAGAATTGTTTTCTCTCAAAAGCATCGTCGGCACCTTTGGCTGGGTTTCTTTGCCCAAAAGCATGATTGTTGGCCAACAGCAGTCCAATCAATAAAATGAAAGCGGAGAGGTATTTTGTCATATTCTTAAATTCAATTCCTAATAACGTCGTGAACTTCATTTTATTGGACAATTCATATTCTTCTTTCCACCCTTCCGGTTTCATCTTCGGGTGATGGATTTGCATCTTCCGGCTCCTCAGCTGTTGATGTCTGTTGCAGCTCAGGTATTGAAGTATTTTTTGTTTTCGTGCTAATTGTTTCACCGTTTGTTGGTTTGACTTCAGCATCTGTGGCTCTTTGCTGCAGAAAATCGGAGAGTCGTGCTTCTCTGTCGAGGCGTTGCACTTCCTTATTGATTTCGTTTTTGAAACCAGCCGAAGCCCTTTTCATTTCGTTGATGGTTTTGCCCATTGTGCGGGCCACTTCCGGAAGGCGTTTTGGCCCCAAAACCACGAACATGACTAAGAGGATCAGAATTATTTCGCCGGAACTAAATTCAAAAAAAAGTAGCATAGGTTTCCGATTTACATTGCAAAAGTAACAATATTGCCCAAGCGGCTAATATGTTAAGGAGCAAAAAAAAGTCCGGTACAGTCAACTGTGCCGGACTTTAATGTATTAAGTGTCGAATTACTTTTTCTTGCTTTCTTTTGAAGCAGTCTGATTTGCCTCTGCAAAGTCTTTTGATTTTCCGGCGTTTAACAAGTCAAACACTACAGGACTTGCATTGAAGATTGAAGAATATGCACCAAAAGCGATACCGAACAACAGAGCAAACACGAAGCCGCGAATAACTTCACCACCGAACATGAAAATCGAAATCAATACAACAAGCGTTGTACCTGTGGTGTTGATAGAACGTGTCATTGTGGAGTTGATCCCATGGTTCATGTTTTCAAGGAGTGACTTTTTCGGATGGAGATTGATATTCTCCCTGATACGGTCGAAGATGATTACGGTATCGTTGATTGAATAACCAATGATTGTAAGAATGGCAGCAATAAATGCCTGGTCAATCTCCATGTTAAATGGCAGGAAAGTATAGAAGAAGGAGTAGATACCAAGCACAATGATAGTATCGTGGAAAAGTGCAATCACACCGGCAAGACCGAATTGCCATTTTCTAAACCTGACGGCGATATAGGCAAAGATCACGATGAGTGCGATGATAACAGCCATAAAGGCTTTATTTCTGATATCGTCAGCCACTGTTGGTCCGATCTTTTGAGAACTCAATATACCTATGGTAGCATCGTCAGAAGAGAATTGCTGGTAATTGACATCGGATGAATAGAAGCTTGTGAGACTGTGGAACAATTTTGTTTGAATGATCGAATCCACCTCAATGGCATCGCTTTCAATCATGTATTTTGTTGTGATTTTCACCTGATTGTCAGGGCCAAAAGTCTTTACTTCAGGCGCAGCATCCGGAAACTCGGCTGCAAGCGACTTTCTGACTTCTCCTACTGTAATATCACGGTCGAAGCGTACAATATAAGTTCTGCCACCTGTAAAATCAACGCCATAATTTAGACCTTTAAAGGTAAGAGAAGCAAGACTGAGTACAAAAAGAACACCAGAAAAAATATAAGCTTTCTTGCGCATTCCGATCCAGTTGAGGTTAACTCCTGCAAGAAAATGCTCAGTACGACTGTTGCTGAAATTGATTTTCTTGTTTGTGTCCAACATGTAAATGAATGTGAGCCTTGAAATGAAGATCGCGGTAAACATCGAAGTAAGAATACCAATGATCAGCGTTGTTGCAAAACCTTGAATTGGACCTGAGCCAAAGACATAAAGTACGATACCGGTTAGTAGTGTGGTAACGTTACCGTCAATGATTGCAGAGTAAGCGTTTTTGTATCCGTCTTCAATGGCAAGTTTAATTCCCTTTCCGGCCCTAAGCTCTTCTTTGATACGCTCATAGATGATTACGTTGGCATCAACTGCCATACCCATTGTTAATACGATACCGGCGATACCTGGCAATGTCAACACTGCCCCAAGTGAGGCCAACACACCAAACAAAAGGAAAATATTAACCAACAAAGCGATGTTTGCAACAAGACCGGCCTTGTTGTAATAGAGCTGCATATATAAGAGAACGAGGATAAATGCAAGCACAAAAGAGTACAAACCAGCCTGAACAGCTTCGCGACCGAGTGATGGCCCAACCACGGCTTCTTCCATAATTCTTGATGGAGCAGGAAGCTTACCAGCCTTAAGTATGTTGGCGAGGTCCTGTGCTTCTTCCACGCTCATTTCACCGCCGGAGATGCTTGACCTTCCGTTGGGGATTTCATCGTTTACAACAGGGAATGAATACACATAGTCATCGAGCACGATGGCCACTTGCTTTCCAATGTTTTCGCCGGTGAGGCGTTTCCAGCTTTTAGCGCCTTCGCTGTTCATTTGGATGGTGACTTCCACTTTTCCGTTTTGGTCATAATCCTGACGAGCGTCAACGATCACTTCACCACCCAAAGCAGCTTTGTTGTCGCGTGAGCTCTTAAGAGCCACAAGCTCAAGAACTTCAGGAGCACCTTGTCCGCCTCTGGGTTTTACAGTCCAGGCCAGTTTAAGGTTTCTTGGAAAAACACCTTGAACCTGCCGCAGCATATTGTTTACACGTGCAGTATCTTTCACCATTGCCTGTCCAACCCTTGCTGTGCTGCCGGGGTAAAACTGACCTGATTCGTTTTGCACATAGGATGGCATCAGGTAAGCATACAAAGGATTGTTTTT
>DISP01000256.1 GCA_002421995.1 Bacteroidales bacterium UBA6207 | reverse complement strand
TTTCATGTGAATAATTTTTTGTTGTCGTGCTTTTGATGCAAATAACGTTTAAAAGTTTAGTCGTGAAGAAAAAAGAAATAAAAAAAATCCCGGACTACCTCTAAGTAATCCGGGACACTTCAACAAAACAAACCGTTATTTCTTCAAACTCACTGCCTCATTGGCTTCCACTTTTCTTCCGGTGATGTCTTCAAACCGCTTCAAAACCATTTTGTGGGTCTTTCTGTCTGCAACCTGGTTGTCAATGATCAACTGTTTTTTGCTTAGAAGTACATTTGATTTTGGATTTATAATTCCTTCATAAACAAGCTCTTTGCGCAACAACACATGGTATTGGCGTTCGTTTGGCTCATCAGTATCGAATACCGCAAATCTTTGTTCTTTCCAGGCCGGTGGTGGTGCTGGCATCTCGGGCATCTCCGGAAAGGCAATATGTTGGATTGCATCAGCAGACTGGTGTATGGCAGCTGACTGATCAGACAGCATGACGGCTTCTTCCTGCATTTTTGCAGCAGCGTCAGCATCAGTGTTTTGCAACTTTTCTGCTTCGGCCCTCAGTTTGTCAGCCTGCAAAACCAATTCATCTGCCTGCCTGCGCAGGTTGTTCTCTTCGTCTTGAAAATTCTTTTTTCGGATCACAAAGTGCTTTAGGTTCTCTCCCTCCAAATCGCCCATTTCATCTTCATCCACCTCAAAATCAAAAGTATAGGATTCCTCTCCTGATTTAAAAACGGCTTTACCTTCGGGCATCCGTCGCACAATAACTTTAGCTTCTCCATCATTGATGTCAATGGAATCGGCAATGACCATGATCGTTTTGTTCTTCATTCCACCATCAGGGCCGCCCGCATGGATGGTTTTTTTGGCTACTGTCTTACCGTTTTCATCTGTCCACACGGTCACTTCTGTGTCCATGTCATCCGTAGTGGCATTTCCAACGCTTTTGACAATCACCTTTGAGGTTTTTCCGTCTTCGGATTTCCATTCAAATCCGGCTTTGTCAAGTTCTTCTTTTGGCACTTCTTTGCCGTCAATGATCATCTTCACAACTTTACCATCTTTCTTTTCCACTTCGATGGTTTTTGATTTTGTTACAACAGTATCTTGTTTAGCTACAGGAACCTCTTCAACTGACTGAATATTATCAATACTGCTTACAGCATCGCTGTTCGAGCCTGTGAGCATGCCTGAGGCCGTGATGAAAAGGACAAAAAGGAAAGAAAACACCACCACACTGATGCGTTCGGTTACGGTTGGTTTCAACTTTGGTTTGCTGATAAGTCGTTCGATTCGTTTCATGGTATTAAGTTTATTAAATGTAATTAAGGAATCAGAAAGCGGAATAGGCTCAAGGGCCACTGAGAGATTTGCCAGTGCTTTGGCAAGGGAAAGATAGCCTCCGGTGGTTCGAAGGGCCATGTCGTCGCAAATATTTTCGCGTTCAAGCCTGATGACAGAAGAAATCCACCAAACAAAAGGATTGAAAAACAAGATTGTTTCGATAAGCGATTGCAAAAAGTTGACAAAGAAATCAGCACGTCTGATGTGCGCCAACTCGTGTGCGAGAATCATCTCAACCTGATCAAATGGCAGTCGCGACAGCGTTCCAACCGGCACAATAATACAAGGCTTCAACAAGCCAACTACCATTGGTACCGTGGTTTTATAGGATTCGAGCAGCTCGACCTTCGATCTTATTTGCATCTTCACAGCAAGCTGATGCAGCCTTTGTTGCCAGTGATTTTCGGCCCTCACAACACCCTTGCTTCTGTAACGAAACGCGAGATAATAGCCACCACTCATACGCAGGGCCATCACAACCATCCCGGTGAGCCAAAACCAAAACACCGATGGAGCAAGGCGCTCAACAAAAGCTATCAATTGATCCAATCGCGATTCGATCTTTAATTGTGAGTCGGCAAGTGTATAGGCAATCTCGAGCAGACTTGCCTGTGTATCGGGCAGGGCTGTCAAAGCTTGTTGTGGTTCGTAGAGCTTGAAGAATGTGAAAACCGGTAAAATCATTGCAGTGAGCAATCCTGCCGAAGCAACCAAATAGCGGCTGTTGGCTGTGGCCTGTCGTAAAACCCGCAACAAAGCAAAGATGATGAGGGCAACAAGTGCCACCTGCCACAAGGAATGGAGCAAGCTCATTCCAATGGCCGACAAAACAGCTTCTGAAGTGATAGCAGTCAGGTTCATCCTTCCCCCCTTTCTAATTGCTGAATAAGTTTTTTGATCTCTTCGAGCTCGGCTTTGCTTGCCTTGCCATTGCCTAAGGCCTGCATCACCAATTTTTTTGCTGAGCCGCCAAAGGCAGCATTCAACAACTGATCAACAAGATGTATCTGTGTTTCTTCCTCCTTTAAAAGCGCTGTGTAAACATGCGAACGGTCGCTTTTATCGGCACGCACAATGCCCTTTTGCGCCATAATCTGCAGCAACTTGAGTGTAGTAGTGTAACCGACCTCCTTTTTTTCGTTCAGCACTTCGTTGATCTGCCTCACTGTTGAGGGGCCGTGCAGCCAGATCACACGAAGTATTTCGAGTTCGGCATCTGTGGGTTTAATTGCTATTTGCATGATGTACGAATATTTTCGTAGCAAAAGTAGTCCAGACTTACTATCCTGTCAAGCATTTTGTACGAAAGTTTTCGTAATAAAAGTTAATAAAAGACATTCTGCTCTATGTGAGCATGTTATAAGATCAAAATCGGTAAGAAAAACCGGCTTTCAGATGATACACATCAATTATGGGCTAATCCAGCAGCCATTTTTCCAGGGAAGCTTTTGCTTTTTCGCTCAGCGGAGTGCTTTGCTTTTGGATATGGTTCACCTGCACGACCACAGTTTCGGCACTTGCTACAAGCACGTCATTCTGAAAAAGTTTTTGGAAGATCGTGATTGAGCTACGTCCGATTTTTAGAATGCCGGTACCAATGTCCACCTTGCCCGGCCAAGTGATTTCGCGGATGAAGACGAGATTGAGCGAAGCGATCACAAAACTTGTGTCGTCAGAGAGCCCGGGAAAATCTGGATCGTAGAGCAGTTCTACCCTTCCAGTCTCCAAAAAGGCTGAAAAAACGGAATTGTTCACATGTCCTTGCCTGTCAGTGTCGCCATAGCGGATTTTATCGAAGGTAACTGACGGAAAATCTTTGAGTTGAAAGTCATTAATATGCATTGAGGTAGTCTTTTTGTTCAGGTTAAAGCAATTTTTTCACTGCTTATAGCCATTTAGCTAAGTGAATTAAGTTTTGGCAAAAGAAAGAAAATTCCATTACACAGGTACCAACCGGTTGCTTGAATGTTGCTTTGGTTGAAACATTTATTACGGCAGTGAGAAAAGGTCAAGAAAATCTGTTCAAATTGAAGGCATTTACTATTTCCACTTAACATTGAGGGAACATTTATTGTGATTAAGGAAATGATTTGTTTTTTAGTGTCCGATCTAAACCCTAATCACATCGTTATTAATATCAATTAATGGTTTGCTGAAAACTTTACGAAGCTATTTAATCAAAATTTCAGTTGCCATTCATTTGGTGAGATTTATACGAAATCGCATCGTTCAGGGCTAAAAAAGTTTAACCGAAGAGATCGCCGGGTAGGCGTAAAGGCCGCAATTGTCTGACGCGTTGTTGTTTAAGTTAGACGAACGTAACAGCTGGCAATCATTGATTTCTCCGCGCCCTTTGGGCCCCTGACAGTTGTCGGGATTGCGGTCTCTGGGGTTAAAATAGAACGCTATCGGAGCCTTCTCAATCTATCCAAGATTCGAATTTTAATTGGGACGCAGGCATTTTGAGATGTACAAATGCAAATGCACGCACACAGATTGTGAAATCCCGGCTTTATTTATTGATATTGATTTACTTAGGTTTTTTTAGCAGTCTCCGGATAGATTAACACCTAACAGACACTAATTTCATTGTTAAACTTCCATGAACGGGTATTTAAAATCATGTGCAGGTAAAAATGTTTCTTTTATCGTTCTTGGGCTTATCCACCGTAATAAATTCAAACTGCCGCCTGATTTGTCGTTGGTTCCTGAGCCTCTGGATCCACCAAAAGGCTGTAAACCAACCATTGCACCCGTTGGTTTATCATTGATATAAAAATTACCCGCTGCGTATCTTAATGTTCTGCAGGCTTGTATCATTGCATACTTATCGTTTGCAAAAATTGAACCTGTTAATGCATAAGGCGAAGTTTTATTGCAAATATTGAGCGTTTCTTGATAATCTTTGTCATCATAAACATAAATTGTCATTACAGGACCAAAAATCTCTTCCTGCATTGTAGTGAAGAAAGGATTTGTTGTTTGTATGATAGTTGGTTGAATAAAGTAGCCAACTGTTTTATCACCTTTTCCACCTGCTAAAATTTCACACTCTTTCGATTCTTTGGCTAATTCGATGTAATTCATAATATTGTTAAAAGAATCTTCATCAATAACAGCATTCACGAAATTTTCAAAATTTTCAACGCCACCAACTTTTATTTGTGAAATCTGATTAAGTAAATGCTGTTTTATCTCATTCCAAAGTGATTGAGGAATGTATGAACGTGAAGCAGCTGAACATTTTTGTCCCTGATATTCAAATGCACCACGAATAATTGCAGTTGCAACTTCGATAGGATTTGCCGAATTGTGAACAAAAATAAAATCTTTTCCTCCTGTCTCCCCAACAAGTTTTGGATATGAAACATAGTTGGTAAGATTTTCAGTCACTCCCCGCCACAAACTGTTAAAGGTTCTGTTTGAGCCGGTAAAATGAATTCCTGCTAAATCTTTGTGTTTTAACACAGTGTTACCAATTAATGAGCCTGAACCCGGAACGAAATTTAAAACACCGGGGGGCATTCCTGCTTCCATAAAGATTTTCATCAAATAGTAATTTGACAATAACGAAGTTGTTGCTGGTTTCCACACGGTTGTATTTCCAAGCAGAGCTACTGACATATTTAAATTTGAAGCAATTGCCGTAAAATTAAACGGAGAGACGGTAAAAATGAAACCTTCCAATGCCCTGTATTCCATCCTGTTTAACTGTCCAAATTCCGATTTTGGCTGATCATCATAAATTGTAGAAGCAAAATAAACATTATACCTTAAAAAGTCAATGACTTCACATGCTGCATCAATTTCTGCCTGGTAAACATTTTTATCCTGGCCAAGCATTGTAGATGCAACAATCAAATTACGGTATCTTTTAGATATTAATTCCGCCGCACGTAACATCATTGATGAGCGCTCTATCCATGACAAGTTTTCCCACATTTCTTTTGCTTTCAATGCTTCGTTAATTGCCAGATGTATTTCTTTTTCAGTTGCTTGATGATAGATCGCCAGTGTTGTGCCATGATTATGAGGCATAACAACCTTTCCGGTTTTGCCTGTTCTTACCTCTTTGCCTCCAATAATTAACGGAATTTCAATTTGTTCGCCGCCAATACGCTGTAACTCAGAAACTACTTGTTCTCTTTCTTTACTCCCTTTTCCGTATTGTAAAATCGGCTCGTTTTGCGGGCTGTCGAATTTAAAAATTGTATTATTCATGTTCACTGTAATGTAAAAGTATTAACCGAGTTGCATATTTATGCAATTCGCTTGCAAAAGTAGCACTTAATCTTACTTTTACCAATCAATGATTAAATTTTTTGCTTTATTTCCGAGAGCGTTTCCTGCAGCGCCTGCGCAATAATTTGGTCATATTTTTCATGAAATTTATCAAAGGCGGTAACTATTGC
>DISP01000074.1 GCA_002421995.1 Bacteroidales bacterium UBA6207 | reverse complement strand
AAAAGTGCTTATTAAGCGCAATCTTTATATAAGCAACATCTTTTTTAGTATCCATAACATACTGATTTTAAATACTTCAGCAAATATAGGGGTATCATCAGAACCATCAAAATCAAAAAAACCATGAGAATCATAGATATAATGGTAAAAATGTAAAAAATTTCCAGTATGAATTTACCTTACAGGAATCCCATCACTAGCTTCTGCAACAGCTGGTGTTTCATCTGCTAATGTTGCACCTTTCTTAAGTTGTCGGTTTACCGGTATTGTCTGCTCTGGAATGCGCACATATCAGAGTCATCACCGTTCTATAGTTACCAAAGGTTTCCGGGAGAAATTAAGCTTTAACCGAAGAGTTTTGACAAACCATCTGTCTTTCCTTGGTTTTCAACTTTCTGAAAGAAACATCGAAAAACACAGAATCCCGGGCTGTTGCCGGCTGAAGGCTCACTTCTGTCTAAAGGCCATCCGTGCCGCATTTTTTATCATCATCGGCTTCAAATTTCAGTTGTCCGATTTACTCGTACAACTGCCCGGAGCACTGTCCGGACTGTGCTGTAAAAATGGGCGATTGCCGTCTTGTTTGTGGGCCTCAGGCTGTTTCTGAATCCAATACCGAAAGGTAAAATTTTTGATCTGATGTGCCTCAACTTGACTCATCTGCTGAATTTCTTTCCGGCAAGGTTGATGGCTTTCTGTCAGGCATACAAAATGCTGATGGGGGAAGGTTACGGAAAATCAATCCCAGCACAACATGCTTGTGTATTCGGCCGGTTCAACGATCCCCCGCAGCTTGTTTGCTGCATCCCAAAGCATTACCTGAATGGCCTTTTCTTTCGTCTCCTTCTTCTGTTTTGCCATATTTCGTTCGATGGGTTTATTTTTTTTCAGCTAATTTTGGGATTATTGGGATATGGGGGGCTTAACGTTTGGCGGTAAGGGTTTCGAAAGCTGGATATGGATAAATCTCAATGGTATTTATGGTTTTTTATATCTGGTATTGTTGTACAATAGTCAACAAACAAGCTGCGCGAAGCTTCGGCATAACACATGTTCGCATCTGTAAAAGTGTAAAAGATCGTATGTTCGCCAAATTCCGCAACTGAAGGATAGAAATAACCATTTTCAATTCCGGCGCCGATATAAGTACCACCAACCGGAAGGCCTCCATATAACGGAACCGGTTCCCAAAATATACATAGTGTATCAGGTTGAAAGTCTGGCCAGGTTACAGTCGGAAGTGGGTGAACCCACGTTGTAATCGTATTTGATGTTGCAGGATTCCCACTTGTACAGCCTAAATCGGATGTCAAAACAGAAAACACAACATCGTTGTTTACAGGAACATAGCTAAAGGTCGAACTGTTTCCAGCAACAAAGTTGCCATTGACATTCCATTGATAAACAGGATTCTCTCCCTGATTATCAGGAATGGCTGTAAATGTGACTTCTGTTCCCTGACAAACATCATTTGCATCGCTCATAATACTGACATTCACCGGCACTAATGGCATTTCGGTTATCACCGCAACACCAGACATAGCAATCGAATCAAACCCATTATAAGCGTCTATTGAATAGGTACCTGCACCGATGTTGTTCCAAATAAGCGAACTTCCTTTTCCTGATAATACCTGACCTATTCCAACGCCATTAGATTTAAGTTGGTAATTTACACCTAACTGCGATCCACTCAATCCTATATTTACTCCGGTTGGAATAGTGCCTTCACAATATACTCCACCACCTGAAACACTGTAGGCAATCAGAGGCATGAGGCCTGCCTGCGTTACCCAGACAACTCTAAATGGGTTATTATCAGGTCCCGCGATCTTTTTGCTACCAGTGCGCGGTTCAGAACTTGTGTTGGCGTCATAATTTACAACGATCGTTTCATTGCCTGTACCAGAAGATGATTCTACACTTAACCAGTTGAGGCTCTCGCTGATACTCCACTCTATTGTTGAAAACACAGTGATATTTGTTACACCGGCATAAGATGAAACATATTGGTTGTATGGAGTCACTGTTAGGATTGTGCTTTGAGGAATTGTATAGTTTTTTTTAAAGTCCGCAATATATTTAAATTGTACCGGTGCAGACGGGTCATGGTTGCCATTGAGGTCTTGATAGATCCAGGGTATTGTGCATTCATTTGTGGTATCATTAACGGCCTCTGCAAAAACCCTTTCGGGCATTGTCGCCCAATTAGCGTTCCACATTGCATTGCTCATGACGGTTACATTTTCAGGATTACTATGAATTCCGTTTGCTCCTTCATATGGCACAAAGCTGCTGAAATAAATATCAGGATAATTATTTGTAATTGCATCAGGAAGGTCACTGTCTATCCAAGAAAAGAACACAATTGTACCATCAGGTGTGTTTGAAATTTGATTCTGGTTGTAATGATAAACTGTTGATCCTCCGCCATAAAATTCAGCCATAAACTGTTTGATATCACTTAACTTATAAGATTGCCAGGTGCTTCCCCCATCCGATGACCAAATATGAAAAGGTGCATTGAAACTCGAACCGGTAAAGATTGATCCAGTTGCAAGGTCAGCAATCATGACGTTGCCATGCAAATGAGGATTACCCCAGGCATCAACCACAAAGTTGTGGTAATACCCCATGAAATAAGGGATTTGATCACGATTAGGAACCGGCCCTGGATTGTACAAATTTGCCAAAGCTTCGTTGGTGACAAACTGTTTTACGCCTTCAAGTCCGGCTGCTCCCCCCAGCTGTACCTCGATAGGACCTGTCCAGGTCGCACCACCATCCGTTGTTTTATACAACACAGGATGGTTCGATGTATAGGGAAGACCAGTTGGCCGGTTTGTAAGCATGCTTATCCAACCTATCAATCCGTCAGGTGAGAAAGCAATTTCTATGTCGTTTATTAATTGATTAGAAATAATGATGAAAGACCATTCCTGCACTTCATAATCAAAAATTCCGGTATTTTCATTAAAAGAGCCATGCGCTACATTAAGTTTTCCATCGTAAGTAAAAGAAGTGCCGTTCCATGATGTCCTTTGGTTAATAAACCAGGCAATGCCACCGGGTTGTATTGTATAGGTCGAAGGCAGATACCAATGAAAAGTCCCATTTGAGTTGAAGGAGTTTTGAGCACCTTATGTGGTTGCATCAAATCTTTTTGCCCCAAATCCAATCCCACCCCATGAGCCGCTCAAACCAAGACTTCCATCAATCAATGGAGCAATATAAGTGTGGTAAGCATTCTGTGGATCGTTATTACCCGTCGGGTTATAAATGGCACCCATTGGATAACGTGCCGGAAAAAATCCATTTAGTGTAGGATCGTAGCTAATCTTATTCAATTGCCAATTTTCGCCCTTGTCAAAAGACACATCATATCCGATGTAATTTGATATTTGGTGTTTGTAAGCGATGTGTGAACACGATGGTTTGAAACTCGTTATTTATAGAAATATTGGCTGTTCTTGAGCCTACCGAAAAACCAAGTGCATTACCCGAAGTTCCGATAGGTATCACTGAAACAGCATTGTCCATCTTAGTTGCTTTGCCGGAAGGAAAAACTGTAAAAGTCTGATCAAAAGGCGGTACTATTACCCGATTACTAATTGCCTGCTCATTGTCAGGAGCTCTGATTGGCATTGGTCTGGAATCGTTCTTTGTCACTTGTCCATACATTGATGTTCCGAATAACATCAAGATCGCTCATAGCTGTTTTGTCTTCATATGAATGTAAATTAACGCTAAAATTCTTTTGTTTTAGGTTTGTTTTGTAAAGGTACAAATTGGAAATCATTTTTGAATAATAAAAACGAAAAAAAAACAGAGAAAATAATGGTAAGGAAAGAGTAGGTTACACCTGGTTTGATTAATCAAAAAATTTTAAAAAAACCGGTTATACTGATGATAGGAACTCTCCATTCGCTGACCGGCGAGCTGGATGATGGCATCAAAAGAAGCAGCCATATTCCTCTGGCCAGGAGCCGGCAGGTTGTTTATATTTGTAGCTGCATTCTCACATGATGAGCCTGTATAAAATAAACCATTAGAAAGTTCAGCGAAATAAAGTTCCTGGGTTGAGTCCGGATATCTTTGAGTTGAGAAATGTTCAAAAGAACTTGTCACAGTGTTTATTGTGTGACAATAAAGTGCTGTGAGAGTAATTAAAAGGGAGTCCTGATCAATTTTTGCACGATGCAAAGGTGTGCAGATGTTTTATAATGTGAATTTTTGAATTTGAAATTTTTAAAAATTCGGTTTGAGGATTTTCAGGTGGATGAAGACATAATGGTCGAGGTAAGTTTCAAATCAATACGATTATGGCTAATAAAACAATGTGAAGACAGGATGGTTAAACCTTGTGATTAGACAACTGTATCAGCCAACCATCAAGCTTTGATTCTATTGTTGTTCTATCTGCCAGATAGTGTCAATTGTGCTGCCGTCAACCCATTTCACAACGGCAACAGCTCTATCTGTGAAACACGGTTTCTCGGGTACTCCACACAAAGCATCGGCTTCTGCTTTGAGGACCTGGATGCTGCGCAGCGGCAATTTACTGTTTTTCAGCCTGTCTATCAGGTCATGCCTCAGTGGGTTGATAGCAATTCCTCTTTCGGTGATCACCACATCAATCAGCTCTCCGGGGCCGCACAAGGTTGTTACTTCATCCTTTATAACCGGAATTCGGTCGCGAAACAGTGGCACAGGCAGAATCACACATTTGGCAAAAAGACAGTTTTGCCAGCCACCAATGCCATGCAGCAAAAGACCGTCAGAGTGAGTTGCCACATTGGCGTTGAAGTTCAGGTCAACTTCAGTTGCACCCAAGATGGCCAGGTCGAGCATACTCGAAAAATTGCCTTTGCCATGATAGTTGTAGCTTGTGAACGGGCTGGTGTTGACATGTCGTTCATTTTCGCGCATTGACCTCACCCCTTCCATATCGAAAGTTTGCCCATCGAGGATATAGTCTGTGAGGCCTTCTTCGAGCATCTGCACAAGGTATTTGGTGCTGCCTCCCCTGACAAATCTTGCCTTTACCTGTTTTCTGCGCATGATCCCGGCAAGATAATGGGTCACAGCCAGCGAAGTGCCACCGGAGCCAGACTGGAAGGAAAATCCGTCTTTGACAATCCCAGCCTCATCACAGAAACGCGCAGTGAGTTCGGCAATATACAATCTGTCGGGACTTTTAGTTATTTCGGTTGTACCTGAAACTATTTTCTCCGCAATGCCAATCTGTTGCTGAACCACCACAAAATCAACGTCGTTTCCCTGTATCTGCCATGGAACACAGGGAAATGGCACGAGATTATCAGTAATCACCACAACGGCAGTTGCATAACGGGAGTCGGCCAGTGCAAAACCGAGCAGGCCACAGGCAGCTTGTCCGCGATCGCCGGTAGCATTTCCGAAAGCATCGGCAGCAGGAGCAGCAATCACAGCAATATCAATACGCAGCTCGCCATCCTGTATGGCTTGATAGCGTCCGCCATGTGATCGCAGCACACCCATGCCCTGCATTTTTCCCTGTGAAGTAAAAATGCCGAGCGGACCGTTCATACTGCCTTCGATGTGGTGTATTGTCCCGTCTTCGAGATAGGGAATCAGGCTTTTGTGGCAGTCGAAAGAGGCCGAGGGCGCCCATACGAGGTTTTTGAAACCCATTGCATGTGCAAAATCGAAAATCTGCTGTGCTATAAGGTCGCCATTTCGAAAATGGTGGTGTGTCGAGATCACGACTCCATCGCGCAAACCCGCCTTCAGCAATGCCGTACCCAGATCGGGCAACAATTTGTTTCCATCGGCAGGATAGTTAACGCAGGAGGCTACCGGAGGTCCATATTTTTGACCCGACGGCAGATGCACACCTACGCCTGCATAAGGGGTTTGGCGGATACCATTCACATATTCAGGCACTTTTCTGCCTGCTGCATTCACCAGAAAAAGATTTTTATTTATTTCCATTGTCTTCAGTTTTAACTAACAGGCCTCTGGCCTTTGCTGTTGCCATGATCTTTTGTGCACGTTTCACCACCGGGAGGTCCACCATTTTGCTTCCAAGAGCCACCACCCCATGTCCGTTTGCAACGGCCTCTTCAAAAGCAGTCACGATCTTAGCTGCTTTTTCAATTTCAGCCTCTTCGGGGGCATAGCCTTTGTGAATAAGTGCAATCTGTCTGGGGTGGATGCAACCCATGCCCTCGAATCCGAGCATCTTTGAGCGTATTATGTTGGCTTTCAACCCTTCTGCATCCATCACATCAGCAAAAACAGCATCATTGGCCTGAATGCCGACAGCTTTGCATGCGTTCACAATGGCCGAACAAGCATACAAAGATTCCAAACCCTGGGGAGTGCGCTGCACACCCAAATCGGCAGTATAATCTTCGAGGCCGATAGCCAGACCAACAACAGCCGGCGATGCCTTTGCAATCTCAAACGCATGTTGCACACCAAGGGCACTTTCAATGATAGGCATCAGCCAGATGGGCTGCTCTATCCGGTGTTTCGCACGCAGCATGTCAATATGCTGCATGGTTTGATGCACCTGTGTCGCCTTTTCGCATTTAGGAAGCAGAATCAATTGCGGCACAGCTGCCATCACCATATCAAGGTCGTTGAAACCTAATGGCAGCTGGTTGATTCTAACCATCTTCTCAGCCCCCATGAAATCCAACGAGAGCAAGGCGTTGCGTACCAAAACGGCGGCCTCGGCCTTTTTGCCAGGAGCCACAGAATCTTCCAGGTCGAGAATAATTCCATCCGGTTTGTGAATTGCGGCATTGAGCATGAGCCAGGGACTGTTGCCCGGCAGGTAGAGGCGAGAGACCCTGTCGCGGTCTTTGTCTGTGGCAGTGATGACAGGGTGAGCAGAAACAGGCATGTAGGCTTTGTTCAACGCAAATAGTTGACGCAGCGCTGCTTCTGTTCTTGCTGCGATCACCCATTCGAGCGCACCCTGATCATCAATTTCGATCCGAAGACCATGCAGATCATAAAAAAGCAAGATATTTTCGAGCAGGCGTTGGATGCTTTTACCATAGAGGGTCATCACCTTGCTGCGCAGAAATATTTCATTGTGTTCGTTACCGGTGACAGAGATGGTCACCTCGCAATCCGAGCGTTTTCCGCTGTTTCCGGCTTTTGCAATTGTTGTCATGTTTGAATATTTTATTGGATAACAGCCCAAAAAGGAAGACTACGGGCATCGCCAAACACCCATCCTATCAGGAGGTAAAGCAATAGTGGAAGCAACAGCATTGAAATGACTTTCAGACCCAATCCGGCACGCGCCATCTCAGGTGCTGTGATTCTGTTGCTTCCAAAGATAACAGTATTCGGACCCGTTCCGGCAGGCATCATAAAAACAAACGAACTGGCAAAGGTTGCAGGCAGCATCAGCAGCAGCGGGTTGATGTTGCCGGCAACAGCAAGGCTGGCTAAAACAGGAAGAAAAATATTGACTGTGGCGGTGTTGGAGTTGATTTCGGTGAACAAAAGCACAACCGCAACAACAATGAAAATGACGACAAAAGTAGGGTATCCGCTGATGAAGGCCAGCTGCCCCCCAATCCAGGCAGAAAGCTCTGTGGCTTTGAAACCTGAAGCCAGCGCATAGCCGCCACCAACGATCACTCCTACTCCCCAGGGTATTTTGGATGCTGTCTTCCAGGTAAGCAGGCGGCTCCCTTTTCCATCGGCGGTCATAAACAAAAGCATCGCCGCCGCCATCCCTACGGTACTATCGTGCACAAAGTGGTTCAATCCTGCGAGAGAAGCCCAACCAGGCATGATAAATGTGTCAATCACAAGGTCTTCGCGAAACACCCAACCCATGGATGCGAAAAGAAAAATCACCATTACACGAAACTCGCCTTTTGTGAGCGATCCCATTTGCTGCAATTCCTGTTGGATCAGTTCGCGGCTGCCGGGGATGCTGTCCTTTACCTTGTAAAACCTGACAAGATAAAGCCAGATGACCGGCAGAAAGAATATTACAAGAGGCAGGCCAATTTTCAACCATGTGAAAAAACTTACCGGTGGAGCTTGTGGAAACATGTGTCCAAGAATGCCGGTGAAAATCATATTCGTTGGCGATCCAATGAGGGTGGCTGTGCCGCCAATGCTGGCTGAGAATGCGATGCCCAGCATCATCACAGTGCCAAAACGGCTGTCATTTCCCGAAAGTGATTCTTCTTTCACAATCAAAGCCATGCCAATGGGCAGCATGAGCAACGCAGCAGTGACGTTGGCAATCCACATTGAGAGAAAAGCCGTAGCAAGCATCATACTTAACAGCAAGACGGGTCTGCTGCTTCCCAAGGCGCGGATGATGAGCAATGCAATACGCTTGTGAAGGTTTTGCGCTTCAATGGCCATTGCCAGAAAAAAGCCGGAAATCATCATAAGCACAAAGTCGTGCCCGTAATTAATAGCTGTTTTACCGGCAGGCAACACACCAAGTAGCGGAAAAAGCACCATTGGCAGAAAAGCCGTGGCGTAAACAGGAATAGCTTCTGTCATCCACCATACGGCCATCAGCAGGGTGATCAAAGCAACATTTCTTGCTTGTGGATTCATGCCTTGCGGCACCGGGAGAAGCAAGCCCAATGCCAAAATCAAAAGTCCGGCTACCATTCCGATCGTTTTGGTGTTTTTCATCATTATCGGGTAAAAGGGTTTAATGGCTGGGTCATGGCTTTTCCGGTTATAAACATCTTAGATTTATAGTTTTCGTTTTTCAGAATTGATAATGAGCAGGTTCGAATCAGGGTTTTATTATACATCGGAAAAAAGCGCGGCCATTCCGGACCGGCTTCTTTCCAATGCACATTCACTAACCAACCCTCAGCCAACACAATCATCTTTCGATAAGCGGAGGGTTGACTAACGATTAATCTTCGTAATAGGTATAGGTGAATGCTTCCTGCCAGTCAGCTCCGGCTCTTGTCATGGAAGCAACCCTGTTCTTGGTGTCAAAAGTATAGGTGATGGTGGTGGTTCCTGTGTTGGCTTCATCACCCGGCTCCCAGTATTTCAGGAAATCAACAAGTTTGGTGCTAGGTTTACCGAACAGATTGCCGATGGTTTTCCAGTTTGAGTCAACAGCATTGGCCTGATGCAGTTCCGATTTATTGTCGCCGGTGGTGTAGGTAAAGGTCTTGTATCTGTTCACAACACCTTCATCGTTATAGCGGGTATGCTTCATGATGTTTTTAGACACCACTTCCACTTCGAACTTTTTATGGCTGGCACCATCCCAAAATTCACTGATACCGGTCAGATAGCCATCAGCATCGTAAGTATATGATGCATAGCTTGTTTCGTCCCATACTTCCTTTGTCACCATACCCTGGGCGTTGAGTTCATACACTGTTGGCCAGTCCTCTTTGGTGATCGTCAATTTTCCCGAAACGCTGTAGTCATACTTGATTGTGTCAACCACTTCGCCTTCCCACGAATTGTAGATTTTTGTAACACGGCCATTGGCATCATAGAAAAACTCGTAGCCTTCAACGCCATCGCCGTAGTTCACGCCAATGGTTTTGATTTTTGAAGCGGCAACAACGATCGGATCATCATCGTCATCATCTTTTTTACAGGAACTAATACTTGCTGCAACGAGCACAGCGATAAGCAACATACTGAAAAACTTTTTCATAAAATATAAAATTTAGATTAGAAAAAAATTAAGTGAATGATTCTATTACTCTTGTAAAGTATTTGATTTTAAAGATTATAAGGCAATATTATGCGTTGCCGGCCAGGATGATCAGAGCCAGCCCCGCTATAAAGAACAGAAACATAAGCGCGATAAGGTAGTTCACTGTTTTGGAGGCACCCCTGAACTCTTTCCAGATAAACACACCCCAGAAAGCAGCTACCATGGTTGCACCCTGTCCCAATGCGTAAGATATTGCAGGACTTGCTTTGCCTGACGCGATGTAGTTGAGCGAAGTGCCGATACCCCAGATGAGTCCACCAAGTATTCCGACAGCATGGGTTGACAATTTACCTTTGAAATATTCACGGTAGCCAACAGGCGCGCCAACAAAGGGTTTTTTCATGAGTAAGGTATTGAAAAAGAAGTTACTGAAGAGCATCCCCAGTGCAAAGATGAACACGGCTGTATAAGGAGTCGCCATTCCGGGTGTGGGAGCCTCGAAATTTTGAAGATCAACGGCTGCTGCCACAAATCGGTAGAAAAACGACATCAGAATACCGGCAGCAATAGCAATCCACAAGCCTTTGCGGGCACTTGCTTGCTTGTTGCCTTTGTTCATGCGGCTATACGCATTGCCGTTGAGCAGAAGCGCAACAACGATGAGCATGACACCGGCAAAAAGCGTGACCGGATTGCCAGCCGGTGCACCGACATAATTGATGATGACACCAAGCACAAGCGCCAGCCCCACTCCTACCGGAAAAGCTACTGCCATGCCGGCCAGCGAGATAGAAGCCGAAAGCAGGATGTTGGATGCGTTGAAGATGATGCCACCCAAAAAGGCACTCCCGAAATTGCTGGCACTCACCTGCATGAGGTCGGGGATGAAACTTCTGCCGGCGCTTCCATTGCTTCCAAGGGTGAAACCCATGATCAACGAAAGCAATAAAACACCAATAACATAATCCCAGTAAAAAAGCTCATAGCGCCAGGTTCTGGCAGCAAGTTTCTGGGTGTTGCCCCACGAACCCCAGCACAACATGGTGATGAATGTGAGACCGATGGCCAAGGAATAACTGCTAACAATGTACATAGTTTTAAATATTGATGGTTAATTAACGGTGAAATCTGTTAAGTATAAATTGAAGCGCCTCCTCAAGTGTTGAAGCAGCAGCTGTGTCTTTGTCATTTCCTGCATGAACACGGTATTCATGACGATTGCTTTGCTCTCTGAGCAGGATGTGTAGGTTTCCGTTGCCTTCCACATCGCTGCCACGGTCGGCGGCAATCTGAAACACGCGCACATCATTTCCTTTCCATTCGCCAGGTTTTAGGAGTTCTTTTAATTCTTCCAAATTGTTCCAGCAGCCATGAAACAGCAAACAACTGCTGAAACCCATTTCCAAAGATTGACGCATGGCTAAAGGAGCTTCTGCGCCGCTGACTGCTATTGCTCTCATCCGCGCTCCTTCTCTCAAACGCAATTCCGCCCCGGCAGCCGGTAAAATGGAATCTAAGTGTTGCAATTCTCCTGAGGAAAGAAACAGTAGAACTGCCGGAGGAGCCTGGTTCGACTGCACCTGCGCATGAACAGCTTTTGTCGCTACAAGACGGCCTTCGTGCGAAAATGAAGCAAAAAGGATCAAGGGATATTTTCTGTTTCCAAGATGGTAATCGGCCGGAAGAACAACTTCAACACCATAACCTGCCAATTGCAATTGCAGTGTATTTTGGTTCTGATCTTCATCTTTCACCATTGCCAAAGCCTCCTGCTTCACAATCAACT
Organism: Bacteroidales bacterium UBA6207; assembly: GCA_002421995.1. Taxonomy (GTDB): domain Bacteria; phylum Bacteroidota; class Bacteroidia; order Bacteroidales; family F082; genus JALNZU01. Next base: position 2,764 of record DISP01000074.1, on the reverse strand, counting down.
TCTGCATGAAATCATTGATGAAAATGAGCGCTTCCGGCAAGGCTTCGCGCCAAACATGAAAACTATGCCCACCATCCAACACACGATAGTTGTGAGGCACTCCGAGCCTGTGCATCAGGATATGCAATTCTTCGTTGCTTCGGCAAAGTGTTTCTTCCTCATCGCCATTGAACATAAGCAAGTTTACGGCTTGTTTGCGTTTTTCTGTCATTCTTTCAAATACATGAAACGGGCTGTGGGCACGGTAATAGGTAGTGATACGGTCTTCACCTGTCATACCCTCCCCACCAAAAAGCCGACCCCATTGTGTGTTCCAACCATTTGCGTCTTCGCTCATGTATTGCGCATCGGTGCGTACCGACATGCTTAGCGGAACTGCTGCACCAAACAGTTCGGGATGCCGCAGGTGCAGACTGAAAGCCCCAAAGCCTCCCATGCTGTAGCCCACCAGCGCCCGCTGATCGGCATTCTTTAACGTTCGGTAAACGGAATCAATATGCGGGACAAATTCATTCACAAACATATCCTCATAAGGAAACTCACCTTTGTAATCGTTGACATAATAGGTTCTGTAACCCATTGGCATCACATAGATCATTGGCTCAATCTGTCCTGCCTTCACAAGTTCATCTACCGCCTGTGTGATGCGTCCATACTCTAACCACGATGTTTCATCATCGCCAAGACCGTGCAACAGATACACGACAGGATAATGTTTCTCGCCCTGTGCATAACCATCGGGCAACAAAACAGAATAGCTGACTTTTTGTCCTAAAACCCGGCTGTTCATCTGCTCGCTCTCGAAAATGCGTAAATTTTCGCCGGCCGAAGCTGCGTAGCCTGCAAGGATAAAAATTATCAAAAACAGTTTGTTTCTCATAACATTAACGTTTTAAATTGTTTTTGATAAAAATCATGGCATCATTGAGTCCTGCTTCAAAGTCGGCAAACAACTGTTGCCCTTGCCTCACGCGGTATTCGTAGCTGATTTCCTGTTCTCTGACGGCCTCATACAAGCGCTCATAAGCTTGGCAGGCAGTATGCTGGTCTGTCATATCGAGATAGAATGCCATTGAAGGCAGCGTTGTGTTTAAGGTGTCGGGTAGATCCGCATTGAAAAGCAACAGCGCATTGAATTGGCTGCTGAGGCTTTCGCGTGAAGCAAACGCAGCATTGCCAGCCTCCCCGTTGGCAACGATTACGGCAAATATGCCGTCAGAACGCAAACGGTAGTTTTCTGACAGAAACCCGCGTAGGGCAGACAGGTTTTCATCGGTGTTGAAAGGCTGTTGAAACGACATTTCAACAACAAGACATGCAGGTAGCCGCTGTTTATAAATGGCCTGATTGAGTTGTTGCAGCAGTTGTTCGCCAGCCTGAGCTGCATCCAGCTCCACAGGGTCGTTCAAGAGCAATATGAGTGGATATTCAGTTGTTGACTCATCATAATTGGCTGGTTTCAGCACCTTGAACTCCGGCATGTTTGCAGTAGCAGTATGGGTGATCAGCTGATTGGTTTCGGGCTGTCTTCGCTCCGGCTTTATATCACTATCATCGGGCCAGAGCAAACCATCAAAAGTATTGCGCATATATGCGAATGCTTCGGGAAGCGATGCGTGCCAATAGTCCCAGCTGTGGCCACCGCTTCGCATTCTAAACTCGTGTTTGATTTGCCTGTTTTGCATAAGGCTGTGCAGCGCATTGGCTGTGAACGCAAGGCTTTCCTCATCATCGCCGCAATCAATAAAATAGTGTTGTCCGCTTTGTGAGACATCGTCCTCTTTGGCAAAATAGTGAAACGGGCTATATGCCAGAAAATAATCATTGAGCCTTGCCTGACCAGCAACACCCATTCCCCCAAAAACAGGTGCCCACTGATAATCAAAAACACTTTGTGGCTCGCTGAGGTATTGCGCATCGGTGCGAAACGACATACTCAGCGCGATGGATGTTCCGAAAACAGAAGGGTTTTTGGCCACAGTGGTCAGTGCTCCATAACCTCCCATCGAATAGCCCATCACAGCACGCTGCGAAACCTCTTTTTTGCTGCGAAAAGCACTGTCGATATGTGGAACGAGTTCGCTGACAAGCATTTCCTGAATGGGAAAGTTACCATTGTATTTGTTTACCCAATAGGTGTTGAAACCCTCCGGCATCACAAATATCACATCGCCAAGGGTTGCTGCATACTGATCAGCATACCATTGGATGTTGCCGCCTTTGTACCAGGCCTGTTCGTCATCTCCAAAGCCATGTAGCAGGTAAACTACAGGAAATCGCTGATCTGATTCCTGATAGCCCTCCGGCAGCAATACAGCATAGTTAATGGTCTTGTGCAAGAGATTGCTTTTCAGTTGCAAACCTTCCTGAAGACGTACAAAAGGTGTTTCGGGCACCGGATCGGTCTTATGGCATGAGGCCAATACCGCCAGCAACAGAAGCAATTGAACGCTTGCAAGGATGATATGCAGTCCTGTTTTTTTCATTAAAGTTTGGGTTTTTCTGCAACTACCAGCGTAGCCTGTGGCTTTTCATCATACACTACATAGGATTTGAAATAAATCCTGAAATCGGGGTGTTGGTTTGCCCAGTGAATGGTGAGTCTATGGTTGGTCGATGACAGCAGGTATTTATGGAAGATGTCGTATTTTCTGGTGATGTAGTCGAATGGCATCTTAACTTGTTCAACGAAAATGCCGTCAATAAACACATCCAGCAGTGCAACAAAATCGCGGCTCTCATCAATGCAGCGACTTTTTACATT
>DISP01000144.1 GCA_002421995.1 Bacteroidales bacterium UBA6207 | reverse complement strand
TCATGGGCCGAAGCAGCCACACTCGCCATTTTGCCTAATGCGCCTTCCATGATTTCGCTGCAGAAAAACCGTGATAAGTTTCTGGCAAAACGCAACAGATTGCTGCAAAAATTGCATGATAATGGTTTTTTAGATGCGCTGACTCTGGCTCTTTCCACCGAAGAACCCTTGCCCGAACTGCCATTGGCACTGCCTGACAAAGCCCCTCATTATCTTGAGTACCTGCGCAAAAATAGTGGAGATAAGCGCTATACAACATCTATTGACGCCTCGCTGCAACACCGGGTTGAATCCATTGTAAAAATGCACTCAATTCCACTTAAAGCCAATGCTATCAATCACATAGCGGTAATAATCAGAACTGTCGCAGATGGCAAAGTGATCGTATATCATGGAAATATCAGTGATCCCGAATCCAACAACGGGCAATATAACGATATGGTGCAGGCAGCGCGAAGCAGCGGAAGCATACTCAAGCCTTTTTTGTTTGCAGCGGCTTTGCAGGATGGAATCATTCAAACTTCAAGTCTTTTGCCTGATGTGCCCAGTTGGCTTGCAGGTTTTAATCCTAAAAACTTTGATGAGCGCTATTCAGGTGCAATAACCGCATCTGTGGCCTTGCAACGCTCGCTNNTACAGAAACTTGGTTTTACAACTTTCGCAAAACCGGCTTCGCATTATGGGCTCTCACTAATATTAGGTGGGGGAGAGGTCAACTTATGGGAGCTTTCGGCCGCTTACGCTGCATTTGCAAACCAACTATTGTCGGAGAAGCAGGATTTTCCGCTAGCCAAAGGAAGCATTTCGTTAACTACCAATGTTTTACGTCAACTCAACAGACCCGAAACTGAAAGTGGCTGGCATTTTACTGAAGACGCGCTGAAGATGGCCTGGAAAACGGGCACGAGTTTTGGCTTCAGGGATGCTTGGGCTGTGGGATACACACCTGCGCATGTGGTTGCTGTGTGGGTTGGAAATGCCGACGGTCATGGTCGCCCCGGGCTGACAGGAATTTCAGCAGCAGCACCTTTGCTTTTTGATATCGCTTCACTCATTGGCAATCAAAGCTGGTTTGCTTCGCCTTTATCTCAATTGCAAAGATTGGAAGTATGTGCTTCTTCGGGCTACACCCCCGGACCATTCTGCAAGCAAACACAAAGCATTGATGCTTTGCTCAATACCTCGTCCGAGGTGCCTGTTTGCAGCCATCACCGACTCATCCGAACCGATACAGCCGAAACTTTTCGCATTCCGGGCGATTGCATATATCCTCATTCTAAAATGGTTTCCTGGTTTGTTTTACCGCCACTCATGGAATACTATTACAAACTTCAGCATCCTGACTACAAACCATTGCCTCCGATTATCCAGGGTTGTTCGAGTCAGGAAACAATCATGGATTTTGTCTATCCGCCAAACGATGCAATCATCTATCAGCCAAAGGTTTATAGCGGTGACTACAATCCTGTGGTTTTTGAAATCGTTCACCGCGATCCTGCTGCTGTTTTATTTTGGCACTTAGATAATAACTATGCCGGGCAAACTTCTTCGGCACCGCATCAGATGCAAATGCCAAAACTGCCTGCCGGCAGCCATGTCGTTACTGTTGTGGATCAGGCCGGTAACAGTCAAAGCAGGAGCTTTACATTGCAGAACCAACGGTCTTTGCAAAGATAGGTGTTGGTTTTCGTAAATGTTTTTTTGGAATAATTCTTGGTTCGATTAAAAAATTGTTTACTTTTGCACCCACTTAATTGGCTCCGTAGCTTAATGGATAGAGCATCTGACTACGGATCAGAAGGTTGGGGGTTCGAGTCTCTCCGGGGTCACAATTGAATAATAAAAGCCGCTGTAAATCAATATCTTACAGCGGCTTTGTTATTTTTAGCGACAATTTTACATACACTTTTTTGTATTAACTCATTAAAAAAGCCCGGCAATTATGTCCGGGCTTGGGAATTAATCTGCATGATTAAAGAAGAAGAAAAAGGATCTATTTACTAACTAAATCTTGGAAAAATCGTGGCTTCATGGTAACAACGTTGTGCAATTCGTTGTACTTAAAGAAATTTCCCGGCTGATACCGTCCCCCGATTAACTTTATAAATTCATTAGTGGTTTCTTCAAGTTGTTTGTACTTATCAAATATTTCCTGCTCTTTGTTGTTTGTGGCATAAACACGAAAACGATCTTTACTTGCTTCCATCATTGCAGAATCCACAATCAACTTACCACCAGATACTTTACAAACACTTAAAAATTCATTCATCGGTGGTAAGGTTTCCAGTGCTTCAAGTATTGGTTGTAAATCCAAATCCATCATTTCAATGAATTTTTCCCGCTTTACAGGAATTCCCATGAAAGTGGCCGGGGTTGTGCCCGGCAATAATTCAGCAATCAGTTGTTGAATGTTACCTGTCAATAGTTTTTCTAAATGCTCATACTTTGAAATCTTTTCCAATGGTAAGCCATTGAACAAGTTAATGCAATTTTCTGCAGCGGCTTTGGCCATTGCAACAGACGCTTCCAGTTCTGAAATGGATTGCGTGTTTTCAAAACAGACTTTTCTCATGATTATTGAATGTTAAATATTTCATCTACATCTCCCTCTGTTGGAAGTTTAAATACCTGAATGTTCATTTTTGAATTGGGGAAATACCCCATGCCATGCCCCCGGTATTGGTTCAAAATCTTTTGAAATGGCAGGTTATCAAAAAAGAATGAATCCTCAATATTCGTGACAATGCAGGCAATAATATCAATATCCCCCGGGATTTGCTTTATATCGGTAACAACATACCGCCCCAATTCCCGCTTCATTGTCAATCTCACACGTTGCACCTTTCGTGGTTCGTTTATGTTGCCCATAGCATATTCCATAATGTGATTGTGATTATTCATTTTCTTTACTTGTTGAATTAAGTTCAATAATTTTCATTGATATGGCTTCAATAGCTTGTTCAGGTGCATTTTGCAAAAGCAAATTGAGTTGTTTATACTCCATCTGAATATCGAAAGACTGTGGTTTCATAATGAAGTAGCTGATAAGTTTCTCCATAGTCCTAAGATACGCTTCACCTTCAAGCTTGTTTAATTCCGTTTCCATCTTTGCCTTATTGCGTTCCACAAGGTCAAAAATATAGTTCTTCAACTCTTTGGTTTTTCTGTTTGGGATCCCCGGTGGCCTTCCTGTTGGATTTCCGCTTTGTCCTTTTATAAATGGCATCTATTAAATATGTATTAAAGTTTGCAATAATCTATAAGACAAAGTTAACAAGTGATATATCAATATTTAACAATGAAATTGCATGATGCAACTATTTTCTTAATAAAGATGAAAGTTTCATTCTTTCATTTTGAATTATCGGGGTTGGGTCGAAAGTCTCCCAAAATAAGGCTTCCACCTTTGTCCCGGCCTCTTTGATAACAACGTTTGATTTAGCGCCTTCAGGAAGTACTGTACTTGCAAATACATTAACTTCTTTTTTTTCATTGACTGATAACCCGATTATTACAAAAGGCAATTGTATGTTTTCACCTTTAGCAAATTGAAGTAATTGTGATCTTTTAATTTTCATTTTTTTAATTTTATAGGTGTTTGTAGTCCTTTTTGAATTCCGGCCATGATTGACTTTTGAGCTTCGTTGAAGCTAACAATATTTCGTTTCCTGATCTCATTTTCAAGTAGCGTAAGGGCTTCCTGAGTAGTCAGCGCTCCGGCTGCAACATATCCCCCGGCTGCCATTGCTGTTTTATATAGCGTGTTTCTTTTTAGTCCATCGGGCGCCTCTCTGATTGCTTTACTTAAACGGTTGTAGATATATTGAATGTCTGAAGTCCCGGCCAAAGGTGTGAACGTCTCATGTATTGGCGTTGGCTTTGGTTCCTGAAGCCTGTAGTATGTCTCCCATGACCGTTTTACGTTGTACGTTGTATCAATGCTTGCAAAACGTGCTGAAGCAACGTTTTTGGGGCTTGGGTCTAATGATAAGCCAATTCCCTTAAAGTCGTCTGAAAGTGCCTCAAAATGCAGCTTGTGACGTTCGGGAAAGGCTAAAGGCACAACACACCACACACCACGCCCCCCGGCTGATAATCCGGCATAAATTACAAATGGAAGCCTGTAAATATAATCCCGGACGCCCTCGGGATCGTCTCCCACTTCATCAAAATCCAATGAAACTAATCCTGAGTGCTTTGTTAAGTTCGGTTCTGATCTATAAGAAAACACGCCTGAAATCGTGGCTGCAGGAAGTTTCATTTTAAACCGGGCTTGTTCGGCTTTTGTCGGAAGACTTCTGATATGTTCAATGGCTGATTCTAATCCTGTGAAGTTTCTCGGGTCAATCCATTGCTGAAGTGTCATTGATCTGATTGGCGTGTTATTATTCACTCTGCTATAAATTGAAAAATTAGTGTCCATTTTTTTTATGTTTTTTGAGTGTTATTAATCGGTATAGGTATAGTTTTCTATATAAAACTATACCTATACCGGTATAATATAGGTATAACTATACCGATTCTATACATGTGTATTATGTATGTATAATGGACTCCATCTATATCGGTTGTCATCTCCTTTTAGAATCATTTTTGCATTATTCATCTGGGCAAAATGACTTTTATTTATTGAAATGCTTTTGCCCGAAACAATGCCAATTTGCTCAATCGCTTCGCTATAAGTAAATGCATTTTGACTTGCAAAAACTTTTTGCCCATACTCAAAAGCAAGGTTCATCTCCTTTCTGTGTTTCGCCTCGGCTGAGTTCGGTTTATCCAAAACGCCAATGCCTACATGATAGCCTTTTGATAAGTCGTACTTGAATCCCATAGGCTTAATGTTCCCTTTACCTGCATACCTCAATATTTTGGGTTCTATGTAGCTGTAGCCTGTTTGCGCATCTTCCTTCACAATCAGAATTCCGCCCGCTTTGCGCTGAAGTTGACTACCAAAATGACCTCGCTCTTTGTCGCTCCCTGGGTTTGTGTGAACGATAATAAAAACTGCTGTGGAGTATGTAATGGCAAGGCTCTCAAAGTACTTTACAATAGCGTTTGCCGGCTGCTCTTCATTTACGCCTGTAATGTAGTCAGCCCCTCCATCAATCCATATTGAATGAATCCCATTGAATTGCTGATTGGCTTCAATACAAATGCCAGTTGTCAGTGGCTCATATTCGTTCAATTCTAATTTTCTGATATTGTATGAAAGAAAATAGGGCGGGGTCTTTAAAAATTGTGCTCTGTTAAGAATCTTTTGGACGTTTTTTTGTTGCTTGTGTTTTGCCTGCTCCGTGTCAATATGCACAACAGCAAGTCCATCGGGGTTTGGCTTCATTTTAAGCCCTTCAATGCCGTCCTCAATCGTTCCGGTGTGTGTGAGGCTTGCTGCAATTGCCATACTCATAAAGGCTGATTTCCCGGCTTTTGCAGCCCCCGAAATGGCAAATATGTCTGAAGCAACTGCGATTGTTTCCCCGGATATTTCCATAATCGGATCGGGTTCCGGTATTACTGTTGTGTCTGTAATCCGGTATTGTTCGTATTGGCCTAATCCCGCATTTTCCTGTAAGATAGTGAGCAAAATAAGTGATTGTTGTACGAAATTTTTCGTATATTTGCCCTTGTCTTCACTTGTCCTTTTCGCCTCGGTTCCCATGCCGGGGCTTTCTTTTTTTGTTTCCATTAGATTAAACCTTCCCGTTAAATGAACCGCTGATAACTTTCCTAACCTCCTTGGGGTCGAAATATAGTGTTCGCCCATCTTGAAAGAAAGGAAACACGCTATTGTTTTTCAGCTGTTGCGCCTTTACAATTGAAACATTCAGAAATCTTGCCAGTGCATGAATGCCTTTTATAGGGGGTTCGGGGGTCGGTTCTGCAAAGGTGCCTGAAGTGGCCTTTGCGATTTCCTCGGCAATTAGCGCCCGGAGTTCTTCTTTGGTTGTCACAATTACAGTCATATTATCTTTTGTTTAAAGTACAGCAACAAAGATAATACAACTTAATGTGTTGTAAATCAATATAATAATGGAAAATTAATACACAAAAAAGGGGGATTTATTTCCCCTTTGGTAGATAGCGCTTTAAGTCATCATAACACTGATCTTTGTATTGTTGCAGGCTTTCGGAATTCACTAATTGACCTCTGTTTTTAGTACTTGGGGCGGGCATCGCTCCCGCAAATGCCAACAACAGGGCGGCTAAATAGGTTTGATTCACACTTGATTCATGGGGGATCAATCTACAAACTTTCATTACGGCCTTTTTTATAAACGTCTTCCTCGCATTTTGTTTAGGGGCTCCTTTACCTTTCTTTGGTATCCGTTTGAACATATCAACATCAATCGTTCGTATTTTATTCCATATTGCCCTTAATGCTATCGTATTGGTAACCTCAACGGTTTGAATTTTGGATTTGATTAATATCTTAACTGGTTCATCTACATGAAAAAGCGCATGTACGGCTGCTAATTGTCTTTCAGCCTCTTCCAGTTCATTAATAAACTGATCTACTCCACTCGCTCCAAAAACGGTTTGTTGGCCTAATCTGGTTTCAATCTGCCATATATTATGCCATTCGTTTTGGAGTTCTGCCATAAGTGCACCAATCCCCGGAACGTCTGGGAATGAAAACAAAATCATGTCATAAACATTGAATCTATCTTGTAGATCTTTCATAGTAAATTTATTGCGTGTTGTTGAAGTTCGGGGCTTACACCATGATAGCGTGCAAACGCTTTTGATCCCGGTATATGCCCGGTCATTGATTGAATTATGCCTGAATCTACTTTACCATAAAGGTTGCCTACAAACGCCCTGCGTGCCATGTGGCTGCTTGCAATATCGCACAATCTTACTTGCTCGGGTTCATTGGTTCGTGGGTTTAATCGGGTCACAATCCGGGTTATTCCAACAAAAGCAAAGACTTCTTTCAAATAAACATTGTATCGCTGATCTGAAATGAATGGAAGTAGCATATTGCCGGGCATTTTATATTTTTCAAGTATTGCAATAGCTTTGGGGTGAAGTGGTATTGTCGCTGTAATTGGGCGCTCGTCTTTAGTTTTGCCCGCAATGTAGGATAACATACCGTTTTGAATGTTATCCTTTGTAAGTTTGCATAAATCCCCAACACGCATACCAACAAAACACTGAAATACGAATATATCCCGGACTTGCTCTAATCTTTTACTTGGGATCTTTGCGTTAAATAACAATTCTCTTTCCTCAATTGTTATGTAAATAGGGGTTCCATAACTTTCGCTTGGCATCTCATAGCCTGAATCTTTGAAAGGATATGACAATTCAATACCTTTAGACTTAAGGACTTTTTTTGCCCAATTCCAAAAGCTTCTTGTGGTCTTCACTATTGAAGCAACTGTATTTCTACCCCGGCCATCTTTAAGGAAGTCTTCAAATTTTGTCAGGGTATCGGCTGTAATAACAATGAAGTCTGCATCCGGGTTAAATCGTTTCCAATGGTTCATAACGCTAACAACATGAAGCCTTTTTGATTTAGATACCTGTGTATCAATATAACGTTCAAACATGCTGAAAAAGCTTCCATCTTGTACCGTGTTGGATTCTTTTGCGTGTTTCTTTTTGCATACCTCATCTAACAATAGAATTGCCTCGGCCTTGGTCACTTCTCTGTGACTTTGAAAATGTAATGTCAGCGCTGCTGAAATTGCATCAAATCGGGCATTCATAACGTTATATTGTACTTGTTGGCTTCCCTCTTTCCCAAAATTATTTTTCCTCACACGCTGGGCGCCCGGATCAAAGCTTTTAGCATCAATACGAAATCCAGTGAAGTAGAAAAATCTTTGTCCGCCAAAAGTAACGGCTGCCATGATAGGAACGTTTTCAGTAATTAGGTTACCCTCTTTATCTTTACGTTTCTCCAATTGAATCCTGAGGCTGTGTTTCATTGTATGTAGATTTACATTTGTTCATACAAATTTACATACATTTTTTTGATTAATCAGATAAAACATGATATAATGAATAAAATATTTATATAATTGTTTATCAATTGATTAAATAATTTTATAGCTTTGCAAAGTGAATGTAAATTAATCGGATTTAATGTAAATATTGATTGTTTGTGATCTCTCCGGGGTCACTTAGAAATCAAAGGGTTGGTATTTAAAATGCCAACCTTTTTCTTTTTATGTCTTCAAACCTTTACAAAGGTGCCATTCTTAAACATATACCACAAAATCAGGTATAAAAACGAAAACCCGCCAATAGTAAGCGTCAGGTAGTAAAAGTCGCCAACATACTGCTTCAAACCAAAAAGCAACATCTCGGCAATAAGATGAAAATTGAAGACATGTGACAGCACATAAGCTACCAGGGCATTCATACCTATTACTTTCAAAGGATATGCCCAACTCGATTTGCCTTTCACGTCTATGATCCAGTAAAATATTGAAAGCAACGCAAAACAAACTCCAGATGAAGCAAGAACAAAGGAACTTGTCCATAATTTCTTAATAACCGGATGCCAGATTCCGAGCAATGCGCCTGCAAAAAACAGTACCGTTCCTGACAGAAACAGATACAATGCTACTTTGTTTCGCGGGAGCGATGACTTAATAAGTTCACCGGCAAATACCCCCGACATTGTGGTGGCAAAAAATCCCAGACCACTTAAAACCCAGGTATATTGTGTGCCATCCTGAAAGCGACCCAGCACAATCTGGTCAACATACCAGGCAAAACTGCGCTCAGGAAGCAAAACACTGCGTCCGATTCCGGGAAGAATGGGCAAAATGAGTAAGAGCGTATAAGCAAAAAGACTTCCTCCAAAAAGCCAGAGTCTTTGGCGGTAATTGAAGTGGATGAACGCAATAGCCGAGAAAAGATAACCCACAGCAATAGCCTGAAGCGTATTGCTGAATACTGCAAAGGTTTTAATGTCAAGTTCCAGAATTCGCCCCTGTACAATCCATCCGAGTACAAAAAGTATCAAGAATCTTCTTAAGAGCTTCATATATAATTGCTTGCGAGAATGATTGGCCAGCTGTCTTTTTGATAAAGCAAAGGGTATTGCAGCCCCCACAATGAACAAAAATAAGGGCATAACGATATCATAAACCGTTGAACCAAACCATTCCGGGTGATCAAACTGCAAAGCAAGTTGTTCGGTGAGTGGCGTTTTAAAACCAATATTCAACGCTTTGAAAAAATGATCAAGGAAAATGATGAAGAGCATATCAAATCCTCTGAGGGCATCAATTGAAGCAATTCGCCCTGAAGCAGTTGCAGATGTAGTCATACCAACATTTTTTACGAAAATCCGTGCCTGTGTCAGCAAACAAAGGTACAAATTTATTGAATAGCTTTTTTAGCCTGTACAATCTCTACTTTGCTAAAAAACAACTAGATAAACGTTATTGATACACTTATAAATCATTGCATTTGCAAAAACGACATAAGGCATCGTTTTTAAACCTGAACCAACCTATGCCCGCGTTGCGATGTGAATTGAAGAGACCGATTTCGGTTTTGTAAACCAAATTTGGAGAATTTGATTTTAAAAGTATCATTTGATTTCTGAGCATAACGCCAACTTCAACGAAATGATGATGGGTGTTTCTGATGTATAATTTGAATTAATATTCATTTTATGTTGCTTTTGCTTTAGATTTGTAGAAAAAAAGTAACGAAATGATACACGAGGTAACAGCAAAACCGGGTCAAAAACACCTGATAAGCGATTTTGATACAGAATACACTGCTTCGCTCAAAAAAAAGGAAGCTACCCAACTCCTCGAGGACAATGTCAAAGCAATGATAGAGATACAGGATAAGCTCTATGCCGACAACCGTTATGCGGTTTTGCTGGTGTTTCAGGCCATGGATGCTGCCGGAAAAGATGGGACAATCAAGCATGTGATGTCGGGTCTTAATCCACAGGGAACGCAGGTGTTCAGTTTCAAATCGCCTTCCGAGCTCGAGCTCGATCACGATTATTTCTGGCGCACCT
>DISP01000080.1 GCA_002421995.1 Bacteroidales bacterium UBA6207 | reverse complement strand
AAATACCAGAAGTTGCTCAAAAGCACTGACAACGATCTGAAGTATGAGACTGCCATGGATTATTACGAAAAGAAAGATTTCACGCGCTCTCTTGAGTTGTTCGATCTATTGCAATCGGCCTACAGAGGCACCACCAAAGGCGAAGAAATAAGCTACCGCATGGCTTATTGCTATTATTACCTCAAAGATTACACAGTGGCAAGTTTTTATTTTAAAAAACATGCCGAAACCTACCCCACTTCAGCAAGAGCCGAAGAATGCTCATTTATGAATGCTTATTGCTATTACCTTGATTCGCCGCGTGCGAGCCTCGACCAAAGTAACACATATCTGGCTCTTAAGGAGTTGCAGGCTTTTGCCGACCAATATCCGAAAAGCGGCAGGATTGCCGAAAGCAATAAACTGATTGATGACCTGCGGGCCAAGCTCGAAGAAAAAGATTTCAATGTGGCGCTGCTATACCTTAAAATGATGGACTATCAAGCCGCTATCACCTCGTTTCAAAACCTGCTGCGGCGCTATCCCGACACTGAAAGAGGCGAAGAGGTGCTTCAAAATATGGTGGTAGCCAATTTTGAATATGCTGAGCGCAGCATTCCGGAGAAACAGCGTGAAAGATACGAAGCTGCTATAGAATCATTCAATAACCTTCGGTTTCAATATCCCGAAAGTCAATACCTTGTCAAGCTCGAACCTATACACAATAAAGCCAGGAAAAAAATCGCAAATTAAGCCTTACATCGCATATGGATTTTAAAAAAGTCAAAACAGAAAACACCGCCGTCACCAGGCAGAAAGATTTGTTCTACAAAGGAACAGGCAATATTTATGAAACCGTTGCCATTCTTTCCAAAAGGGCTAACCAGATTTCAACCGAACTCAAAGAAGAATTAGGAAAGAAAATTTCCGAATTCAGCTCTTCATCAGACAATCTTGAAGAAATTTTCGAGAACCGCGAACAGATCGAATTGGCAAAATTCTACGAGAAACTTCCAAAGCCAACATTGATTTCTGTGCACGAATTTTTGAATGAGCAGATTTACTACCGCAATCCCCACAAGGAAAACTCTGATTTTTAACAAATAACCCTTCTATGCTTCAGGGCAAGAACATCCTGCTTGGAATCACCGGCGGGATTGCCGCTTACAAGATTCCGCTGCTTATCCGTCTTTTGAAAAAAGCCGGCGCAAACGTTCAGGTGGTTATGACCCCTGCAGCGAAGGATTTTGTGACCCCGCTTACCCTTTCAACCCTCTCCGGAAATCCTGTTCACACAGGCTTTTTCAATGCCGAAACCGGCGAATGGAACAGCCACGTTGACCTTGGTTTGTGGGCCGATTTGCTACTTATTGCCCCCGTCACTGCCAACACACTGGCTAAGATGGCAAATGGAATAGCTGATAATTATCTTTTAACAGTTTATCTTTCTGCACGTTGTGCCGTGATGCTTGCTCCGGCAATGGATCTCGACATGTATAAGCACCCTGCAACGCGCGAAAATATCGCGAAGCTGCAACTCAGGGGCCACAGGATCATTGCCCCGGGCACAGGCGAATTAGCCAGCGGACTTTGTGGCGAAGGGCGAATGGAAGAACCTTCAGTCATGTTTGATATTATCAAAGACCATTTCGGCAAAGAAAAACGCTTCGACGGAAAAAAAGTTCTGATATCAGCCGGCCCAACATACGAAGCCATTGATCCGGTGCGGTTTATAGGTAATCACAGCTCAGGAAAGATGGGTGTAGCCATCGCTGAAGCTTTCGCAATGCAAGGCGCTGAAGTGCGCCTGGTGCTTGGACCGGGCAGCGTAAGCGTGTCGCATCCTGCTGTAGCTGTCTTCCCTGTTACAACAGCCGAAGAAATGCTTGATCAGTGTCGTTTTCATTTTCAGGATGCTGATATCGCCGTGATGAGTGCGGCTGTAGCCGACTACAAGCCAAAATCGGTGGCAGTAAATAAAATCAAGAAACAAGCCGACTCTTGGTCGCTTGAGCTTGAACGAACAACCGACATCCTCAAAACACTTGGTCAAAGCAAACATGACCGGCAGGTTTTGGTTGGCTTTGCCCTCGAAACTGAAAACGGACCCGAAAACGCGATGGAGAAACTCAGGACGAAAAACCTCGACCTCATTGTGCTAAACAATCTTAATGACCCGGGAGCAGGTTTCAGGCACGACACCAACAAAGTTACAATCATCACACGAAACGGAATTTCAACTTCCTATTCGCTGAAAACAAAAAAAGAAACAGCAGAAGATATCCTCGATGCTATAGAGAAGCTTTTTCCGAAATAAGGGCAATAAGTCAGGCATACATCAAGTTTATAAGCAAGATAAACGATTCAGGCAAATGAAGAAACTCCTTATAATAATTCTGTTTTCACTGGCATCACAAACCGCTTTGTTTTCACAGGAATTTTTAGTCAACATCAGTGTTAACGCCCCAACGATTGAGGGCACCGACCGCAGGGTTTTTGAATCGCTACAATCAGCCTTGTATGAGTTTATGAACAACCGCAAGTGGACCAACGCAAACATCAAAAACCTTGAACGCATCGAATGTACAATGATGCTCACCGTACGCGAACGCTTGTCATCAGACGAGTACAAAGGAACACTCAATGTGGTGCTGCAGCGGCCAATCTATAAAACATCCTACAACTCGCCACAGTTCAACTTCATTGATGAGAATGTTCAGTTTCGTTATCTCGAATCGCAGCCGCTCGAATTTTCTGACAACTCATTCACTTCGAACCTGACAGCTGTTTTTGCCTATTACGCCTATATCATGTTGGGTCTCGACTTTGACAGCTTTTCACTCAATGGAGGAGACGCTTTTTACACAGCTGCAGAAAACATTGTTAACAGCGCCCAAAATGCCAACGAACGCGGATGGAAAGCCTTCGATGGCAACCGAAACCGCTACTGGCTGATCGAAAACCTGCGCAATCCGTCCTACAGGATGTTGCGTCAGTTTTTGTATGATTACCACAGGCAGGGACTTGATCTGATGGCTGACAATCAGGACGAGGGACGTGCAAATATTGCCACTTCTATCGAATACCTGCAACAAGCCAAAAAATCGCGCTCCGATCTTTTTTTCCTTCAACTGATTGCTGATGCCAAACGCGACGAAATCATCAATATCTTTTCCAAAGGAAGTCCGCAGGAAAAAACCAAGGTGTCAAATATCATGATGGAGGTTGACCCTGCCAATGCCTCGAAGTACGAAAAAATAATCAAGAACTAGAGCCTTCAAAAGGGATTCACTAACTTTGCGCAAATTCTGATTCAATATGTTGCGCAGGCTACGCATTTCGAACTATGCCCTCATCGAGCACCTTGAGATTGAGTTTAAACCGGGTTTCACTGTAATTACAGGCGAAACAGGTGCAGGCAAATCTATTCTTCTGGGCGCATTGGGTTTGGTTTTAGGGAGCAGGGCCGACACCACCGTGCTGCACGACAAAAACAGTAAATGCCTTGTTGAAGCAGTATTTGACCTGGAAAACCTACCCCTCTTTCCACAGTTTTTTCGTGAAAACGACCTTGAATTCGACAATGAATGCATCCTGACAAGGGAAATCGCTGTGAACGGTAAATCCAGGGCATTTATCAACGACACTCCTGTAAACCTGATCGTGATGAAGGCATTGGGCGAACGGCTTGTGGATATCCATTCGCAGCACGATGCGCTTCTTTTGGGCGATTCGGCCTTTCAGCTCCACATCATTGACAGTCTGGCACATAATGAAGCTGCTTTCAGAGAATATGGCCAGGCTTTTGAAAAATGGACTCAGTGCAGGCTTGATTTACAACAACTCAAAGCAGTGGCCAACGACAACCAGGCAGAGATAGATCTTATTCATTTTCAGCTTGATGAATTGCTAAAATGCAAGCTTCAGGCAGGCGAATACGATGAACTTCAGCAAAAGGCCGACACATTGGGTCATGCCGAAGAAATACGGTCCGGTTTGTTCGCTGCCGGCGAACTTCTGAACAGGGCCGACCAGAATGTGATTCAAATGCTGAAAGACAGTCTCTGGCAGCTGAATAAATCAGCAAGGTATCTGCCCGAAATCAAGCAAATGGCCGAGCGTTTTGAAAATGTGCTCATCGAAGTGAAAGACCTGGCACGCGAAGCAGAGACGCTGGAACAGAAAATACAATTTGACCCTGCTGAGATTGAAAAAATACAGGCCAGGATTTCATTCCTCCGCCAACTCATGCTGAAACACCGTGTTTCGCATCCCGACATACTGATTCAGGTTGAAAAAGAACTTGCCGGCCGCCTTGAGAAAATCGAAAAAAAAGATATTCTGATCGCCCAGCTAACCCAAAACCTGCAGCAACTTGAGCTTAAGCTGAAAGAGAAAGCAGTTGTTCTCACAAATTCACGAAAAAAGATGATACCCGAAATGGAGCGCTCCGTGAGATTGCTGCTTGTTCAGTTAGGCATGCCAAACGCCCGCTTCGAGGCAGTATTGGAAACTGCGGATGGTTTCTCAATTTCCGGAGCCGACCGTTTGCAGTTTATGTTTAGTGCAAACAAAGGCGGACGTGTTGAGGAATTGTCGCGGGTAGCCTCTGGCGGTGAAATGTCGCGGCTCATGCTTGCCATCAAGAGCCTGACTTCAGGCAAGAAAATGATTCCGACAATCATTTTCGATGAAATTGACACAGGGGTCTCGGGTGAGATAGCAGCAAAAGTAGGCCGAATAATGGGTTCAATGGCAAATCAAACCCAGCTAATCGCTATTTCGCATCTGCCACAAATTGCAGGCAAAGCCTCGCATCACCTTCTGGTTTATAAGCGGGAAGATGATAAGCGGACACGAAGTTTGATTATCCAGCTCAACGAGCAACAAAGACTCGATGAAATTGCCCGAATGCTTAGCGGCGACGTCATCACGCAATCAGCACGCAATGCTGCGCGTGATTTAATGGGTGGTTTTTAGAGATTCCGGTAAGGGTTTACCTGAACTTTGAATATAATTATTTGTATAATCTATTGATTCATAGTGCTATATACGAATCGGGCAGTTTTCATTCTTT
>DISP01000262.1 GCA_002421995.1 Bacteroidales bacterium UBA6207 | reverse complement strand
CTGAAGATCAGCAGTGGGTTGAAGGCTGTTTTACCAGGGTTTTCGGCTACGGCATAGCCTGCAGAGCGTGCAAGCCTGTTGCATTCGCCTTCAATAAAGTTTTCAAATGAGTAACTTTCAACGAGTTGCGATTCTACCTTGATTTTTTTAAGTCCAGGAATGATAAAAGGATTTGGAATGTCTTTTGATGTGCCGCGATTCAGATCAATAGGCATTGACACGTACGGGTTTTTCGTAGCTTTTTGATTGCTGGTGGGATAATTGATGGCCAATGGCCCGGCAGGTCCCTGATGGCTGTCCATGATAATGCTGTATTCGAGTCGTCCTTCGGGTCCGAGTTCTTTTTTGATGGTTTTTCGGAGCAAAACAATGTAATGCTCCTCAAGCCATTCATAAAAGAACTGACTTGGCACCTGAATGGTCAACACATTGTTCTCGAGTTTGACGGGTACAATCGGCTCGAACCAGGTTTTAAAGCTCTGCGAATGAATGTTATCGCGGATAACACCCAGGCAGTTTTCCCATACTTCGACATACTTTTTCTTCATTCCTCTTTGAAAATCAATCAGTTAATATAAAATTAACGCAAGCCCGACAAATCAATAATAGAAAGTTGCTGATTTCTACCCCTTTAATAAAGTGTATGATTTGTTTTTAGTTTTCAACAAAAGTGAATGAAAAAAAGTTAAAAAAAAAGTTTTTTTGCTATTGATTTTAAAAAAAAATCGTCTTAATTGAAAGCGAAAGATATTATTTGTGATAGCTATTGTAAATCAATTGATTACACCGTTTTTAGATATTTTACCTTCACCCCGTAGATTTTGTCAAATTTTTCGAGCAGGCGGCCGGTTTGTGATTTTCTGCAGCTGATTTCGAGCTCGCAACTGAGCTCAAAGCGCGTGCTTGCCGGCTGCAGGTTTTCTTCCCGCAACACCCGCATCACTTCATTCATCAGCGGATAGGTGAAACTTATCAGGTAAACTTCATTTACAGTGCGCTCAATAACTGTGGCTGACGCCAATGCATCGCGGGCTGCTGTCTTATAAGCTGTCACCAAACCGCTGACACCGAGTTTGATACCTCCAAAATACCGTATCACAACAAGCAAAATATTGGTGATGTCGGCAGAGTAAATCTGATTGAGAATAGGTTTGCCGGCACTTCCCGACGGTTCGCCATCGTCGTTGGCCCTGAATGATTGCTTGTCTGGTCCTAAAACCCAGGCATAGCAATGATGGCGGGCATCGAAATATTTCTTTTTAACCTGAATCAGATTTTCTTTGATTTCCTCCTCTGAGAAAACGGGAATGGCCAATGCAATAAATTTGCTCCCTTTCTCTTTGTATAGCCCTTCGCTCGGACCACCAATAATATTATAGGTGTCTTTGTTTGTCATCCTAATGCAATCATCACAATGGCAATAACAGCAAGGAGTATTCCGAGCTGATTCAAAAGGCTGGGCCGCTCGCCAAACAAAAAGAATTCGGCAAAAGCGGCTGTGGTCACTACACCTATATTGATAAGCGGAAACATCACCGAGCTGTCAAAAAAGTCCATGCTTCTGAACATGAAATAGGTTGATGCGAAGTTTACGAGCCCAAGCAACAAACCCGCTGCCAAACTTTTAATATCCAACGGCTGCTTGGAGTAAAGGAGTTCATAGGCCAAAATAAGCGAACCAATCAGCATTGCCACAAAAAAGACAACTGCAAGCAGCAAAAAGAGATCGTTTTTTAAAAAGTGAAAGTCGGTATATTTCATCAAAAGATCGTTGACGCCTGCTCCAATAAAAATCGAAAGCGGAAGAATGATGGTCCATGAAAGAAATTTTTGACTTTCTTTTTTCTTAAAAGTGAGGTAAAAAGCCGGCATTGCAATGATAATTCCGGCAATTTTCAGCATGTTGGCTGTTTCGTGAAACATGATGAAACCACCGATAACCGGAATGATCACCGACATACGGCTGGCAACGGCCGTAACCGTAACACCTGCTTTTTGTGATGACAAAGCAAACAAAAAAAACACGGCAATAAACGAAAAGCCAAGAAATAAAGAAATTGGAAACCAGGGTTTTGAAAGAATGTCTTCGGTGGAAAGATAGTCCGGATAAGCGATAAACCCAATGGTTGATGCTGCCAGATAATTGGCAATGATGGCTTGCAGATTGTTGATGTTCCATGACTTGAAATACTTAAACAACAACAATATGCCTGTGCTGAATGCGATGGCCAGAAGCAAATAAAACATTGGCGCTCTTTTCGGCAAAAATACAAAACCACAACAGCACCCGGAAAAGAAATTGTCAGGATAATTTTTGTGTCGTGTAACTTTTATCTTTCTGCTTCCGTCACATGTCAAATTCTAAATCATAAATAAAATGAAAACAATGATTAAATCACAATTTTTAGTTTTAATACTCGGGTTATTATTTACAGCTTTCTCTGCTCAGGCTCAACGCTCGGGCAATGGAAATGTAACAGGAAAAACTTTCGAAACCGGAAAATTCACCGGCATTGAAGTAGGTGGCGCCCTAAAAGTTTCATTTGCGCAGGCTGATCAGTACAGTGTTTATTTCGAAACCGACGAAAACCTGATGGATCAGGTGAAGGTGGATGTAAAAAACGGCGTTTTACACATTTCTGTTTCCAATGTGCGCAACGCCACCAAATTGCATGCTAACATCATTGCTCCGACACTGCAAACGATCAACCTTTCGGGTGCAGCCTCATTCACAACCGAAAGTGCGATACAGGCAGATCAGTTGGAAATTGAAGCCAGCGGCGCAGCCAAGATTACAGCTGCACTCGCCACAACAAATTTGAAAACACAGCTCTCCGGTGCAAGCAAAGCCGAACTCAGTGGCTTTAGCACTTCGCATGAAGCCGAACTTAGCGGGGCTTCAAAATTATCGGCCAAAGGCCTCGAAACCGAAACAACAACGATCAATGCCAGTGGTGCCAGTGATGCATGGGTCACTGCCAACGAGCTGAATAAAAACCTCAGCGGCGCTGCAAAGGTTAATCACGAAAACGAAACAGTGGTGGTTGGCGACAAAGAAGAAAAGGTATATATCCGAACCTCGGAATCACACAGTGGTGATACAGTGAATGTGAATGTCGGCTCGGTAAAGGTGCAGGTGATTGACGGTGATTCAACAGTGGTAGTTGTCGGAAGCCGACGTCTGACTGTTGATGAAGACGGAAATGTGAACCTGACGCGCGACACAAAAAAGAAAACACATAAATTTAATGGCCACTGGGCCGGTGTTGAACTGGGTATCAACGGCTTGCTCACACCTGATTTTACAATGAGTTACGATAAAGGCTATGAATTTCTCGATCAGCGTGTAGAAAAAAGCATCAATGTCAATGTCAACTTCTTTGAGCAAAATATCCCGCTTAACAAAAAAGGAACCATTGGCCTTGTGAGTGGATTGGGATTGAGCTGGAACAACTACCGCTTTGCAAACAACGTGATGCTGAAGAATGAGAACAATACCTTTGCAGGCTATTATATGGAAGGCGTAAGCGTGAAAAAGAGTAAACTGGTGAACACCTACTTAACCTTGCCATTGTTTCTTGAGTTTCAAACCAATGCAACACGCAAAAAGGACAATGCGCACCTTGCCATCGGTGTTGTTGCAGGTTGGCGATTCAGCAGTCATACCAAGATTTACTTCCAGGAATCCGATAAAGAATACCAACTCAGAGACCCATTGACAAATGTGCTGCTTCCCGAAATTTACCGCAGTCCCTCAACAAATCGCCGAAACATCGTGAAAGACCACAATAGTTACCAGCAAACACCTTTCAAACTCGATGCAAGTGCACGCATTGGTTGGGGAATTGTGAATCTGTATGCCACCTATGCCATCACACCGATGTTTGTGAAAGACCGCGGTCCCGAATTGTATCCTTATTCAGTTGGAATCACACTTAACGGCTGGTAAAATCAACCGAAGATAAAATGTTAAAGACAGGTTTTGCCTGTCTTTTTTTGTTATTACGCAATCCGTTGCATTTCAAAACTTGTCAATTGTGGGGCTTTCGTAGCTTTCCGCCAAAATTATCTTTATCTTTGATTCCTCACTAAATCATTATTCATGAACCGCATTTTCTCATCCTTCATCCTGTTGTTGCTGGCAATGACAGGGACGCAGCTGCAGGCGCAACTGATTACTGCAAATCCTACTTTTCCGACCGATCAAAACCAGGTTGTCATCACCTTCGATGCCTCACTCGGTAGTGCCGGTTTGGCCGGTTATACCGGAGATGTGTATGCCCACACAGGTGTTATTACAGATAAAAGCAACAGCAATTCCGATTGGAAATACGTTGTTGCCGCTTGGACAAGCAACATCCCAAAAGCAAAAATGACCCGCATTGCGCCTGACCTTTACACGCTTACGCTGGGGCCCAGTATCAGGGAGTATTACGGAGTGCCTGCTTCGGACGAAATACTTAAACTCGCTTTCGTTTTTAGAAGCTCCGACCCCGTCAATGGCTCTTACCTTGAAGGAAAAACAGCCGAAAACGGTGACATATTTTATGACGTGTATGAACCCGGTTTGAATGTTATTTTTGTGCAGCCTGACCAAAAACTGGTGCTTGCCGAACCACAGCAAATCATTCCTTTCAGCATTGCTTCCATTGATGCAGACTCCACCGTGTTGTTTATCAACAATGTCAAGGTAGCTTCGACAACTGCGCAACAACTTAGCTACCAATATACAGCCGCTGCAACAGGAAGTGTTGTTGTGAAGGCAACGGCTTATGCTACCTCAGCGCAACTGTCCGACTCTGTTTCCTTGTTTGTAAGACCACCGGTCGTTGTTGAAGCGCTGCCCGCCGGCATGGTTGACGGCGTTAACTACCTGGGTGAGCACAGTGTGCTGATATCGCTACTGGCTCCGCAAAAGGATTTTGCTTTTGTGATTGGCGATTTTAACAACTGGATGCTTGATTTGTCAAACTATATGAAGAAAACACCCGATGGCCTCAGGCATTGGGTACAACTCGACAACCTGAATGCAGGTGAGGAATATGCATATCAGTTTTTTGTGGATGGTGAGCTGCGCGTTGCCGACCCTTTCTCACATAAGATTCTCGATCCCTGGAATGATTCCTATATCCCGGCTTCAACCTACCCCAATCTGAAACCTTATCCTGTTGGAAAAACAAATGGTGTTGTTTCGGTTTTTCAAACCAATATGCAGCCTTATACCTGGCTAAACGAATCTTTTACGGCTCCCGAACCGGTTGATTTAGTGATCTATGAATTGCACATCAGGGATTTTGTATCGTCGAGAAGTATTAAAACTGTAAAAGACACGCTCGATTATTTGCAACGCCTCGGTGTGAATGTTGTGGAGCTCATGCCTATCAACGAGTTCGAAGGCAATGATTCATGGGGCTACAACCCTGCATTTTATTTCGCGACTGATAAGGCTTATGGAACGATGAACGACTACAAGGCTTTCATTGACGAATGCCACAGCAGGGGAATAGCAGTGGTCATTGACATGGTTTTGAATCACTCCTATGGCCTGTCACCCTTGGTGCAGTTGTATTTGGGCAGTAACGGACAGGTGGCAGACAACAACCCCTGGTACAATGTTACATGTCCGCATCCGCCTTATTGCTGGGGATACGATTTTAACCACCAAAGCACTTACACACAGGATTTTGTTGATCGAGTGAATCGTTTCTGGCTCGAAGAGTTCAAGGTTGATGGTTTTCGTTTCGACTTCACCAAAGGCTTCACTAATACGCAAGGCGATGGCAGTCAGTATGATGCGTCAAGGATTGCACTACTAAAACGAATGGCCGACAAGATTTGGGAGGTAAACAACAATGCCTACGTCATTCTTGAGCATTTTGCACCAAACACCGAAGAAAAAGAACTTGCCAACTACGGAATGATGATTTGGGGCAACCTCGTATATGCTTACAACCAAAGCACCATGGGCTATCCTGCCGATTCCGACTTTTCATGGATATCATATAAAAAGAGAGGCTGGAGCGAACCACATGTGGTTGGCTATATGGAGAGCCACGACGAAGAAAGGCAGATGTACAAAAACTATAAATATGGCAACAACAGCAACAGCGCACACAATCCGCGGAATCTCAATATCGCCGTAAAGCGCAATGCTGCAGCAGCTGCCATGTTTTTGCTTGTTCCCGGTCCGAAAATGATCTGGCAGTTTGGTGAACTCGGCTACGATTTTGGAATAAATTATTGTCCTGATGGCACCTACAGCGATGGCTGTCGCACCAGTGCCAAGCCGGTTAAATGGGATTATAAACAAGATTGGAACCGGCGACTCCTGTATAATTATTACAGCAACCTCATACAACTCCGCCACAGCCACGAGGCCTTCCGGACTGCTGATTTTACCATGTATGCCAATGCAATCACAAAGAGCCTGCATCTTACCGGACAGGAAATGTCGGTGACGGTGTTGGCAAACTTTGATGTGACTGCAAAAAGTATTATTCCGCAGTTTCAACAGACGGGCAAATGGTATAGCTATTTCAGTGGCGACTCACTCGAAGTTGCTGACGTGAATGCAACAATTCTTTTAAATCCGGGCGAATTCAGGGTTTATACAAACAAAAAGCTTACGACCCCCGAATTTGTTGGGCTTGATGAAGCCGGCATCGGTGCTGTTCCTGAGTTGAATGTTTTTCCTAATCCGGCAGAAGATCAGGTGGTTATTGAGATAAATCAAAAGGAAATGTCGGTTGGCGCCATTGAGTTGCTGAATGCTTTTGGGCAAAAGGTCTCAGAAGTATATACAGGGATTTTACAGCCCGGAGCGAATCATATCCGACTCGAAAACCTCAGGATAAATCCTCCCGGGATGTATTTCATTCGAATAGATACCGGCAGCAGCTATGTGACAAAGAAATTGATGATAAAGTAAACAAAAGGGACTTCGGTCCCTTTTTTAATTGATTTCCTGGATACACTGGTCAATACCTGTATAGGTTGAATCAGTGGTTTTGGCCGTGTAGCTCACTTTCACAAAGCCTTCATTCACCACAACGCCTGCTTTCACCTGTGGATTGGCTTGGCCATAAAACACAAAACTAACTTCAGCCGGACTGTCAGGGTTGTTGATGGTTGTTTCGCCACTCGGGCTGATGTAGCTCCAGGCATTTATTGTTGCATCACCGCTTTTCTCTAATTTGTAAACCACTGTGATTGAATCGGATGTGAGCTGGCGTTGGATGCTTTGCAGCTGACAGCCCAATGGTTCAATCACAACAGGGTCTTCGCATGATGCAAGGCAAAAAGCGAGGAGAAAAACCAGAATCAGTAAAGCCGGACTTTTCATAACTTGCTTTGGGCCATAAATTTTTCTTTGTCAACAACCATACGTGTATGCGACCCGTGACCAACGAGGATTTGGTCGTCCCACACTGAGACTTCAAAAATCACTTTTCTACCCTGAACCTCAGTGACGCGGCTTTCGCAGCGCAGCTTGTGCCCGACAGGTGTTGCCCGCAGGTGCTTCACGCAGACCTCAGTTCCTACGCTGGTTTTGTCATGTGGCAGCAACCATGCAATACTTTGTAGCGAGGTTTGTTCCATAAGTGCAATCATCGCAGGTGTTGCAAACACATCAACGAGTCCTGAGCCATAACGTGTGGCTGTGTTTTCATCAGTCACCATTAAATGGTGTTCACCCTTAATGCCTTTGGTGATGGTAGTTTCCATAGTTTTATTTTGTAAAAATCAGTTGCACGTCCTGTTCAAGATCAGGGTGAAGGCTCAGTGCAACCGGACAGGTTTTTGAGATAAGCTGAAGTATTTTCTTTTGCTTGTCAGAATATTCATTGTCCGGAAAAACAATCTCGATCGTGATGCCGCCAATACGACGTGGGTCTGATTTCATCAATTTTGTCACAGATGCTTTTGCACCGTCAATAGAAAAGCCGTGTTCCTGCGCCGCTATGCCCATAATGGTGAGCATGCAGCTGGCCAATGAGGCGGAGGCAAGGTCGGTGGGAGAAAAAACTTCACCTTTTCCTTTGTTATCAACCGGTGCATCGGTCAAAACTTTCGTGCCGGAAGCAAGATGCGTCATCTCCGTACGCAGATCTTTGGTATAAACAACTTCGAAATGTGCCATGGCTTTTTTTGCAAATTTAGGGATTGTTGCCGGAATAGTAATATCTGTCTGCTGTTTTAGGTCACTACATGAAGTTTACGAATGCATGCGGTAACGCAAAATGCATGAAAATCAAGTGTATATATGAGAATGAGTGTCTGACTTGATTATAGTGGTTAAAACATCAACAAAGATATTGAAAAGATAAATTGCATAAAAAAGCCCTCCGATATCACATCGGAAGGCCCAAACCAAATTAAAACAAAACGTTAGGATGAGTATTATTTCTTGTCATCTGACTTCTTCTCGTCAGATTTTTTGTCGTTGCATTTGTCAGATTTCGACTCGCTGCAGCATTTCTTTTTGCTGCTGCATTCGGTCTTTTTCTTTGTTTCTTCTTTCTTTTTGTCATCATCCTGACGAACCATTTCGATTCCGGTTGTGGATGCAATTACACTTTGAATGCTGGCAGTGCCAAGGGCTACAAAAGTGAACAGTGCCAATGTGAGGGCTAATTTCTTCATTATTTTTAGTATTTAATATTTGTCAAAAGTAACTCATGCAACAGGCTGCTGTTGTTAATGCGAGGTTAAAAGCTGTTAATGATAAGTTAAATATGATGTTTTAGGCCTTGAGTTCGTATTTTTGTAGTCTAAAAAGCTGAGTATGACTGTCAAAAAGCTCAATGTCCTGTTGTTTGCCGCCCTGGTTTCGCTCCTTGGCGTTGTAGCCATGCAGGTTTATTGGGTGCAGAATGCTTTTCATCTCAAGGAGGAGCAGTTCAACAGGAGTGTTGGCATTGCAATGAAAACGGTGTTAAACCGGATACTCGAATTGAATACCGACGAGAATCTTCGCCGGATTGCATTGCGCGAACCTTGTATGAACGAGAAGACGAATATTACGGATGTTATTCCTCCGCGGTTGCTCGATTCGCTCATCCGAACGGAGTTTAAATGCCTCAAAGTTACCAAAGGGTATGAGTATGCGGTATTCAACAAGGTGAATAAACGCATCGTGATGGGCAACTACACCCATTACACAAAGGAAATACTTCAGTCTGATTTTCAGCAAAGTGTGGATGCCTTATACAAACCCGGCTCATATTTCCTTTCGATCTATTTCCCTCAAAAGAAAGCGGGTGTTTTTATGCAACTCTTTGGCTGGATGGTTCTTTCAGCCATCTTTTTAATAGCTGTTGCAATGTCGTTTTGGCTGACTATCAGAACGGTATATCAGCAAAAAAAGTGGTCGGAAATGAAAACCGACTTTATAAACAATATGACACACGAGTTCAAAACACCCATTTCGACCATTGGTGTGGCCTCGGAAATGTTGTTGAAAGACGAAATTAGCAAAGATATTGCCCGTACGAAAAAGTATGCTTCTGTGATATTAAGCGAAAACCTCAGGCTGCAAAACCAGGTTGAGCAGGTGTTGCAAAGTGCTATCCTGGAGAAAGGCGATGTTAAATTGCGACTGAAATCAACAGACATTCACAAACTAATACACCAAACTGTTGAGAACTTTCAGTTTCGGATCAACGAAAAAAAGGGGAGTCTTGTCACCAGCCTCGAGGCACATGATTATATGGTTGTTGTTGACAGGCACCATATAATAAATGTGTTGGCCAACCTGATTGATAATGCCATCAAATATTCTGTTAATGCGCCATCTATTGTTGTTAGCAGCACCAGCAGTAAACACCATGTAATTGTGCGGGTTGCAGACGAAGGCATAGGAATCAGCAAAGAAGACCAGAAACATATCTTTAAAAACCTGTATCGTGTTCATACCGGTGATGTACACGATGTTAAAGGTTTTGGAATCGGACTTTTCTATGTTTATAAAATTCTTGAACTTCATGGAGGACGCATCGAATTGGAAAGCGAACCCGGCAAAGGTTCGGTTTTTAGCATGTATTTACCTTTGAATCATTTAACAACAACATCGGATGAATAGTGAAACAAATAGTATAAAGATTCTACTTGTCGAGGACGACGCGAATTTGTGTCTCGTATTGCAGGACTACCTCGAATTATTGGGCTATCAGGTAGTTGTTGGGCACGACGGAGAAGAGGGAATGGCTCTGTTTCGGTCGCATGCAGTCAATCTGTGTGTTTTGGACGTTATGCTCCCAAAGCTTGATGGCTTTAGTCTTGCCTCGGCCATCCGTGCACAGAACAGCCAGATTCCAATCATTTTTCTGACTGCAAAATCACTCAAGGAAGATCGTTTGAAAGGATTTGCACATGGCTGCGACGATTACATCACAAAACCTTTCAGCACACAGGAACTTAACCTGCGCATTAAGGCTATTTTGAGAAGGTGCATCAGGAATTTTCCAGGCACCGAAGCTGCCGAACAGCGCAGCTTCCAGTTTGGCAGCTTCCTACTCGACACCCAAAATCTGACACTCGCACGAGGTGTTGTCATTCAAAACCTTACGCGCAAAGAAGCTTCACTGCTTAAGGTTTTGTGCGAAAACAAAAACAAGGTGCTGGCAAGAGATATGGTGCAGAAAACAATCTGGGGCGAGACAGACTATTTTGTTAGCCGCAGTATGGATGTTTTTATTGCACGTTTGCGCAAATATCTGAAGGACGACCCTGCCGTGAAGATTGTTAATGTGCATGGCGTCGGGTTTATGTTGGAAGCCGATAATGAAACTACTCAATAGAAAACAAAAAAAAAGAGACTCCAACGGGTCTCTTTTTTAATTGAGAGGAACAGGTATCCCCCCTGTTTAAACAATCAATTAAGGGTTTTTTCCAATTCTTTGTAAACGAGCGCACTTGCTCCAACAATAGCGGCATCACCGGCTTTCAGTTGCGAAGGCAACACTTTTACCTTGTTTTTGAATATTGGCAAGAGGTGCTGTTCCATGCTGTCAATTGTTGGGCGGAAGATGTAGTTTCCGGCTGCTGTTGGGCCGCCAAAAAGGAAAATTGCTTCAGGGCTCAGGTGATGCACGGTGTCGGCTAAGCCTTTTCCAAGCCATTGGCCAGTCAACTCAAACACTTCCTGTGCCACCCTGTCGCCATTCTCGGCTGCGTCAAAAATCATCTTTGAATCGAGCTCGTTGTAGCATTTCGCAGCCAACGGACTGGAAGTGGCATTGTATTTGGCAAGCAATTCAAAAGCAGTGCGTTTCATGCCGGGAGCCGAGCAATATGCTTCGAGATGCCCCTGTCCGCCACAACCGCAAAGCCTTCCTTTGTCAACAATGGTAGTGTGGCCGCATTCGCCCGCAAAACCGTCAGCACCGTAAACCAGATCGCCATTCACAACCAGCCCGCTGCCAACGCCTGTTCCAAGGGTATAAACCACAAAGTTTTTCATGCCTTTGGCGCCGCCATAAATCATTTCGCCTATGGCAGCAGCATTTGCATCGTTGGTAATGGCAATTGCTTTGAGTTCGGGGAAGTTGGTTTCCAGTAACTTAACAAGTGGAATAACACCTTTGAACGAAAGGTTGGGCGCATGCTCAATATTGCCTGTATAATAATTTGCATTGGGTGCGCCAATGCCAACGCCTAATACTTCGATTTGTGGATTTAGTTTTTTTACCGAATTGATAAGATCGCGGATCGAATTTGTTAACTCGTCAACAAAAAGCGCCACATTACCATGTGTTGGTGTTGAAATGCTGTCTTTTACAAGCACATTTCCTTCGCGATCCACAACGCCAATCACGGTGTTTGTTCCGCCAATATCAATTCCTATTGCAACTTTCTTCATATTGTTTGAAATGGTTTTATATGCGTTTTATTACCTGATCTTGCTTCCTGAAACAGCATAATAGAAAATATACAGGTAACAGATGGC
>DISP01000019.1 GCA_002421995.1 Bacteroidales bacterium UBA6207 | reverse complement strand
GGTGTTCCTTTGCAATCAGCCACGTCCATCAGCGGATTGTCCTGATTGGGTGTTGAGCAAACACAAAGACTCTTGTCCTCTTTAACTGCGAGCCAGGCCCAGCCGCTTCCAAAACGTGTTTTGGCTGCATTGTTGAATTGTTCCTGAAAAGCTTCGAAGCTGCCAAAGGCTTTTTCAATGGCTGTCAGGAGTTCGGCAGCAGGTTTTCCACCTCCGTTTGGAGACATTACACTCCAAAACAATTCGTGGTTAAAGTGCCCGCCTCCGTTGTTTCTAACGACAGCAGGGTATTTACTGATGTTGGCCAGCAATGCATCAAAACCCATTTCGGCCATTTCGGTGTCTTTTGTTGCGGCCTGCAGATTGTCGAAATATGCTTTGTGATGTCTTGTGTAGTGTATTTCCATTGTCATGGAATCTATGTGGGGTTCCAAAGCTGTGTAAGCATATGGCAATTCAGGAAACTGAAGATTTTTTACGTGTGTCATGGTTTTAATCTGTTTAATATTTACTGACGCAAAAATACAATTATTTAGAATTGTTTTAAATAAACGTCAAAAGATTAAACAAAATTAACAGTGAATGGTTCAGAATTCCATCACAAGTTTTAAGTTTAGCTGGCGAGGCGTCAGGTAGTTTGGAACAGCATATTGGATATTGTTCACGTCCTTGACCCAAAAATAGGAAACTGTATTGCTGATTTGCAATAAGTTAAACACCTCGAGGCTGATCCACATATTTTTTATTTCTCTGAGAACTGCCGATTTGGATGGGCTGCGGTCTTCGCCAAGCAATTGTTTGCTGAAACCGATATCTACCCGGCGATACTCAGGCATACGTCGGGTTTGCTGATAGCGTTCGGTGTTTGGTGGGCCAAACGGCAGGCGCGAACCAAAGATCAGCTTCAGGTTAACCCTGAAAGTTGGGTAACGTGGAATATAATCCTGAAAGAAAATGGCAAACTGCACCAACTGATCGGCCGGGCGGGGTATCATTCCCGGAAAAACTGTCACTGTGTCAGCGACTGTTTTGTTTTCGGTGTCGAAATAAATGCGTTTTCCATCGGTGTTCAGGTAATAATCATAAGAGTCGCCCTCAACATCTTCTTTTGTTTTGAGCAATGAAACACTGGCCCAGCTTTCGATGCCTTTCACAAACTCGCCATTGACTTTGAGGTCAAGTCCTGTGGCATAGCCTTTTGAAACCTGATCGGCGTAATAGCGGATTCTTACATTGTCAATTTCATAGGGAGTAAGCCGGTCGAGGTATTTATAATAGAGTTCAGACGTAAATACAAACGGGCGATTCCATGCCATGAAATCGAGATCGGATGCCAGCACAAGCTGGTAAGACCTTTGTGAGCGGGCATTTTCGTTGAGGCTCCCGTCAAACCGGCGCATTTCCCTGTAGAATGGTGACTGGTTATAAACCCCTGCTGCCATCCTGAAAGTTAGTTTGTTGTTCCAATAGGGTTTTGCAGTAGCACTGAATCTCGGGCTCACCGTAAGTTCTTTGCCATAACCCCAGTAATTGGTTCTGACACCTGCTGTCAAGGTCCATGAGGAGTTTGAAATGGTGGTAAAATTCCAGGTGTTTTGAAAATAGGCATTCAGGTTATGGATATTCAGCTGGTTGTTGGCTCTTGCCACCTGGTTCAGGATCAGATCGCTGTGTGTTGGGTTGCTTTGTCCGGGTGTTTGCGTGGGGTGGGGAAGGGTGAAGCCTGCTGAGTCGAGCATTTCCCATTCGCTCATCCTGTCGTGTATGGATTGAAGTTGGTATCGGGCGCCCCATTTCATTACATTATGCAGTTTTGCCCATGTTCCTTTGTGTTCGAGGTTCACCACTGTGGCATCAAAAGTATTTCGTGCATGGTCAATGAATGTGCCAACACCCTGTGACTGTATCACATTGCCAAATTCTTCGCTTCCGAGGGATGTTTCAAGTTTGCCTATCCAGTATTGGCCTTCAATGTCGTAGGTTTCTGTTTCTTTTGTGCTGTAGGCTGAGGCAATCAGTTTAAGGTCGAGTTCATTTGTAGGGCGGTTTGTAAGTGTGAGAGCGCCCATTCCGGTTGAATAGCGGTCAACTTCCTGACCGTCAAAATAGATTGTCAGCCTGTAAGCTTCTTTCAGGGTGCCAAAATCGGTTTGGCGGGTTTCGGGGACCAGTTTGTAACTGTTTCTGGCGTAATATCCAAGCAGTGAAAGCTCCCACTTATCGGTGAACTTGTAATTGACAAGTGATTGAACATCAATGAAATCAGGGCGGTATTGTCCTTTTGTTTCAAGTGCATTGAGGATGTATTGTGTTGTTTTATAGCGGGTTCCGAGAAGGTAGGAGAGCTTTCCGTTTTTGGATGCACCTTCGGTATTTAATTCGGCACCGAGCAGACTCAAAGAGACAGAAGATGCGCTTTCGCTTGGTTTTTTGTAGGTGATATCGAGAACCGATGACAGCTTGTCGCCGTATTCAGCCGCGAAACCACCTGCGGAGAACGAAATGCCGGCAACCATAGCCGAGTTGAGAAAGCTCAGCCCTTCCTGTTGACCTGATCTGATAAGAAAAGGGCGATAGATTTCGATGCCATTGACATAAACAAGGTTTTCGTCGAAATTGCCGCCTCTGACGGTGTATTGTGAGCTGAGTTCGTTGTTGGATGAAACGCCGGGCAGTGTTTTGATAAGGTCTTCAATACCACCGCTGATTGTTGGAAGCAATTGCGCGGCACGCGGATTGATTTTGGCTATACTTCCGGCACTTGTGCGGGCGTCTTTTACCTCGGCCGTGGGCAAAACAGTGGCTGTTTGAAGTAGAATTACATCAAGCTTCTTCACCTCTCCGGCTTTGAGAAAGAGCGAGTGCGTACTCGTTTTATAACCGATAAATGAAAAGGTTAGAATGATATTGGTGTCGGCAGGAATTTGTATTTCATATCTGCCGCGAAAGTCGCTCGTTATTCCGCCGGGCGCGTTGTGCAATGCAATATGAGCCAATTCAACGGCTTTGCCTTTTTCATCGGTAACAACACCACGCACAGTTGCTTTCTGTTGGGCTGCCAGTTGTAAGGTAAGGAAGATTAAAAGGAGACTTAAAAGGGGTTTTCGCATTAGAACTTCGGATCTTTTATACAAAACTACCTATGCAGGATTTTATTTTACCGGGGCACAAAAATGCATAAAA
Source organism: Bacteroidales bacterium UBA6207 (assembly GCA_002421995.1). GTDB lineage: Bacteria > Bacteroidota > Bacteroidia > Bacteroidales > F082 > JALNZU01. The sequence continues at coordinate 3,121 of DISP01000019.1, read as the reverse complement.
AAAGCTGCTATTGCAACACAACAGCAGCTTTCCTTTATTTTTCTTGAAAATTAGTGCTTGTAGAGGTGGCCGTTTTTATCAGCATCCAGCAAGGCAGCATAAATGCCCTTCTTGTTGATAACGCGCAAACCAGCTGCACTTACTTTCAGGGTAATCCACTCGTCCATTTCTGGAACAAAAAAGCGTTTCACGTGAAGGTTTGGTTCGAAAGTCCTTCTTGTTTTACGGTTTGAGTGTGAAACATTATTTCCTGAAATAACTTTTTTCCCGGTAATCTGACAAACTTTTGACATGGCGCTTAATGTATTAATAGTATCTCCCTGAAAATGGGAGTGCAAAATAACAGATAATTTTTGAATTACACAACCTTCTTTTTGAAAAAATCTTTCATCTTCCGTTTCACCTGTGACAGCCTTTTATAATTTATTATTATACAATAACTTACGAAGAATTTGCTTCGAGCTGCATTTTTTGATTATGCAGGATAGTTTTGATAATCAGTCGAAATCAAGGTAGGGAAGCAGCTTTTGGAGTTCACTGTCATGCATGCCCGAAACCTCTTGCAATGCTTTTGAATCTTTGATAAAACCTTTGCTCTCCCGAAACTTAACAATTTGTTTCACATATTCATATTTAAGGTAGGGGTGTTTAAGCAATTCTTTGAAGCTAAGCCTGTTGATTTTTAATTGCTTAACGACAGCGTTAACCGGCTTTATGAATTGGCTTATTTGATTAAATCTGGTGCTGTCCACGCCTTGAATTTCAAGTAGTTGACTTGTTGATGAGAATCCTCCGAGATTTGCGCGGTATTTCAGGATGCGGTGTGCTGTCCAGGGCCCGAGGCCGGGAATTGCAACAAGATCCACCGAATCAGCCGAGTTCAGGTCAATTGCCTGCCCGGGCAGTGCTTTGCTGCCGGCTTGTTCTTTCTCGGCGAAGCGCTGTTTGTTGCGATCGGTTTTGGGTGCATCTGTCGTATCAGGTGATGGAATATTGATAAAAGGTTCCAGCACAGTATATTCCTCTTTGCTGATGCCGTAAATCTTTGCCAGGTCTTCTTTTTTGTAGAATTTACCTCCTTTGGATTCGTAGTTTTTGATGGTTTTGATTTGTTTCTCTGTGAGTCCGATCTTCTTCCAATCTTCTTCGGACAGCTGATTCGGATTAAAAACGAAAGGCTTGAGCTTTAATTCCGCGATGGTGGTTTCGGGCCGTAGCTGATCAATTTTTTCTTCAGTTGTGCTGGTTTTTTCGTTTGAATAGCCTTTAATCCCGGATTCGAGCTTACTTAGCCGGAAAGTCGAGTCGCTGATGACAAGTGCGTAGTTCTTTTGAACAATGAAATAGGGATGTATGAAAATGAAAAGAAGGGTGAGCAATAGCAATCCGGTGAGCACAATAATTGCATATTGTTCTGATTTGCTAAACTGAAAGAAATCTTTCCAGCTGTTCATCATATTTTGGCGATAATCAGGATGCGTTGCCTGCTCCAAAAAGCCCGAGGCCATTCAGGAAAACGAGTGCGATTGCAATAGGAGCTATAAACCGAATGATCCAAAAATATATGTGTCTGAAGCGTCCTGCAAGGCTGTTGTTGTTAGTGATTTCATCAAAAACCTGTTGCTTTTGCATCACCCAACCAACAAACACCACAATGAAGAAACCACCGAGGGGTAAAAAGATATTGGCTGAACTTTTATCCAGGACATCGAACAAGCTCAGGCCGGCGATCTTAAGTTCAGGAAGTGGTCCCTGACTGAGGGTACAGAGAATGCCAAGTACAGAAATGCTGCCTGCTGCAATGATTGTGGCTTTTTTGCGGTTCATTTTCAATTCTTCTGCAAGATAGGCCACCACAACTTCCAATACCGAGATTGTTGAAGTGAGCGCTGCAATAGCAAGCAGGATAAAAAATATTATCTCAAAAAACTGACCTCCGGACATTTGACTGAATATCATTGGCAATGTTATGAAAACCAAGCTGGGCCCGGCTTCAGGCGCAATTCCAAAGGAAAAAACAGCAGGGAAAATTGCAATTCCGGCAAGGATGGCAACGATCGTGTCTATTAAGGAGACTGAAATAGCTGTGTTACTAAGGATATCTTTTTTATTGATATATGAGCCATACGTAATCAGTGTGCCCATGCCAATGCTCAGCGAGAAGAAGGCTTGTCCGAGTGCCTGAAGGATGGCTTGTGCACCAATCTTGGAAAAGTCAGGTTGAAAAAGAAATTTTAATCCTTCTGCCGAGTTGGGCAGGGTTACAGAGCGAACAACAAGAAATAATAAGATTATTAACAGCATAGGCATCATGATTTTGGTATATTTCTCGATACCGTTTTTCACACCTTTAAGGATGATAAAGGCTGTCATTGCCATAAAAATCATTTGCCAGAATACAGGACGAAGACCATCCGAGACAAAGCTGCTGAACTGTGTTGAGAGCTCAGCTTTTTCGGCCTTACCAAATCCATTGATGAAAGAAAGGTAGAGGTATTCGAGGGTCCATCCTGCTACAGTTGTATAGAAAGCCAATATCGTAAAAGCAGCTGTGATACCTATAAAACCTACCAAAGGCCAGGCTGTCTTTGGCGCGAGTGTTTTAAAAGCGCCAACAGGATCGCGCTGCGACCTGCGTCCGATCACAAATTCGGAGAGCATGACAGGCACGCCTATTAAAATCACAAAACCAATATATACAAGCAGAAACGCACCTCCGCCGTTTTCGCCGGCAACATAAGGAAAACGCCAAATATTGCCCAGCCCGACTGCCGAACCGGCTGCAGCGGCAATCACACCAAGCTTACTGCCAAAATTTTCACGATTTGGTTGTTCTTTTTCAGTCATTTGAAGTGTTGTTAAGTGAAACCTGACTTTGAGGTGTGTCTAATTCGATGATATGACCGGTTGACAAGTCGAGAACCCATGCATGTATTTTGAACCCGGAATGACATTTTTGTATGGCACGCTGCACAACATGGGTTTTGTAGAGGTTTTCGACTTGGCGGAGTACATTGAGCTCGCTCAGACGGTTAAGACGTTGGTTTTCATCGTCAATGGCATCGAGTTCGGCTTTGAATTCCCGTGCCAGGTCTCTGATCGGGCTTATCCAGTTTCCAAC
>DISP01000125.1 GCA_002421995.1 Bacteroidales bacterium UBA6207 | reverse complement strand
GATACTTACGATCTCATTTTTCTCGATGCCAACAAGCTTGCCTATCCGGAATACTATCCCTTGCTTCGTGAGCGCATGGAACCAAATGGGTTTATGCTGGTTGACAATGTTTTATGGAACAACAAAGTTATTCAGCCAGAAATAACAGATGCTGACACGAATGCGATACGAAGATTCAATCAGCTGGTGGCTCAGGATCCAATGGTTGAGCAGGTTCTGCTGCCTTTGAGGGATGGCTTGATGCTTATCCGAAGAATCTGAGTGGTATTTTTATGCATGAATAAAAATATTTCAGTTGAAATCCTATCTTTGTAGGTTCAAATAACGTCCTCCAAGGAAAAATTGACTAGTTGTATGAGCAGAATTAAAGTGCACGATAAGGAATTTGAAATCTATATTCCTCAGGATCAAATCGAAAGAGCCATCAGAAAAGTTGCTGACCAGATCAATCGTGATTATGCCGGAAAGAATCCTCTGTTTTTAATCGTACTCAACGGTGCTTTTATGTTTGCAGCAGAGCTCTTTAAAAATGTCGAGATTGAATGTGAGATTTCTTTCGTCAAACTTTCGTCATACCATGGCACAGAATCTACATCAGTGGTGCGCGAACTCATCGGTCTTGATCACTCAGTGAGCGGAAGAAATATTGTTTTGGTTGAAGACATCATAGATTCGGGACTTACAATGCTTTTCACCATTGACAAACTTAGAAAGCTCGAAGCCGCTGATGTTAAAATAGCAACACTGCTGTTCAAGCCGAAAGCATTTAAGTATGACTACCCGATTGATTATATCGGGATGGAAATTCCCAATGACTTTATCATTGGCTATGGGCTCGACTATAACGAACATGCCCGTAACCTGCCGGATATTTACCGAATCGTATCAGAATAAAACCAAACAACATGCTGAACATTGCACTCTTTGGGCCTCCCGGAGCAGGGAAAGGCACCCAATCAAAACTTCTGCTCGAAAAATACAACCTTACCTATATTTCGACCGGAGACATACTTCGTGATGAAATTGCAAAGCAAACGCCATTAGGAAAAGAGGCCAAAGAGATCATTGACCGTGGAGGACTTGTTCCAGACGAGATTATCGTTCAAATCATTGAGAAAAAGGTGATTATGAACCTCGACAGCCGTGGAATCCTTTTTGATGGATTTCCGAGAACTGTTGTACAGGCCTATATTCTTGAAGGCCTTTTGCTGAAACTCAACAGCAGTCTTACCTGTATGCTAAGCCTCGAAGTGCCTACTGAGCAGCTGATTGACAGGATGCTCGAAAGATCGAAAACGAGTGGACGGGCCGATGATAACCTCGAAGTTATCAATGTCAGACTGCAGGAATACGAAAATAAAACCAAGCCGGTGATGGATTTCTACAAGAAGAAAGGAAACTTCTATCCAATCAATGGCGTTGGAAATGTTGAAGAGATTTTTGCCAGCCTCTGCGACACCATTGACAACACAATTCGTCACGACTATTTCAATGTTGTACTGCTCGGAAAACCGGGTTCAGGAAAAGGAACACAGGGTGAAATTCTGGCAAAAAACAACAACCTTGTTTATATTTCTACAGGAAAGCTTTTGCGTCGGGAAATTGCCGAAGGCACAGAGTTGGGTATGGCAGCGAAACCTTATCTTGACAAAGGAGAGATTGCACCCGATGAAATTGCCATTAAACTGATTGAACGACAGATAGAGCTCAATAAATCTGCGTCGGGTTTCATTTTCAAAGGTTTTCCGCGCACCATCGTTCAAGCTTATATCTTAGACGGACTTCTTCGCAGGTCCAACTCAAAAGTGAGTTTGATGCTCAATCTGCGTTTATCAACACTTGATGCCATGAAAAGGCTCAACGACAGGGCTAAGACAGAACGAGCACGCGTGTATGATTCTTCTACCGAGTTGATATTAAACAGATTGGAAGAATACGAAAAGAAAACCAAACCTGTTATTGAGTACTATAAAAAACAAAGTGTGTTTTTCGAAGCGGATGGAGCAGGCACAAAAGAAGAAGTGAACGAACGTTTGCAGGAAGCCATCAAAAAAGGGATCAGGGAGATCAGGGTGAGCAAAACCTAAGTTATCACTAAAAAGCTCTTTACCGGATAAGCCGGCATATTTTGTATCTTTGCAGCTATAACTTTATTGTATGGCCAGTTCAAACTTTGTTGATCAGATCAGGATATACTGCCGCTCAGGAAAAGGTGGTGCAGGATCAGCGCATTTCCGGAGAGAAAAATTTGTTCCAAAAGGTGGCCCTGATGGTGGTGATGGCGGACGTGGCGGCCATATCATCATGCGTGGCAATGCACAGATGTGGACCTTGTTACATTTGCGCTACACCAAACACCTTCACGCAGGCAATGGTGAATCGGGCGGTAAACAACAAAGTACAGGAGCTGGCGGTCAGGATATCATAATCGAAGTACCACTTGGCACCATCGCCCGACATGCTGAAACAGGTGAAATGCTTGCCGAAATCACCGAGAATGGACAATCAGCGATACTTTTGAAAGGTGGTCGCGGAGGTTTGGGAAATGTTCATTTCAAAACCCCGACAAACCAGGCACCAAGATATGCCCAACCAGGCGAGCCAGAAGTAGAGGCTGAAGTAATCATGGAGCTCAAAATACTTGCTGACGTGGGATTGGTTGGTTTTCCAAATGCCGGAAAGTCCACATTGCTTTCAGTTGTCTCAGCAGCTAAACCAGAAATTGGTGATTATCCCTTCACAACAATAACGCCAAACCTCGGCATCGTAAGCTATTACGACCACCGTTCGTTTGTAATGGCCGATATACCCGGCATAATTGAAGGTGCTTCCGAAGGCAAAGGTCTGGGACTAAGGTTTCTGCGACATATTGAACGCAACTCATTGCTTCTGTTCATGATAGCAGCCGATAGTAATGATATTGCAAAGGAATACAGGATTTTACTTAATGAGATTGAGGCATACAACCCCGACCTGATGGATAAAACACGGCTGCTTGCAATAACGAAAAGCGATCTTGTTGACACTGAGCTGAGAGAAGGTATCATCCCCAATCTTCCAGATATCCCCTACACTTTCATCAGCTCTGTTACAGGTGAAGGAATCAAGGCGCTGAAAGATTTAATATGGCAACATCTCGATCAGCCGCTGGAAACAAAAGAGAATCCATTTATTGACCTAAGTAACTAAGCGTTAAGTATATGAAGAACAGTATATTATTTCTGCTTCTACTTTTAATGGCGGGACCTTTTGCCGAAATAAAAGCACAAAACGACACCACGGCTGCTGATATCGTGAAAAGCAGAAACAAAAACATCAGGCATATGCTTGATTACAGATTCAAGGGAGGATCGGGTGAGTTTGAACGTCTGTTACTTCAGCATGTAAGTTATACTCCCGAAGCATTATCCAACTGTGTGATCGGAACTGTAATTCTCTCATTCAATGTGGATTGCGACAATAATGCAAGCGATCTGAGGATGAGAAATCCCTTGCATTATGGTCTTAACGAAAAAATACAAAGTTTCTACAAAGCAACGCAGGGTCAATGGAACAATTGTAAAGACGACAGATACACACGTTTTGAAATCCCAATACTTTTCACCATTTCGAAAACCGAAACAGCGGCAACAGGCTTTATCGTTGTTGAAGGCGAAGGCTTAGGGCTTCGCTGTAAGAATGATGCGTATTATTTTGATCTATATACTAAAAACAAGGAGAAAGGCAAAGTTAAAAGAGCATTGGAATATCTTGACATACTCATCAGACGCGATCCCTATAATCAATCCTACTACGAACTTAAGAAAGAACTGCTCGATCAAAAGCAAGAAGAATAAATGATGGAGTGGTTGCTGAATATTGACAGGGAATTATTCCTATTTATCAACAGTTTGCACCATCCCTGGCTTGATCAAATCATGATTTTTGCATCCGGGAAGCTGAGCTGGCTGCCACTTTATCTTCTATTTCTGTATTTAATCATCGAAAAATATAAATGGGAAAGCATCAGGATACTTCTTTTTGTTGCAATATTGATAAGTATTTCTGACCAGGTTTCTGTAAGGTTTTTCAAAGATGTTTTTGAGCGACCGCGACCTTGTCATGATGCAGAACTTATGCCCCTCATTCATCTGGTAACAGGCAAATGCGGCGGCATGTATGGTTTTATTTCATCGCATGCAGCAAACAGTTTTGCGCTTGCATTTTTCCTGATTCCATTGCTAAAAACATTTCACAGCAAAACTGCCTTGTTTCTTTTGCTTTGGGCCGCATTTGTGAGTTATAGCAGAATCTACCTTGGTGTGCATTACCCTGCTGACGTTGTTGCAGGCGCAATTGTTGGCAGCCTGATAGGGCTGGTAATCTATTGGCTTTATACGTTTATGCGTGACAAACTCTGCCGAAAAAACTGCTGATTAAAAAAAGCGGATGCTCACAGGCGTATAGCGTTCAAGTCCGCAAAGAGACGCTGCTTTTCCCTGGTTTATAGCTATTTCCAACATACCATGCGTTCCAAAAAGAGCAAGCAGATCGGCAACACCAACGTCCATATATCCGGTTTGAATCTTCTGAATGCGGTATCCAGCAAAATAAATCTCGAATTGCCGTTGTTTTCTTATGGATTTAAAAAGCTTGTATGGGATGTTTGTAATAGCATTTTCATAAGCATCAATATGCATAATCATTCCCTTAATCTGATCAGGCCCTGAGACTGGTTCAAAAAGAATGCGCGGTGTGATTTGCTTCCTTGCTTCGCCAAGATCGGCAACAGCAATGCCCTTCGCAAGTTGAACAGCTGCCTTTACAAAGCGATCACGCGTGCTGAAAGTGAAGAAATCAGAATCCTGAGGAATATCAATTTCGGCGGCTTCGTCAATGGCATCGCCAAGAATCATTGAGAAAATTCCATTGTCAGTTCCAATGAAAAAATGGTCTCCGCTGCGAATAGCAATATGCGGATGCTCGATTGATTCCTCCGTGTTGATGGCCACAATGTGTATTGTGCCGGGCGGAAAACTTTTGTAACTGTTACGAATGGTAAATGCGGCTCCCTCAATATCAAATTGCTTGATATGATGAGAGATATCTACGATTATTGCATCAGGCAACTGTGATAAAATAGTTCCTTTGACAGCTGCCAGATAATAATCTGAAGTTCCCCAATCGCTTGTAAGTGTGATAATTGCCATATTTCAACGCGCAGCATCGTAGAAAAATAAAATTCTGGATGCTATCTCCCAATTAATTCATTGCAAATATACGCATTCCATTAATTTGACAATTTCAATGTTGTATTGCATGCTCATAATAATTTTAAATCATCAAAACTTTGTTGTTTGAAAGATGTTATATTAATTAATTTTGCAACCTCAAATTCGTGCTTAAGCTTTAAATAATTATATACGTGATGGTTATAAATATTTTACTTCTTGCCTTCGGTCTGACAGTTTTAATTTTTGGCGCTGATTGGCTTGTTGCCGGAGCTTCGGCGATTGCAAAAAAAATGAACGTCAGTGATTTGGCTATTGGACTAACAATCGTTTCATTTGGAACTTCTGCTCCGGAATTGGTTGTTAACACCTATGCCTCTGTCCAGGGAAATGCTGATATTGTTTTTGGAAATGTGATAGGAAGCAATAATTTTAATCTTTTCCTGATACTTGGTTTGACAGGAATAATTAGTCCGCTTACGGCACAAAGGAGTACGGTTTGGAAGGAAATTCCTTTATCACTTGCTGCAGTAGTTGTGGTTTACTTTTTAGTCAATGATGCTATTTTTTTTAGCAATCAATCCTTTCTAAGTAGGCTTGATGGATTTATCTTGCTGGCGTTCTTTGCTGTTTTCCTCTATTATGTGTACAGAATGATGCGAAATGACGTACAGCCGGAAGTTGTTGATCACAAAAAACCGCGGCCGGCATATATGCTCATCATTATGGTTGTTGGAGGCTTGGCAGGTTTGGTTCTCGGGGGCAGAATTGTGGTAACCAATGCTGTAGAGTTGGCACAGATGCTTGGAGTGAGTGAAAAAATTATTGGTCTGACGATAATTGCAGCCGGCACCTCATTGCCGGAATTGGCCACCAGTCTTGTTGCAGCATTGCGAAAAAATAATGACATCGCTGTTGGCAATGTTATCGGATCAAACATTTTCAACTTATTTTTCATCCTTTCGATGAGCTCTATGGTAAGGCCGATACCATTCACATCTTCATTCAATCTGGATTTATACATTTTAGCCGGAGGCACCCTGTTTCTTTTCGGTGCAATGTATTTCAGTGGCAGGCACCGGTTGAACCGCTTTGAATCAGCCATACTCTTATCCTCTTATATTGGATATACTATATGGTTGGTGATGAAAGAATTATAGAAGTCTGGTCATGAACAAATCATCAATCTTTGAGCCTACGGCAGCACATATCAGCGCAGCTTCCACCATTTTAAGAAATGGTGGACTGGTTGCTTTTCCAACCGAGACGGTTTATGGTTTAGGGGCAAATGCTTTTGATGCCAATGCGGTTGCAAAGATATTTATCACAAAAGAGCGCCCTGCATTCGATCCTTTGATCGTTCATATAGCTGATTTAGTCGACCTGGAGCGCATCAGCTCAAGCAGTGATACAAGAGTTTCGGAACTGGCAAAGGTTTTTTGGCCCGGCCCTCTAACCATTATCCTGCCAAAATGGAAAAACATTCCGGATATTGTTACCTCAGGTCTTCCGGATGTGGCAGTTCGTATGCCTTCGCATATTGTTGCCTTGCAACTCATTAAGGAAACAGGTTTTCCGATTGCTGCTCCCAGCGCAAACAAATTCGGGAAACTTAGTCCAACTACAGCCCGGCATGTGATGAAACAGCTTTCAGGCGTTGAAATGATACTTGACGGCGGAGCATGCAAAGTGGGTGTTGAGTCAACAGTGATCAGGCTCGAAACTGATGGATTCCGTATCTTACGACATGGTGCAATAACGGAAAAAATGCTGAGTACAATCGTACCAAAGTCGCAGCTGACCGAAGGTTTCGACCTGCCTCAAGCCTCTCCGGGTTTGATGAAATCTCACTATAGTCCTGATAAACAATTATATATAGTAGGCGAGCATGCTATCCCATCCGATACAAGCCGGGCAGCGTATGTTAGTTTTATGCCAATAGAAAAGTCTGGTTTTAAAATGACAAGGAGTCTGACTTTGAATGGTGAGCTGCAGGAAGCAGCTGTTGGTCTATTCAGGCTTTTGCATGAAATGGAGGAGGCTGATGTTGATTTTATTGTTGCTGAGGCTGTTCCGGAAAATGGAATCGGGATAGCAATCATGGACCGACTTCGCAAAGCTGCATGGCGTTTTCAAAATCCAGTTTAATCAATCGAATATGGAAACTTCAAAAGAACACATTCAAATTAATGTAAATGAATATGTCACATTGAAAGAGATTTGCATTGATGATGCAGCAGAAGTTTTTGGGGTCATTAACACAGAAAGGGAATATCTGGGAAAATGGTTGCCTTTTGTGCAAAACACCAGAAGTATAAACGACACTATTGATTTCATCACCTATTCAATTGCTGCGGCAATAACGATGCATGAGCTTGTTTTCAAGATCACCTATAAAGGAGAATTTGCTGGACTGATCGGATTCAGGAATGCTGATAGTCAACGCAGACATATCGAATTAGGATACTGGTTAGGTGAGCATTTTCAGCATAAAGGTATTGTTTCGCAATGTGTTACGGTTGTCAGCAAATATATAATCACGCATTTTGGTTTTGGTGAAGTGCTTATAAAATGTGCTGTCGAAAATTTTGCCAGCAGAAAGATTCCCGAAAGAACAGGTTTTAGCTTTGTGAAAATTGAACAGCAAGCCGAACAGCTTTCTGACGGCAGCTTTACCGACATTGCGGTATATTCTCTTAAAAATCAAAGTTTTAACAGATAATCAATCAAATTATCATCCCGCTCGAGCTCGAGTTTTTTACGCAGACGATACCTGCCAATTTCGACACCTCTTACAGAAATATTCATTAAGGGAGCTATTTCTTTTGTTGAGAGATTCATTTTCAAATAGGCACACAACCGCAGTTCGCGGGGCGTCAGTTCAGGATGGCGGTCCTTCAGGCGCGTGATAAAATCCTGGTGAACATCATCGAAATACTCATCAAAGGCATGTTGAAATTTTTCATTTTTCAACTCACGGTTAATCTTATTTATGATTCCATCAATCTGACCCTTTTTTGTTTGTGAAAGCGTGCTGTCGGTCAGGGTGTTCAACTGTGATTTTATAGCGTTCAGGATTTTGTTTTTGTGAATCAAGTGAAGCGTTGTGTTGGCAAGCTCCTTATTCTTATGAATCACCTGACTTTGCAAGCTTTCATTTCGAAGGTTGATTATCTCTTTTTCGGCCATCAGTGCTTGTTCTCTGAAACTCAACTCCTGTTCTCTCAATGCTTTGGAGTGTTTCTCCTTTTCCTGAAGTTTGGTTAGTGTAACCCTGCGTTGTATAAATATAACGTTTCCGATTACCACTGCAATCAAGAGTAAAACATAGATCACATAAGCTAAAAGTGAACGGTAAAAAGGTGGCTGAATCGTGAATGTAAAAACTGAACTTTTTTCATCAGGATAGTTCAGACTTCTGGCTTTAAGCTCAAATGAATAGGTACCTTCCGGCAAATTCATGTACTCCTTGAAAGTGACCACCGACCAATCAGACCAGTTTTCTTCAAGTCCATTGAGCCTGAAGCTGAACTGACAGTTTCCGGTGCCCTCATAAACCGGATTTGCGAAACTGATGCGCAAGTCATTGTG
>DISP01000145.1 GCA_002421995.1 Bacteroidales bacterium UBA6207 | reverse complement strand
TCTATTTATGGAGCAAGAGCAGCCGATGGTGTTTTGCTTGTGACAACAAAAAGTGGCACCAAAGGTGCTCCCACCATGACCTATTCATATTCCTACGGTATCAAAACACCTACTTTTCTGAAGAAGATGACAAATACTTTGCAGATGGCTGAGATGTATGACGAAGGCTTGCGCAATATTGGTCAGCCCGGACTTTCGGAGGATGTGTTTACAAAAATTAGAAACAATGCTGACCCTGACCCCAATGGCGGATGGATGAAATACCTCGAAAACTATCCCGGTTTTTATCAATCACAGGATTGGAATGATGTCATTTTCAAAAATGGAGAGCAACAAATGCACAACCTCAGTTTTGCAGGTGGCAATGATCTGAGCAAATACCATCTTTCGGCTGCTTACGAAAAGAATGGCGGAATACTGAAATTCGGTATCGAGAAAGCCGAGCGTTACAATTTGCGTCTGAACTACGATTTTAAACTCAAGGACCGCGTAAAATTTGAAACCAGAACAACATTGGACAACCTGAGTTCCACTGATCCTACTTATCTTGATGAGGCACTGCGTGTTGTTTCACGCGCATGGAGCTACCTGCCGGTATATAATCCGCAAGGGCAGTTTTATAAATACCAGGGCTATGGCAATCCGGCTTCAGATCTCGAAGAAGGTGGCGTTGCAAAATCGAGCTATTCACGCTTTTCGACCAATGCAAAAGCCACCGCCGATCTATTTGAAGATCTCAAACTCGTAGGGCAGGCCGGAGTTGCTTATGGTTTTTGGCATCACAATGCTACTTATCCAACCTTTAATTCATATAATTGGGATGGCGGCATTCAAACAGTAAACAACAATCCCAATTCTGCTGCTTATGCCAACTCAAACGACATTTCCAAAACATTGCTGGCATATCTCGACTATTCGAAAAAATTGTTTGTTGATCACAACATCAATTTGATGGCAGGTACTTCGTTCGAATCTTATAAGCATCAATATCAGTCAGTTAATGGGTATAATTTTTTGAATAACTACTTATTTACCCTCAATCTTTCTGACAAGACAAACCTTGATTACACCAAGAACTTCACCGGCAGTGCCACTTCCAATGCCTTGCTGTCTTACTTTGGTAGGTTCAGCTATGCTTACAAGGAAAAGGCGTTTTTAGATTTTACCACCCGTATTGACGGAAGCTCCAAGTTTGCTTCTTCAAAAAGGTGGAGTGCTGTTTTTCCGGCTGTTTCGGCTTCCTACAACCTGGCACAGGAACAATGGCTCAACCCGAAGGATTTCTTCCAGAGCCTGAAAGTCAGGGCTTCGTGGGGGCAAACCGGAAACCAGGATTTGAGTTTTGGCAATTTCGACTATATCCCGTTGGTGTATCTGTATGGCAACTACCCGCTTGGATCGCCCAACGTGGGTCTTCAGGGTGCCCAGTCAAGTTTGGCGTCGGAGAGTCGTAGCTGGGAAACAATCGAAACCCTCAACTTCGGCCTCGACTTCTCATTGCTCGACAGTCGCCTGAACGGAAGCGTTGATTATTTTATAAAAAATAACAAAAACATGCTGGTCGGTATCGAGTTGCCCTCGGTTCTGGGAGGTACACCACCAACTTTCAACGCTGGTGAACTCAAAACAAAAGGGTGGGAAGCCATGCTCAACTGGACCGATCGCAAGGGCGATTTCAGGTACAGCGTTACTGCTTCGGTGAGCGACAGTAAAAACGAACTCATCAGTCTCGACGGGAGCGATTCCTACTACGAAGGTTTGGTTTATGCCCGCGAAGGATATTCGCTGTATTCCTATTTCGGATATGAATATGCTGGTATAATTCGCAGCAACAGCCAGCTTGAAGAATATAAAAAACTCGAAGGTGTACCGGCAAACCTCGGTATTGGCGATGTTATGTACCGTGATGTGGACGGCGATGGTAAAATCACAGCCTACGGCGATCCCGAAAACGGCTACAATGGCGACCTCGTTTATCTTGGAAACAAACTTCCACGCTACACCTTCTCAACAAATATTGATTTGAGTTATAAACGCTTCGATCTCAATATCTTCCTTCAGGGTGTGGGCCAGCGCGATGCCATCAAATGGAGCGACTTTGGACAGCCTTTTTATTGGGTTTGGCACCAGCCGCTTGAGTATTTTTATGACCAGAACTATACACCCGAAAACCCCGATGCCAAATATCCACGCCTCATCATGGGAGGACTCGGCTACGACAACCTGCGCGACTGGAACTGGCGCACCTCTGCTATGAGAATTGATCAAATGGGATATGTTCGTTTGAAAAACATCACCTTAGCTTACAACCTGCCCACAAATCTGACACGCAAAGCCGGTCTCGAAAATGCCAGGGTTTATGTGTCGGGCAAAGACCTCTACACCTTCTGTCCAGGCTCGTGGAACAACTCCTTCGACCCCGAAGAAGGTCGTGATGATGAGCAGACTTATCCTTTTAGCAAAATCGTTTCTTTTGGTATTGAAGTTAAATTCTAAACAAATCTAAGTCATGAAAAAGTTACATATATTATTCATAATCACAATATTACTTTTTACCGGCTGTGCCAAAGACCTTGATCTAAGCCCACAGGACACCATCACCGATGATGCCTTCTGGAAAACCGCAGCTGAGTTCAAACTGGCAGCCAATAACCTGTATCCATGCCTCGATGGACTGGGTTTTAATGATACCGAATCGGACATTGCTTTCAACGTTAACAATGTGGTGAGCAACGGAACTTATCAAACTTCTGAAACCAGTTGGGTTTGGAATGATGCATATGTCTATATCCGCAGAAGCAACAATATTCTGGAAAAGATCGAAAAGTCAACGATTCAGGATCAGGTTGATGCTACCAAAGGCGAAGCGCTTTTCTTTCGTGCCTACAACTATTGGCGTCTTTATCGTTTGTACGGAGGAGTTCCGAAAATAACCCGTGTGCTCGACCTCGACAGCCCGGAGCTATTTGCCTCAAGAGCAAGCCAAAACGAGATTGCTGAACTGATGATCAGCGATTTAGAATCAGCTGCAGCCTTATTACCAACACGTTCTGAGCTGGCTTCTGCCGACATCGGACGTATCACAAAAGGAGCTGCCGATGCTTTGAGGGCCAGGGTGGCACTTTTTGAAGGAAGCTGGCAAAAATACCATGGTGGCGACAATGCTTCAAAATACTTTGATATTGCTGTTGCTGCTTCGCAGGCAGTGATGTCGTCGGGTCAGTATTCCCTGTATTCGGGCAAAGGCGCAGAAAGCTACCGCTACCTGTTTATTGAGGAGGGCGATGACTCACCGGAGTGCATCCTCGACCGCCGCTACCAAAAAGATATTGAGGGACAGGTATATCCGGCGCTCATTCAGCGCATCGGATATCTGCCAACAAAGAAACTGGCTGATATGTACCTGTGCACAGATGGCTTGCCGCTTGCCAATTCAGCCGTCTTTATGGGCTATACAACAAAAGTTTCTGAGTTTGAAAACCGCGATCCGCGAATGACGATGACCATGATGGTTCCCGGACAGCTGTCGAAACAACCTTCTTATGCAGCTGGTGTTGAAAGTTGGCCGTTTTATCCGCAACGAAATCCCAATACGGGTTATATGCTATACAAATTTATGTCGGAAAACGACTTTGCCAATTCAATGGGAGAGAGTCCGAATTTTAGCTTCGACAATCACCTGATTCGCTATGCCGAGGTGCTGCTCATCTTTGCTGAAGCACGTTTTGAAAAAGACGGTTCAATAAGCGATGGCGATTTGGATTTGTCTATCAATGTGTTGCGCAACAGGGTTGGGATGCCGGCCTTAACAAACGCTTTTGCCGGCGCAAATGGCTTGGATATGAAAACCGAAATCAGACGCGAACGTACCGTTGAGCTGGCTTTTGAAGGTTTCCGTTATGACGACCTTCGCCGCTGGAAAACCGCCGAAACCGAGCTGCCACAGGATATCAAAGGCATCAGGCTAAGCCAAACCGGCTGGCTCGATCCCATCATTATCAATGGCAGCAACCGCAATCCGTATGCTTCTGACGGCTGGACGACGGACGCCAATGGCTTCATTGTGGCCGAAAGCAGTGCCGGTCGCTATTTCAATCCGCAGAAACATTATCTGCAACCAATCCCGACAAAAGAAATTCTGTTGAACCCAAACCTGCAGCAAAACCCGGGTTGGTGAGCCAACAGCATATTTTTTAGTGTTTAGTGAGTGATTGTAACAGAAGGGAGCAATTCCCTTCTGTTATTTTAGGCGCTGTTAATATGAACAATTCTTATTATTTTGTACAAAAATTTCGGCCAATGAAAAAAGCTTTTTTTAAGATTTATTTTTTGGTGATTATGCTTCAAGTCATTGCATTGCAATTGGTTGCGCAGGACGTGCTGCCGCTCGGCGGAAAGTGGAGGATAGCCCTTGATGGAAACTTTAAGGATTGGCCAAACAAAACAGGTGAGTCTGAAGGATGGTTTAATCACGCATTGCCCTTGAATGCCGATCTCGCTTTGCTTAATAAAATCTATTTCAAGAACGGCAAGTTTGCTGTCAACGACTATATCAACCTGCCCGGGTCAACAGACGAAGCCGGCATCGGGCAGTTGCTGCAGCAGTCGCCAACCTTCACGCCCGGTCTCGAAAGAAAAATCAGTTACGATGGCGCTTTCTGGGTACAGCGCGAAGTTGTGATTCCGGAGGAATGGCACGGCAAATCTGTGGAGCTATTCCTGGAGCGCACCCTTGGCTCCAGCAAGGTGTTCTGGGACAATCGGCCGGCAGGTGGCGATTATGGTTTTGCCTACCCGCATATCACGCTGATTGATACCGCTGTCGTGGCCGGGACACATCGCCTAAGCATTCTTATCAATAAAGACGACAACCGCTACGAACAAACCGGACATCAGGTGACCAACGCCAATGGCACATCATGGAACGGTATTGTCGGGCGGATCGAACTCCATGCACACAGCAAGTCGGGATCGTTGCGACAGGTTCAGATTTATCCACAACCCGAAAAAGGAGGTGTACGCGTCAAAATTCCCATTGTGCAGGGAAAGAATCAAGCCGCAAAGCAGCTACGTTTGTCGGTTTTTGAACCCGGTAAAGCGGTGGCATATCTTGTGAAAGAAATACCGGTAAGCGAAGATGCAGTTGTGCAATTTATTGAATTTCAGAATACTATCATCGAATGGAATGAATTCAATCCCCGGCTTTACACATTAAAATGTGAGCTTTTGATTGGTGGCGAAGTGGTTGATGTTCAATATAATAAATTTGGAATGCGATCACTGTCAACGGAAAAAGGCTACATTTTAGTGAATGGAAAACGAACCATTATGCGCGGTACGCTTGAATGCGGGTCGTTTCCTCTGACCGGCTATCCGGCCATGACAGCAGAAGAATGGCTGAGGATATTTGGCGTGATCAAGGAGTATGGACTGAACCATGTTCGGTTTCACACCTGGTGTCCGCCCGAAGCTGCTTTCAGAGCTGCCGACAGCCTTGGGTTGTATTTGCAACCAGAGCTTTGCGGCCGTCCTTACGCCGAGCTTCAGCGTGTGTTGGAAACGTATGGAAACCACCCTTCATTTTGCATGCTTTCGCTAAACAATGAAGCCTTTTCACATACTACCGAAACACAAAAGATTTTGGAAGAAGAAAAAAATGCCGATCCAAGACACTTATACACATGCACTTCGCATCCTTTGGGAATTGGTTGTACGGATGATTTTTATGTTTCTGCCTGGGGAAATGAGCAACAGGATGAATGGCCTTTCCACAAAAAAATCGTCGGAATCACCTGGGGTGGGGGCGATGTGGTACACTCCAGCCGTTTCAATACAAACCCTCCCGAAACGTTGTCCGATTTTCAAAGCGAGATTGCAGGCATCAATGCTCCTGTGATCGCCCATGAAATGGGACAATGGGCCATGTTTCCGCAATTAAGTGAGATTGAAACATATAATGATGGCGTGCTGCGCAACACAAATTACGAACGTATCAAAGATGCCCTTGCGGAAAGAGGTCTGGCCGACAAAGCAGCGCTGCTTTCATTGGCCTCAGGAAAGTTTTCGGCATTGCTGTATAAAGAAGAAATTGAGTCAGTGTTGCGAACACCCGGCTATGCCGGTTTTCAGCTTTTGGGTTTGAACGACTTTCAGGGACAGTTCATTTCCATCGTGGGCATACTGGATGATAAATGGCAGCCGAAAGGACTAGTTGATGCAAAAAAACATGCACAGTACTGCAATGCTGTGGTTCCATTGTTGCGCATGCCAAAGCGGGTTTGGACAAACGCTGAAACATTTTCGGCTGCTGTTGATGTGAGCAATGTCTCTGCCAAAACCATCACCAATGCAAAACTCGCGTGGACGATTCGCGATGAAAGTGGCAAGATACTCCATAAGGGGATGATGCTACAAAGAAACATTCCTGATACCGGCCTGACACATATAGGTGAACTCGGTTTCCGGTTGAGTAAAATAAAGAAAGCCACAAAGCTTATTGTGCAACTCTCTATTTTGGAAACCAACTATTGCAACGAATGGGAAATTTGGGTGTATCCCGAACAACAAAAATTGCCCGAAACCGATCATGTTTTTTCAACCCATTCAGCCGCCGAAGCCAAAAAATGGCTCAGCGAAGGCAAAAAAGTACTCTATCTGGTTGATTCTGCCAATTCAAAAAAGCTGCGTGCTGCTTGTTTCAGTACAATCTTCTGGAATTCGATTCATAAATGGCCACAAAAAGCCCATACAATGGGAATAGTTTGTGATGCAGCGCATCCGGTTTTCAGGGACTTCCCAACCGACTTTCATTCCAACTGGCAGTGGTGGGACATTACTATGAATGCCAGGGCCATGGTGATGAATGATTTACCGCAGGAAATCAATCCATTGATCGGGGTGGTTGATTCTTACATTGTAAACGACAAGCTGTCATACTTATGGGAGGCCAAAGTGGGCGATGGAAAGTTGATGGTTTGTTCGATTGATTTTGATCTATTGATGCGACAACGTCCAGCAAGCAGTCAGCTTTTAATTAGTTTGGTTAAATATATGAATAGCAATTCTTTTCAGCCTTTAACAGATTTAGATATGGAAGCAATTGAAAATATACTCATATCATCATTTTGATTCGAAACACTGAGTCTGACGGAAAGTAATCTATCTGTTTTTCTTAAGGGATAGAGTTTTGATTATATTTAACATTCCAAAAACCTCAAATTAAAAAAAACGCTGCCCCGGAGAGCAGCGTTTTTTTTTATTCCCTTGAAAATTAATTTTCCGGTACCTGATATATCAGCGAATTATCGCGATAACCTGCAAGGTTTTTGTACCAGTCGGGGAACTGAACGCCACCGCTCATGGCCCATTCGGCAAACTTAAGGTGTGCCCACAATATTTCCTGCTTTTCCTTGGGATAATCAAAACTTTCGATGATGTTGATCGCCCATGGGTGATTTTTGTCGTTTACATACCATCTTCCGGTTCCGGGATTGCTGTCATCGTCCCATGTGCCGAATTTGCTCATATCAGCAAGGGCTGTCGGGGCATAGCCGGGCAAATGTACTTCCACGGCTCTGTCCTGATTCACAATGATGAATGGATTGAAGTTGGCGATGTCAACCTGTGCAAATGTATAGGTGTTTTCGGGGAAATAGATCCGGATTTCAAGTGTAACGGGCTCAACGTAAGGGGCATCTTCTTCGGTGTTTACACCGATTCCCATGCCGGGATGTTCCATTTCGTTGTAGGCATTGTCATACACAATGATGGTTGGCACAGTTTGGCCTGATTCCACACCATTGCTTTCCAGACTGAGATAGCTTTCGGTGATGTGCTGTCCCTCCACATAGAGGTCGGAAGGATGGATGTTGCTGCTCAGTTGGAAACCAAATCCATTCTCATAGGAGGCGCCAAAAGCACGAATGGTGAAAGTTCCTTTGATCTGATCCACATAGTTGCCGGTATTCGAGATCAATTCAAAACGATAGTCTAATACCAGGTCGTTGAAATCGTAGTCACCTTTTCCGGGCCAAAGATCTTCAAACGCCAGCGTGCCCGGGCCTGTAGCCGGATAGTAATTATCTACAGGCACATATTCACCTGTGAAAGGCACATAGGCATTGCCGGTTGTAAGGCTTTCCAGTCCTGCGTCGTCAATGGATTTGAAAGGGAAAGGCACTGTCACGGCACCATCCACCGGATCGAGGGTGATGGCCATCGTGAGCGCGCCGCTGCCGTTTACAGGGATGGTGATGCCTCCCGAGGGGAAGTTAACTGACGTATAGGTCTCGCCATCAACAGTGATTGCCGTGGCATTCACCGGAAATGAGAGCAGACGAATGGCAGTTACGTTTCCATCAGGATCGGAATAAACAAAGGTAGCGGCCGGAACGTTGATAAAGATCTCGCCACCCGGATTTTGTTGAGTGGGCGCAGTGGCTGTACCGGTGGCCGGTCGTTTCTCGATGCCGAAATTAACGTTCACCGTCACCTGGTTATCCACAACGGTTGCCTGCAGTTTGCCATCTGCTTGCCCGTCGTTTCCGGCTGTGATGCCGACGTTTTCTCCGGTGTATTCCCAATTGGCGGGTAAGCTGAGGGCCGGGCCGCTGATCCCTACCGTACCCTGGGTGCTGCTGATCCAAACCTGATAAGTGCCGTTTGTAAGTCCGTCAAAGGCATAACTTCCGTCAGACAACACGGCCATGACGGCCAAAACGGTATTGCCTGAATTGAGCAAATGGGCATAAAGGGCTGTTTCGTCCGGGTTGTTGATGCCATCGCCATCCACAGTCATGTCGGTCAGACCGTCGATGTCGTGAAACACTTTACCTGACAAGCCACCCGGAATGTTCGTAACGGTAAATGGCATATTGGCACTGCCGGCTGTAAGGCTCTCAAAACCTGCATTGTCAATGGCATAAAAGGGAATCGAGACAGTGACGACGCCATTTTCAGGATCAACACTGATGGTTTGGGTGGGGTTTCCCGAGGTATTTGCAGGAATGGTGATGCCTGCTGACGGGAAATTAGCCTGGGTGTATAGTGTGTTGCCGATGGTGATCGAATTGGCAAAGGAGGGGAAAGCACTGATGCGGATGGCGCTCACCTGTCCGTCGGGATCGGCTGCCACAAAAATGGCAGGTGGAGCTGTAACGCTCACCGATCCGCCAGGATTTTCCTGACTATCATCAGTATTGGTTTCAGGAACCGGCAGTTGCTGTATGCCGAGATTGACGTTCTCGGTGTAACTGTTATTGGCAACGGTCACGCTGATAAGTCCATTCACAGTGCCATCGTTTCCGGCAGACACTCCAATGTTTTCTCCTGTATTCACCCAGCCCGAAGTGAGGCTGGCAGTGCCTGCTGCATTTCCAACCGTTCCTTCAACGGTTGATAATTGGGCTTTGTAGCTTCCAGCTCCAATTTCGAATTCCCAGCTGCCATCGTTTTCAACTTCAGTGGTGGCAATCACCACGTTGGCCGTAGTGAGCAGGTTCACATACAGATCGTCACCACTCGTGGCACCAATTCCGTTGCCATTCACGGTGTTGTCGGTCAAACCGTTGATATCGTGGAAAACATTGCCCCTGAGGCCGGAATCAACGTCGCAGCCTGTTCCGTAGCAGTTCATCACATATTCGAAGTCGTCTTCATCAAACGATACAATTTGTCCGTTTTGTCCTGCTTTGGCTGAGGTGCGCTGATCTTGCAGACCTCCGCTTAGCGTGTAAGTAATGGCAAAAATACCAGCTTTGCCACCCCCGATTTTTTTGGTGTTATCGATTTTAAAACCGTCAAAGGGATCACTTCCCAAATTAGGCCCCATGTCGATGCTGCCATAGGTCATTTGACCTTCACGGATTTCGACGCTCACGTCGCTGTAAGTTCCCGGTTCGGCTTCCACAGAATAATGTGACAGATCTTTACAGTTCGGCCCGCCGCATCCGTTGTGCTCAACGCGCAGCACGATGGTGTGTGTGCCGTCGCAATTGTCAACCACGGATTCAATGGTGGTGGTAAAACCGCCGCCGTTGATTTTGGTCACTTCACAGCTAACCACCGGAGCGGCCATGCTGCGCATTCCAAACACAAAAAGTATCTGGATGATTATCAATGATAGATATTGTTTTTTCATGGCTTTATGCTTAGGGATTGACAAATTGATGATTTAAGGTGGCACCATTCAGTGTCACTTCTGTTGACAGACCCATAAATTTCAAAGTGACTTTGGTTTCATAGGCAGGTAAGGTAATTTTTGTCGTGTAGGCTTGATCTACAGTAAGGTATGCCTTGTGGTAGGCCTGGTTCTGATCATTGGTAATTTCAGCAATGCCACTGGTAAAACCGGTAAGCGTTACTGTGATATCTTTGGTGGTCTTCCAGTTAAAGGAAGCCGGCACCTGGAGCGCATCCATTGTTTCAGGTGTTTTGGGTTCTTCAATGATGTCCCTGTCTTTGCGACATGAAAAAAAGATGAAGGCTATTCCTAAAACGATCAAAAGGTTTCGAGTGTTCATAGTTTATCGGTTTTATACAATCAGTGTCTCTAAAAGCATGCCATGAATACTAATTCGTTATAATTATCAGTATATCAATTAAATAAGAAATCTAACTTTTTATTATATTGTTTTAAAAATGGAGATATTTCCAAAAAGTGGAATAACTTAAGTGTAATTACTTATAAAGATAGCATGATTCTGTTCAAAAATCAATAGCTGACACGAGAATCCTATGGGTTGTTTTTTGCCTGAAACAGAAAAGCCGGGTTCTTACCCGGCCTTTCAAATCCCTCAATACTAAATTTCTTTTTGTTATGGCTCCGGAACAGTATAAATCAGCGATTCATTCCGGTAACCTGCCAGGTTTTTATACCAGTCGGGGTACTGAACGCCGCCGCTCATGGCCCATTCGGCAAACTTAAGGTGTGCCCACAATATTTCCTGTTTTTCGATCGGATAATCAAACTTTTCATAGATGTTGATGGCCCATGGCAGATTCTTGTCATTCACATAATACCTGCCTGATGAGGGATTGCTGTTGTCTTCCCAGGTGCCGAACAAATCTGGATTTGCTTTTGATGTTGGCCGATAGTAGGGCAGATGCACTTCATGTGTCCTGTCTTTGTTCACGATCAGGAATGGGTTGAAGTTTGCAATATCGAGGTCGCCAAAGCTATAGGTGTTGGGTTTGAACACAATTGTTATCACCAGGGTGTCAGGAGTTACATAAGGTGCTCCGGGTGTCGTGTTCACGCCGATGCCCAAACCGGGATGTTCCATCTGGTTGTAAGCATTGTCATACACTATTATAGTTGGGACGGCCATACCGCTTTCTGTTCCGTTGCTTTCCAGTTCGATGAAACTTTCTGAGAGCTCAGAACCGCTTACAGTAAGGTCGGCCGGGTTGATGGCGTCAGCTAACTGGAAGCCGAACCCGTTTTCGTATGAGGCACCGAAAGCCTTGATGATGAAGGTGCCCGTAACTTTTTCCACATTGTTATTGGTGTTGATCAATACATGGAACTGATAATCAAGCACGAGGTCATTGAAGTCATAGTCGCCTTTGCCGGGCCATAAATCTTCATAGGCCAATGTTCCGAAACCTGTAGCCGGATAATAGATGTCTGTTCCCGGTATCACGGTCACGGTGATGGTTGCAATATCACATAAACCATTGAGGTCGCAGACTTTGTAGTCAGCAGTAGCTGTTCCTGTGAAACCATCCACGGGGGTGAAAGTGATAATGCCGGTGGTTGGATCAACGCTGAAGCTGCCTTTGGTAGCCGGGTCGGGTTCGGTGCCTGCAACAATGATTATCGTCGCAGGATCAATGGCTGCAGCACCCACCACATCATTGGCAAGGACTTCAATCTCAACAGCTGTGTTCATCACTGTGGAGGCCACATCATTCTGTGCATCAGGACCTGCAACTGCATTCACAGTCACGGTGATCTTTGCAATGTCGCACAATGCATTTTGATCACAAACCTGGTAATCAACGGTTGCTGTGCCAACAAAACCATTAACAGGGGTAAAGGTCACCATACCTGTGGTGGCATTCACGGTGAAAGTACCCACTGTAGCCGGATTCGGTGTTGTGCCTGTTACTAATGTAACTGTTGTTGGTACAATGGGCGTTGCACCTGTCACATCATTTGTCAGCACATTGATGTCAACAGCGGTGTTCATGTCGGTGGAGGCTGCGTCGTCAACAGCATCAGGGCCGGGAACTGTATTCACCACCACTGTGATTGTTGCAATATCGCAAAGTGCATTGAGGTCGCACACCTGGTAATCAGCTGTAACTGTGCCGGTGAAACCTGTTACTGGAGTGAATGTTACCAGTCCTGTTGCAGGATTAACGGTGAAAGTTCCCTGTGTTGCCGGATTTGGTGTTGTGCCTGCAACCAAAGTAACTGTGGCAGGGTTGATGGCAGCAGTTCCAGCAACATCGTTTGAAAGCACATTGATCTCAACCGGTGTGTTAAGTGTGGTGCTGGCATTGTCATCCACGGCCTCTGGTCCGGGCACGGTGCTCACCACCACGGTGATTGTTGCAATGTCGCAAAGTGCGTTGAGGTCGCACACCTGGTAGTTTACAGTTGCAGTACCAGTAAATCCGAAGACCGGGGTAAATGTTACCAGGCCGGCATCATTTACCGTGAATGTTCCAACGGTAGCAGGATTTGGTGTTGTTCCCGAAACGAAGGTAACAGTGGCTGGATTGATAGCTGCTGCTCCGGCTTCATCATTGGATAATACGGTGATGTTAACTGCTGTATTCAGTGTTGTGGTAGCGTTGTCATCCACGGCTGTCGGGCCGGGGACAGTGTTCACCACCACGGTGATCATGGCTATGTCGCACAAGCTGTTGAGGTCGCATACCTGGTATTCAACGGTTGCTGTTCCGGTGAAACCAAAGACAGGCGTGAATGTCACGATTCCGGCATTGTTAACGGTAAATGTGCCCACAGTTGCAGGATTTGGTGTTGTGCCGGCCACAAATGTTACACTGGCAGTGTTGAGTGCGGCAGCTCCAGTGAGGTCATTGGAGAGTGCTGTGATTTGAACTGCAGTGTTGAGTGTGGTTGTGGCGTTGTCATTGATGGCATCCGGACCTGGGACAGAACTTGCCGAGCTGCTGTTGTTGCCGGCAGTTGGGTCGCTCTGGTTTCCGGTGATGCTTGCAGTATTTGTGTAGGATCCGCCGCTGTTGACTGTGGCAGTGATGCTGATGGTGGCCGATCCTCCGTTGGCAAGGTTTCCGATGTTCCAGTTTGGTGCGCTCCAGCTTCCTGTGGATGGTGTTGCGCTCACAAGGGTGTATCCTGCCGGAATCTGGTCTGTTACCACAACACCGGTAGCTGCGCTTGGACCGTTGTTTGTAGCTGTGATTGTGAATGTTACGTTGGTGCCCACCGTCGGGTTGTTGCTGCTGATGGTTTTTGTTACTGCCAGGTCAGCTACAGCTGTCGGCACAGGTGTTACGCTACTGCTGTTGTTGCCCCAAACCGGATCAGGCTGGCCGCCGCTGATTGAGGCGGTGTTGGTGTAATTGCCTGTTGATTTTACGGTGGCAACGATGGTCAGTGTAGCATTAGCTCCATTGGCCAAATTGCCGATAGTCCAGTTGGGTGCCGACCATGTGCCGGTTGAAGGTGTGGCGCTCACGAGCGTATAACCACTTGGCAAAGCATCGCTCACAACAACCGAGCTGGCTGCGCTTGGACCGCTGTTTGAAGCGGTGATTGTGAAGGTAACATTGCTGCCAACACTTGGGGAGGCATTGTCAACAGTTTTTACAACACCCAGGTCGGCATTGGCAACCGGTACCGGTGTCGAAGTGCTGCTGTTGTTGCTGGTGTTTGGATCGCTTTGACCGCCGGTGATGGTAGCTGTGTTTGCATATGTTCCGCTGGCTTTCACTGTTGCAACAATAGTAAGTGTTGCATTTCCGCCATTGGCTAAATTTCCGATGGTCCATGTGGGTGCACTCCAGCTTCCTGTGGAAGGTGTTGCACTCACAAAAGTGTAGCCGGAGGGCAAAGCGTCTGTAACGCTTACGCCCGTTGCATTACTCGGGCCGGCATTGCTGGCAGTGAGGGTAAACGTGACATTAGTTCCCACATTAGGTGTGGCGTTACTGACGGTTTTCACTATCGAAATATCGGCCGTACCAACAGGTGCCGGTGTAACAGTGCTGCTGTTGTTGCCGGGTGTTGGATCGCCGAGTGTTCCGGTGATGTTAGCAGTATTGGCATAATTGCCTGATGCTTTTACTGTTGCAACCACTGTAAGTGTTGCGCTGACGCCATTGGCTAAGTTTCCGATGGTCCAGTTGGGTGCCGACCATGTGCCGGTGGAAGGGGTGGCACTTACAAAGGTATATCCCGAAGGCAACTCATCGCTTACCGATACGCCTGTCGCGGCGCTGGGACCGTTATTGGTGGCTGTGATGGTAAAGGTTACATTGCTGCCAACATTAGGTGTGGCATTGTTGACGGTTTTTGTAACGGCCAGATCAGCAGCTGCTGTCGGAACAGGTGTTGATGTGCTGCTGTTGTTGCCCGGGCTGGGGTCGGTCTGGTTTCCGCTGATGGTTGCAGTGTTTGCATACGTTCCGCTCGATTTCACAGTGGCCACGATTGTCATGGTGGCCGAAGCTCCGCTTGCCAGGTTACCAATGGTCCAGTTTGGAGCGGCCCATGTTCCTGAAGAAGGTGTAGCGCTCACAAAGGTGTAGCCTGATGGGAGGTTGTCAACAACTTTCACTCCTGTTGCGGCCACAGGGCCATTGTTGGTGGCTGTGATTGTGAAGGTAACATTGCTTCCAACAACCGGAGTTGCGTTGTTCACCGTTTTTGTTACGGCAAGATCGGCAACTGCAACCGGAACAGGTGTTGACGTGCTGCTGTTGTTGCTGCTGGTCGGGTCGTATTGTGTGCCCGAGATGGTTGCAGTATTAGCATAAGTTCCTGTGGTCTTCACAGTTGCAACGATAGCAAGTGTTTGACTTGCCCCGTTTGCCAGGTTTCCGATGGTCCAGTTTGGAGCTGCCCATGTACCTGCCGAAGGAGTGGCGCTTACAAGTGTATAACCGTTTGGCAATGCGTCCTGTACAGTCACATTTGTTGCATCGTCAGGTCCGTTGTTGGTGGCCGTGATGGTAAATGTGACATTGCTTCCCATATTGGGAGTGCTGTTGTCAGCAACTTTCGTAACAGCGAGATCTGCTGATAGAACCTTGACTGTAACAGTGGCGATATCGCAATCAGACGGTGCGGCATTCATGCAGATTTTGTAAACAAGTGTGTAGGTTCCGCCGGGTGTTCCGGGGGCTACGGTGACCTTGCCTGTTGATGTGTTCAATACAACACCTGCGTGTGAGGCCGGATCGACGAGCGAGATGCTCACTTGTGAAGGAACAACGGCAGCACCGTCATAAAGGTCATTTGTTAGCACATTGT
This sequence comes from Bacteroidales bacterium UBA6207, assembly GCA_002421995.1. Classification (GTDB taxonomy): domain Bacteria; phylum Bacteroidota; class Bacteroidia; order Bacteroidales; family F082; genus JALNZU01. The sequence goes on along the minus strand of DISP01000145.1, from coordinate 936 downwards.
TCACGGCAGTTCCGCCTGTACTGCTGTTGAGCGGAGTACCAATATCATCCACAGCAATTGGTAGAGGATTGTTCACCACGGTAGGGTTAGAGAATACACCACCAGCGACACCAATCTGCACCGAATAAAAACGTTCGGTATTGCTGCGTGTTTGTCCGAGTGAGAATGAAATCTTGTTGTTAGGGTTGAGATAATTGGCAATAAAAGCAGCACTGTTTTCGAAGGTTACGCCGTCTAATGAATAGCTGATACCTAAGAATCTGGTTCTTCCGGTCGTGTTGTTTGTTGAAACTGTAAGCCCTGTAGGGTTGTTCACGGTGTAGGCCGTGTAGCCGCCAACTTCGACAAACTCCCTGTTGTTGCTGGCATTTCCGTCAATGTCAACAGCCGTAAGGTTGTAGTTAAACACAAAAACCGAGGCATTGTCAGCCGTATTGAAAAACTCCAGTTCGTAAGTTATATATCCGCCGCCGTTTGAGGTGGCGCCAATACGTGGCTGAAACCTTGCCGGAAGGCCGTTTTCCACATCATCATCAAAATTGGTGATGTTGGCATTTACTTTTTCCTTAATGGTCATCAACGCATATACTACAATGCCGTCTTTTGAGATCACATTGCTGTATTTGTGCACCGAACCCACATTTGTACCGCTGTTACCGGTGTTGGTAATAACAGTGCGCTGAGCATTTGTGAAGCTCATTGACTGTCCCTGCAAATCCAGTACAAATGACTGCGCGTTCGCAGACACAGGTGCCAGGAAAAATGCAGTGATCAACAGAAGAACCGACATAAAAGCCAGCTTTCTGTTTTGCTTCACGGAATTTAATTTCTTTTTCATTGAATTATGGTATTTGATAGGTTTATCTATTGAAAGTTATATGCAAGCGTGTTTGCTGACAAAGCAAGGTCAACAGTCTGGCCTTTGAAGCTTAGCTT
>DISP01000096.1:16771-26165 GCA_002421995.1 Bacteroidales bacterium UBA6207 | reverse complement strand
CTGGTAATTGGCATCAATAGAGTAGATGCCTTTGCCGGGTGTTTCGCTCAGACTGTTTTGGAAGGTGTTGCCTTTGAAGCTCACCCCGTCCACATTCCACAAGGTTATGTGTGCATTGAAAGGACTTGGTATCATATAGTTCTCATCCACAGTAAAGGTGCAATTGGTGAAATAGCTGGCATTGCCGAAAAGCTCGGTGGGGACAGCCGGATTGAAGTTTTGATAGGAGATGAACTCCACCGAGCGTTTGTTGTTTTTGAAAACAGCATCCGTGGCCACGATGATGCCTCCCGATTTGCTGTAATCGCCGGGTTTCCATAGTGCAACGGCATTCAAGGCATTTTCGATGGTAGCACCGTTTTGAAGCACCAATTTTCCCTGCGGACACGGCTGCCCGGGCAAGGCGTATTGTGAGGCGTTGGTATTGCCCCAAACTTCGATGCCTTGCCAGGGTTCTGAACATAAATTTGTTATCTTACCATTATTCACTATTAGCATACCGCCTTGCTTAATAACTATCTTTGAGTTTCGAGGCATATTTACCCAACAGTCAATTACTTCTAAGGAAGCACCGGATTCGATTATTAGATTTTGTTCAAGGAACCTAGAATTTCTCCATATTACTACAGTATCAGAAATAATACTTTCAGGCATTGTAGAGTCAAGTTCACAGTAATCATCTACTAAATAATTCAACATTTCATTTTGAAGCGTATAATGTACCCTTCCCAACTGTTCTGGTGTTACTGCTAAAGAACCGGTATAATCCATCATATTATTACTACATGCTGGATTATTTCCTTCGCCCCATAAACAACAAGGGTCAGGTTCTCCCTGCTCTAAAAGATCTTGCCTTTTTGGAGTATCGGAGCAACAATCATCTACATAATTACTACAAGCTCCAAAATTTGTTAAAATGGTGTGATATAATCCCAAATTATGACCTAATTCATGTAATAATACCTAAGAATCTCCCCAGAACCCTGCATTTCCGTAATCACGATATTTTTGCCAAGCGGCTTTTATTAATAGCCATCTATTACCGGACATTGTCGCCTTTCCCCCACCAGCATAGCCAGATGAATTATTATCATAAACCCAAAAAATGTTTACCTCATGCCCTACATTATTTCCGTACAATGTAAGTAATTGATTAACATTTGCATTTTGGTATGTGTAATTATTTTCATCGGTATGGAAAAAGACACCTGTTAAAATAAGACGATACTTTTTATTAAGTATTGGAATCGAGTTTCCCTGCGGAAGATTTGGAGCAACACCTCCTGCCAACCGAGCGTTCGCAATTTCCACAATAGTGTTTGAGAAATCAAGGGCTGTAAAGGTCGAGTCACCTAATCCATCGTCAAATTCTCTAAAATTCAAAGTAGTATCGCCTTTGAGCATAAAGTGAAAATTGATCTTAATAGTTAATTCTTTTGTTGTTGAGGTGGGGATATAGAAATTAGTTACTTCATCACAAATAACTATTCTATTGGTGCTGTCGTTATCAACAACACAAGTAACTTGACTAATAGAGGTCAAGAAGTTAAATAAACATATAATTGTAATGATTGAATATTTTTTCATAACTAATATTTTAAAAGCTTATTTGTATAACAGCTTTTGTTGTTTTGGACTTGTAGCTGATAACATCCCCTTGGAAGCAACGAAACGTCAAGAGTAGTTTCGTGTCCGAAAAACTCGAGCGATTTTACCAAAAGTCCGTTGATTGTGAAAATCCTGACACGATAGTTGTCGGTATCATTGAGGGTTATTTTAACGTTGGATGCCGCCGGATTGGGACTCAATCTAAACATCACTGAAGAAAGCCTATTTTCGGCAAGGGAAGTATAAATTTTTTCGCAATCGGTATTGCCGTCAAAATGAAGAAGCCCAACTTCGGGGCTGTAAAAACACCTGATAGGCCCGCCTTCATAACCCATATCAAACATGCAGTTAGCGTAAGGCAACAAATAACTCATGCAACCTATCCGCTCATAAATACGCTCGCCGTAACTGGGAGAAAAGCCCCATCCCCATCCCTGGTCGTTCTCGGCAACAACCTCGATGTAGCCGTAGCTTATGCCATCAATAAGTTCGTTTCCTTTGCCAACAACTTTTACAATTCCCGTTGTATCACATTCGGTTTCCCAGCTGTATGGAACGATCCAGGTGTCGCCAATTTGCGCCGAGAAATCATAGAGCGTATAAAAAATACCTTTTCTATAAATATTTACCTTTTCTCCCTCCTGGCATGTATATTCAACACCAAGCAGTTCGGCAAATACCGAATCTAAGAGGTCTTCGTAGCGATACCGTGTTTTAACCAACTTTCTGCAAGTTTTTGAACCGATAAGTGTGTCGCCAACAGATTCGATTGCGGTGAAACCGTTAGACATAAAGTAGGCGTAATGATAATACCATTTTGAACCTATTGCAGCCCATTCGTTTCCTTGCTTGGAATCTGGCCAGGTCGAAGCAACTTCTTGCCCTGTCAAATAAGTTGACATAGAAACCAAAACCAGAATCAATGATAAAGTAAAATTATATTTCATATTTGTTTCTCTTTTAGATTTATTGTCATGATACGTTTTTGGATGAAAACTTGGCCACTCGGCCTCATTCCAAACCGGATGGCTTCAACGCTCAAAATCGTTTTTCCCCAGCCGGAAAATATGTCTGTTTCCGGTGTCCGAAAAAACTTTGCACTGCCGCCAAGCTGCCAAAACGACCCACTTGCCAAAGCTTATCCCAAGCTGCTTCTTTGTGAAAAAAGCCGGGTGTTGGAGGAGGGAGGTAATATGTTGATTATCTGACATATATCGTTTTGCGCTACTTGGTTCTTGGTTTTTTTAACAAAGATAAGACATGCAGCGCCGCTTTTGCAAGTTTTTTAAAAATTTTTGAAGGGGTTCTAAATAAACGTTAGAGGAAAAACAGCTTTCTTGCCCTTATTCCGCTTTAACTTAAAATTCGTAATTCATAATTCGTAATTCATAATACATAATTCATAATTCACAATTCACACCCCTCACTCCTTCACTAATTTCTTCGCCAGCCAACGTTTGCCGTCCCAAACCTTTATCAGATACAAACCTTTTGGCAGATGCGCAAGCTCAATCCTGTGGAACTGGCTTGCAGGCTGCGCCCTGTGAAGCAAGCGGCCTGTGCAGCCGTAAAGCACTATTTGCATCTGCGAAAAAGGCAGGTTTTCGGGCAGTTGCAGCCAGGTTTGAGAGCCAGCCGGATTAGGGAAAATGGTAAATTGATTGCTTCCATCTGCTCTTAATTCTACTCCGGTTGGATTTGGCATGCATCCTATAAAATAACTGTTATTGTTTACATAATTCAGTACATCCTGATCATACTTGCATGTCACATAGAACCAATCAAAATCACTTAGGACTGAGAAGGCATTGCTTGGCCCTACTCCCTCTATAAATTTAATTGATTCATCCCATCTTGAGGAGAAAAGATCAAACCGGATGACTTTTCTTTTGTCCAAATAGTAAACACTATCTACTTGACCATAAACCCCTGTATTAAACTCAAATGTATCACCGGTTTGCAAGTTCATGTCCATAATCAAGTATTCCTGGTTGCTAACTGCGCTTGTAAACCAAACTTTTCCTTCATCTATATTTTCTCTTAATTTTCCAATATAGGGATAGAAAATATCATTTGTAAATACGTATGAATAAGTAGAATCCTGAAAAGTTTTTGTATGAAAAACATCAATTACAATACCAAAAATTTCCTGATGCGCAATCGTCCATGTGGTTGAATCTGTTTTTAAAACTTGCTGATAATTTTGAGCACTTAAAAATTGAAATAACGAAAGGTTGATAAATATGCTAATTATTGCAATATTAAAATACTCTTTGATTTTTTTCATTTTGTAAATTTTAATTGTTAAAATTATGCATTTTGCGAGATATGTAAACTTCTCCCGGCCGCCCTGCCCACACTCAAAACAAGACGACACACAGCCTCAAAGATCAGCGGCCCTGGCCGGGCTGGCTTTTGGCCAATAGGATTGCTCCCAAGGCTGTGCAAAACGAGCTGCTGCTGCCTTGTGCAACAAGCACCGCACAACACCAACTCCACCCAAACAAGAAAGATATAAATGGGGGGGTAAATAACTGTATATCAATTATATAGTTCATATCACTCGTTTTGCCATCGGATTGACTTTGATAATTTCCCGTAAAAGTAATGGATGTGTTTTGAAAAAGCAAGTTAAGTTTAGTATGCGGACCGGGTTAAGTGTTTGGATGGCTCTTAGCTTTTGGCACTTGGCTTTTAGCTACCAATTTGGGATTTGAAAATTTGAAATTTGAAAATTTGTATCACTCCAATCTTCAAATCCGAAAGTTTTCGGGTCAAATTTTCAAATTTCAAATTTTCAAATCAACAAATCAACGAATCAACAAATCAACTCCTAAATACCTCTAAACCAACAAATCAACTCCTCCTTACTCCTTCACTAATTTCTGCACCAGCCACCTTTCTCCGTCCCACAGGCGCACGAGGTAGAGGCCTGCCGGAAGATGGGCTGTGCTGAGCTGATGAAAACGCCCGCCGGCTGTGGCTTCATACACCACGCCGCCCCTGGGGCTGATGAGCTGCAGCTGCATGGGGCTTTGGGCTGTGTGCCCGGGCAGTTGCAGCCAGGTGGTGGTGGTGGCAGGGTTGGGATAAAGCTTTAGCAGCGGCATATCGCTTTCCTTTTCAAAAAGACCAACAGTGGTGTCGGTGACTTCGATCAGCCAGATTTGGTAATCAAAGGTACCGGTCAGGCATGTTATTTGACCTGAGCTTTCTCCCCAAACCTGTGTTGCAATCACGTATTTATTATCGCCATTGCGGGCCACGGCCCTGTAGAGGTTTTCGCTGCCGTTGTAACCAATGCACTGCTGCCACTCGAGCGAGCCTGTGCTGCTCACTTTGATCACCCAGATATCGCTGTAGGAAGAACCGCTTGAATGGTTGCCAACCACATCGCCATCGAAGGATTCGGTGGTGCCAAAAACGAGGAAACCCCCGTCGTCCATCCTGAAAATGCGGTGAGGATATTCTGATTTGCTGCCACCATAGCATTTGCTCCAAACGATATTGCCTTCGAAATCGGTTTTTACCAACCAGATATCATTTGTTGGATTGCCAACATTGTCAAGGCCAGGGTGATAGCCGGCACCGGACACATCGCCATCAGAAGAGGCACAAGTGATTCCAAGCAAGTAGCCGTCATTTGTTTCAACCATAGCTCTCAGCACTTCATGGTTTGTACCCCCGTAACAACGATGCCACAGATAATTGCCAGCCGAATCGAGCTTAAACATCACAGCTTGTGTGCCATCAGACGCTGAGAAGTCACTACAGCTTATGTTGCCGTTTTCACCATAGAAAGAATAGGCTCCAACAAGTAAGCTTTTGTCAGAAGTTTCAGTCACTTCAATTATTCTGTCAAACCAATCGTTCCCGATGGTGAAGTCCCACATTTTGTTTCCCTGCCTGTCCACTTTGATCATCCATCCGTCGTCGGCACCGTAGTATTGGCTCACATCGCCATCGCTGGAACAGGTGAGACCTGCAAAAATGACAGCAGTGTCGGAGGTGAGTGCCCCCGAGACGCCCATTTCCAGACAATTACCACCGAATATCTTGTCCCATAACTTATTGCCATTGCTGTCAATTTTTAATATCCATGCGTTGTTTGAGCCGGGATCAGGATAGGGATCATAGGTGATATCGCCGGATGAAGAAGAAGCGGTTGCTACAACAAAGTAGTTTCCCTGATCTGCCGGAAATATCCTGAAAGCACCTTCGCCATTCCTTGGCCCAAAATACTCTTTTTCCCAAAGGAGATTGCCAGCAAGGTCTGATTTGAGGAGTAACAGGCGTGGATAGTAGCCGCGGGCTCCTGTCATTATATAACCATCACCCGTAAAAACTATATCCATTACTTGTTCATTCTCAATGGTTCCGAAACAGCTTTGCCAATTGATAACAAGAGGCTGAGCGTCCATTTGTTTAACAATAGCGAGTAGCAGAACGACAAGCCATATTCGATGTTTCATAGCACAAAGTGTTAAACAAGGGGGACGTTTTGCCCCCCTTGTGGTTTGGATTTTTAATGTTGAATGATCAGTTTAACAGTTTGCGAAAAGCCTCCTGCAATCAGACTGCAGTTATAAACACCGGGGCTGAGCTTGCGCGAATCGAAGAGCTTTTGCCCCCTTTTGCCACTGAGCTGAAGGCTATGGACAACAACCCCTGCAGGCGATGCAATCTCGATGCGGGCTTCACTAACACCCTCGGGCAAAGTGTAGTCAAAGGCCGTCCAGCTGTTGGCGGGATTGGGATAAATTCGCAGTGATTTACCATAAGATTCGCTTTCTTTCAATCCCACTCCCGGACATTCGCCATAGATGTGCTCAAAGCTGTCATCGCTGTATTTTCCAATGGCAAAACTCACCGGTTCGACAAACAATTCACAATTGGTTGGCATCTCCAATGAGTTCATGAATGGATAATTATTTATGACCCCGATACGCTCAATGAAGGTATATCGAATAGGCTCTCCAATGTAGTTAGGATATAAATGCCCAAACAGTGTGTCTTCCAACACAAACTTTTCCAGCAGGTTGCTGCCAAGCATTACTTCGCTTTTCTCGATAACTTTAAGCGGAAGTCGCGAGCTGCAAGCCGAATCCTGCCAATTAAATACCCCTGCTGCACGAAATGTGGTGAGGACATCACCTACATTCAAATTGTAGGTAAAGAGAAGATATTCCTTATTGTTCACAAACCGGTAAATGCTGTCGTTGCTGAAACGGCTGTAAAAAACATAATCGTTTGAGTGGATGGAGGAAGACTGGCCTTCTGTCTGGTTGTCACGCTTGATCATAGACCACGATCGTCCGTTGATGAGCGTATCACCCGTCAAAGCCCATTTTTCTTCTCCACCGGGTCTGTCATAATAACCACTTACACAATAAGTCCATTTCGCTCCCGGTTCTGGCCATGTTCTGTTTGCTTGTGATTGCTTGTTTTCCTGGGCAGAGCCTATATACCCAAAAAGCAAGGCTGTTGCAAAAAGTACTATTGTGATTGTTTTTTTCATTTTTTCTTATGGATTTGGTTAACAATTTCATTTTGAATGTGATTCTTTCCGGCCGTATTGCCCACATTTAAAACAAGACGGCCCACAGCCTCAAAGATCAGCGGCCCCGGCCGGGCAGGCTTTTGGCCAATGGGATTGCTCCCAGGGCTGCGCAAAACGAGCTGCTGCCGGGTTGTGCAACAAGCATCGCACAACAACAACTCCACCCAAACAAGAAAGAAGTAAATGGGGGGGGTAAATAACTGAATATCAATTATATAGTTCATGTTGCTCGTTTTGCCATTGGATGGCCTTTGATAATTTCCCGTAAAAGTAAAGGATATGTTTTGAAAAAGCAAGTTAAGTTTTGGGAGGTGGGTGGCAGGTGTTTCATCGGTTCTTGCCTTTTGGCTACCAATTTGGGATTTGAAAATTTCTAATTTGAAAATTGTGGGTCGGGCAAATCTTCAAATCCGAAAGTTTTCGGATCAGATCCCCAAATTTTCAAATCAACCCCCATGCCGATGCGCCAGCCCTAAACACTAAATTCTAAACCATAAACCACTCTAAACCCTTCTAAACCAACAAATCAACAAATCAACGAATCAACAAATCAACAGAAAAAAAAAGCCCCGCCACAAGGGCAAGGCTTTCGGGACAGCAGGCTATCTGAGCCGGATGGATCAGCTGCCGGAGGCCAGTTTCCGCAGTTGGAAGTTCCACACCACATGGTCGTTCAGACCCAGGTCAATGGCAGCGATTTCGGGCACTTCGTAGCCGGAGGCATGGCAGCTCAGGGTGAGATGTCCTGCAGGCAGGTCATCAAACAGAAAATCGCCATCCCCGTCGGTGGTGATGGACCGTCTCTGCTCGATGAGTTTGACCACAGCGCCGGCCACCGGAAGTCCGGTAGCGGCATCGCTCACCGTGCCGATGATGTCGGAGGTTTCGGGCATATTGTTCGCTGAATTGGAGCCGGAACGTTTCACCCGGCGCAGACGCAGGTAGTTTTGGGCCAGCGACTGGTTTTCGGGGGCGTTGAAGCGGACAAAGCGGTCGAGTTCAAAACGCAGGATGGCGTTGCATTCCTTGATGAGGGTGTTCACGGCATCGCGTTCGGCACGGCGGACATCCAACTGGTTCTGGGCCGTATTGAAGGCTTCTTGATACCCTGCAAGCATTTCCTCAAAACCATCCATGAAGCTGCTGTCGAGGCCAAGTGCTTCTGCAGCAGCCATCTGCGAATTGATCAGACTGAGCTCATCGAGCGCTATCTGAATCATGATGCCTGCAGAGGTGGTCTTGATCATTTGCTTGTATCGGGTGAACGTAGCCAGCATGGCGTTGTTTTGGGTGCCTATGGCCAGCATGATCCCAAAGTCAGTGATCCGCTGAAGTTGGTTTTGAAGGTTTTCGCGCTGTGTTTTGCGTTCGGCCGTGAAGCTGCTCACAGGGCGCACGAGGTTGTTGAGACGGTTGGAGAGTTCGAGCAATTTGCTGAAGAAGCGGTCTCTGAACGCAAGGGCGCTGGGTTTTCCATCGAAGACGCTGCTGTGATTTTCGAGCACCCGTTTGATGGCATTGAATTTTTGAATAGATGTGATTTCTCTTGTCATGATAATACGTGTTTTAAAGTTTTTAAAGTAAATGAGTATTGTGTTGAAGAAACCACAGGCGGAGGGGCGTTGCTCCCTGCGATGGTGTGAAACTTTTTTTGCTGGAGCAAGCGCAGATCGGGTGTATAGGCATACTGAGTGTCGCCACAGGGTGGCGGAGTCTCAAAGTGCCGGCCGGCAGTCCTGACCAACAGCCACAGCGCTTTGACACGCTGCAATGATATCGGTTGCCGGCGGGGAGGCTTTTTCGTTATAGCGAACTGCTTCCTGAACTCCCGTGCAAGCCGTAAAGCTTCCTGTATAAATGTTGTCATCTTTTTTAATCTTGTATTTCTACCTATTAGGCAAAACCGTGACAAAATCGTATGGTTTTGTTTTGCAGTGTTTTATGTTGATGGTTTTGAAGGCTTTTAGCCGTTTTCTGCTCGTTTTTGGCTTGGTTGTCGAAAAATCGAAAGATTTTGCATGGAACGATAACCGGAAAAAGAGGGGATTTGATCAGGTGATCACGCTGAAATTTGGATGAAATTTTTACCATAATCCCATTTGAATAGTTGAAGAATGCGTCTGCAAGCTTGGAGAATGCGTCTGCAAGCTTGGAGAAGGCGTCGGCAAGGTTGGAGAAGGCGTCGGCAAGGTTGGAGAAGGCGTCCGCAAGGTTGGAGAAGGCGTC
>DISP01000096.1:0-16683 GCA_002421995.1 Bacteroidales bacterium UBA6207 | reverse complement strand
GAAGACGTCCGCAAGGTTGGAGAAGACGTCTGCAAGGTTGGAGAAGACACCGCAAGGTTGGAGAAGACGTCCGCAAGGTTGGAGAAGGGTTAACGCTATTTAGGCCATAAACCGCAGCCCTTAAACTCTAAATCCTAAACCATTCTAAATCAACAAATTAATCTCATTATATGCTGAATGGTTATCAATACAATCTGATTATCAGCATCTTAGGATTTACTGTACTTGCCCGATACTTTACAAAACTAAAAGAGCAAAATTTTCCAACCGCACGGAAAAACAGTAACATAATTACTTCTATATTTGACCTCTAAAGGACAAGAATAAATAAGGATAATAATGCTTGGCGAAAAACTAAGAGAATTACGGGAAATCAAAGGATTAGTACAAAGACAAGTTGCTGCTGATTTGCAGGTTGACACTACATATATCAGCAAAATGGAGCACAATGAAAAACCGGTTAGTCGTAATCATCTGAAAAAATTATCGAAGTTGTACTGTGTTTCAGAAAATGATTTATTGCCTATATGGCTTGCAGACAAAGTTCTACAACTGGTAGAAAACGAAAAATTTTCAATTGAGGCTTTGGAAATTGCTTTAAATAAAGTGAAAGATAAGTGAATGCACTAACTCCATATCAGGCAAAATACATTGCATTTGAACTGACCAGACGCTTTCCATCAGGAAGCAGCGAGAAGTTTAATGTCGCTTTGATGGATGCACAAGTTGATTTGAATCCACATCAAGTGGAGTCGGCACTGTTTGCTTTTAAGTCTCCCCTTTCTAAAGGTGCAATACTTGCAGACGAAGTTGGATTAGGTAAAACTATTGAGGCCGGGATTTTACTCTCTCAAATGTGGGCTGAAAGAAGAAAGAAACTCTTAATTATTTGTCCTGCTAACCTGAGAAAACAATGGAGCCAAGAGTTATATGAGAAGTTCTTCTTGGGCTCTATCATCCTTGAAAACAAGAATTTCAATGAATTTGTAAAATCAGGCAAGCGAAACCCGTTTGACCAAAATACCATTGTCATTTGCTCCTATCAGTTCGCAAGAGCGAAGGCTGATTTGGTGCAATTGATTTCCTGGGACTTGGCTGTTGTTGACGAAGCCCACCGTTTACGCAATGTTTATAAACCCACTAATAAGATCGGAAACGCAATTAAAGAAGCCTTATCACATTCCAGAAAAGCACTGCTTACAGCAACGCCTCTGCAAAACTCATTACTTGAATTGTATGGGCTTGTAAGCATAATTGACGAACACACCTTTGGTGACATCAAAAGTTTCAGAAGTCAGTTTTTAAGAACAGTTGAAGGTGAAAATTATCAGGACTTAAGAGACCGTTTGAAATCGGTTTGCATCCGCAATTTGCGTAGACAAGTTCAGGAATACATTCGGTACACCAACCGAATTCCGCTTACCATCAAGTTTGAGCCATCGGATGATGAACAGAAACTCTATGAAGCAGTAAGCGATTATCTGCAAAAGGAGTTGTTGTATGCTTTGCCAGCCAGTCAAAGGCATTTAATGACTTTGATTCTACGAAAACTTTTGGCTTCATCTTCATTTGCTATTGCCGGAACACTAAATAGCTTGATTAAAAAATTACTTCAGGTTATTAAAGACCATCAAAAAGTGAGTGTGGCTGACGAAGTTTCGGAAGACTATGAACTTTTTGAAGAGCAAGCGGAAGAATGGGAAGAGGAGGAAAAGACTAATGATAATTCTTTGACCGAAACGGATATTAAAGCCATAAAACTGGAAATATTAGAATTAGAAAAATTCAGAGATTTGGCTGAATCCATTAAGCACAATGCAAAAGGAGAAAAACTGTTGACCGCTTTAAAAGAAGGCTTTTCTAAAATGGATAAACATGCCAACAAGAAAGCTATCATCTTTACAGAATCTACCCGAACTCAGAATTATCTTTTCAACCTGTTGAGTGAGCAATATCCTGACAAGATTGTATTGTTCAACGGTTCAAACAATGATGAAACTTCTAATAAGGTTTACAAGAGTTGGTTGGCGACTAACAAAGGAACTGATAAAGTGACTGGTTCTCCAACGGCTGACAAACGAGCAGCATTGGTAGAGTATTTCAGAAATGAAGCCACCATTATGATTGCAACCGAAGCAGCAGCCGAAGGTATCAATTTGCAATTCTGTTCATTGCTTATCAATTACGACTTGCCTTGGAATCCGCAACGCATTGAACAGCGGATTGGTCGTTGCCATCGCTACGGACAAAAATTCGATGTGGTGGTAGTGAATTTCTTGAATGTAAAAAATGCTGCCGACATCCGGGTATTTCAATTATTGGATGAAAAATTCAAATTATTCAGCGGTGTATTTGGTGCCAGTGATGATGTGTTGGGCAGTATTGAATCGGGAGTTGATTTTGAAAAACGAATTGCCGAAATCTATCAAAAGTACAGAACCGATCTGGAAATCATTGAACAGTTTGACTTACTTCAAAAAGAATTAGACGAGAAAATCAACAGCAAAATGCTCTCTACCAGAGAAACACTTTTGGCCAATTTTGATGATGAAGTGTTGGACAAACTCAAAATCCGTTTGTCTGAAAGCAGAGAATACATCAATAAATACGAGCAATGGCTATGGGCAGTTACCAAATTTGAATTGAATGGTGCTGCCACCTTCAATGATAAAAACCTGAGTTTTAAACTCAAAAAGCAACCTTATTCAGAAGCAACATTCCCGACAGAATCTTTCAAATTGGGTAAGCCAAATACCGAAGCTCATGTTTATCGTATGGGGCATACACTGGCACAAACTGTTTTAGAAAAAGCAAAAGAGAAAGAATTATCTGAAACGTCACTCACTTTTGACTTAACAGGTTATGAAGGAAATGTTTCAATACTGGATGTACTGAAAGGAAAACAAGGCTGGCTGAGTGCTTTGGCTGTAAGTGTGGACTCTTTTGAATCATCTGACTATGTAGTTGCATTTGGCCAAACAGACGATGGCAAACCATTGAGTGAGGAACAAGCCAAAAGGTTACTCACTTTACCTGTTAAACAAGCCAATGGAAACGCAACAAGCATTGATGCAAAACTACTTGCCCTTCAAACAGAAAGTCATTTGGATGCTTTATTGAAATCTATTTCAGAAAGGGACAACAACTACTTGAAATTTGAAACAGAGAAACTCACCAAATGGGCCGAGGACAGGATGAATGCTGCTGAATTAGCCATCAAAGAAACCAAGGCAAAAATAAAAGAGCTAAACCGTGAGGTGCAGAAAACCACCGACCCGATGGCTCAATTGAAACTGCAACAACAATTGCAGGAAGAATCAAGGAAACAGAAAAAACAAAGGCAGGAAATTTTTATTGTGGAAGATGAAATTGCAGAAATGAGAGATAAAATGATAGCCGACATACAAAAGCGAATGAAACAAGAGATTAACCAAACACATTTGTTTACCATTAACTGGAAACTTCTGTGAATGAAGAATTAAGAAGTAATAATTAAGAATGAAAAGGGAGAATATTATACATACAAAGACTTATGCTTTTGCCTTGAGAGTAATTAAGCTATACAAGCATTTGGTTGATGACAAAAAGGAATTTGTTATGAGTAAACAATTGTTGCGTTCCGGCACTGCCATTGGTGCCTTGGTTAAGGAAAGTGAATTTGCCCAATCAAAGCCCGATTTTGTAAACAAGATGAATATAGCACTAAAAGAAGCCAACGAAACAGAATACTGGCTAATGCTTTTGAAAGATAGCGAGTACCTATCAAATGACGGTTTCAACAGCATTCACCCCGAAATTCACGAAATTATCTCGATTTTGGTTTCAATTGTAAAATCATCAAAATCCAATTCTTAATTCATAATTCTACATTCTTAATTAAAAAGATGAGCAACTATAAAAAATTGATAGATACCCTTAAGGAAGTGTTCATGCTTGATAAAGCGGAACTTGATTTTGGCATTTACCGTATCATGAACCAAAAGCGTAAGGACATTGAACAGTTTTTGGAAGTGGACTTAGTACCACAAGTAAATAAAGTATTGACCGAAAGTCTTTCAATGGACAAACAGGCTTTGCAAAAGGAATTAGATGATGCCATAAAAGCAGCACAGACTTTAGGAGCAGACCCAAACACTTTGCCTAAGGTGCAAGAATTGAAAAAACGTTTGGGTGAAGCTGCCGACATGGTAGCGATTGAAAACGAAGTTTTCTCCCTACTTGCCAATTTCTTTAAACGCTATTTCGATAATGGCGATTTCATCAGTATGCGTAGGTACAAAAAAGATGTGTATGCCATACCCTACGAAGGCGAAGAAGTAAAACTGCATTGGGCCAATGCCGACCAATATTACATTAAAACCAGCGAGTACTTCAAAGTATATCGCTTTAAGTTAAGCAATGGTAAAACCGTTTGTTTTGAATTGGTAGAAGCCAGCACCGAACAAAATAACAATAAAACACAGGGCGATAAAGAAAGGCGGTTTGCTTTGGCGAATGAAGAATTAAGAATTAAGAATGATGAATTGGTGATTCCGTTTACGTATGAACCAACGGATAAAAAGGTGAAACAAGCGGATTTACTCAAAGAAGCGTTTGAAAGTATAAAACCACAAATTACTTCTACATTTTCTGATTTCATCGATTTACTAGCAAGAGACCAAAAGTATAGTGGTAAAGAGCCAAGAACAATTCTTGAAAAACATTTAAACGATTATACAGCCCGCAACACCTTTGACTACTTTATACACAAAGACCTTGGTGGTTTCCTGAGCCGTGAATTAGACTTCTACATTAAAAATGAAGTGCTGTTTATTGATGATCTGAACACCCGTGACGAACAGGAATTTTTAAAACAACTGAGCAAGATAAAAGCCATTAAAAAGATTGGCGAAAAGATTATTGCTTTCCTGGCACAGTTAGAAAACTTCCAAAAGAAACTGTGGCTGAAAAAGAAAATGGTGGTAGAATGCAACTACTGCATAACGCTTGACCGTGTACCTAAATTTCTGTATCCAGAAATAATTAAAAATGAAGAATTAAAAATTAAGAATGGCGATAAAAACACTCAAACTAATGAATGGATAAAACTGTTTGCCATTGATGAAATAAAAGCCAAAAATGCAGATGGCTTATTTACGGAAGATAAAGTGGGCTTTACAAACCCGCTTACATTGGAGTTTTTAAACCAAAACCAATTTTTGGTTTTAGATACTGCCTTTTTCTCTGAAGCCTTTAAATGGCAGTTGATTAGCAGCATTGAGAATTTTGATGACACCTGTGATGGTTTGTTGATTAACTCGGACAATTTTCAAGCTTTGAGTTTAATAAAGGCTCGATTTAGTCAACAGGCTAACTCAATATATATTGACCCACCATACAATACTAGTGCATCAGAAATTGTATATAAAAACAATTACAAGCACTCTTCTTGGTTATCGCTTATGTATGATAGGTTAATTATTGGAAGAGATTTTTTAAGAGAAGATGGCATCAAAACAGTAACGATTGATGATGTTGAAGTAAAGGAACTTCATTTTTTATTAGAGTCGATTTACTCAAGAGAAAATGTTGCAGGCCTAATAGCAATAAGAATTAATCCGTCAGGTAGGCCAACCACAGATGGCCTAGCATTATCCCATGAATATGCGATAATGGTCAAGAATTCTGAAAAGTCAAAAGTCATTAAGATAGACCGTTCTGACGAACAGAAGAAGAGGTTTAATTTAAGTGATAAAGATGGGATTTATGAGCAAAGAAACTTTCGTAGGGAGGGTTCTAACTCGAACAGAGAAGATGGAAAGAGACAATGGTATCCTATATACGTTAATGAAAAGGATTTAAAGTTACGTGTGCCTGAAATGGAATGGAATGATGATACAGAGTTATGGGCAATCCAAGAAAAAGAACAAGAAGGAGAAAAAGTTATTTATCCAATAAACGATGAAGGAGTTGAGAAAAATTGGCGATGGAGTTGGGAGAATGTTAAAAAGGATTATTCACAGTTCTATGCAAAATATCAAGGAGATAAAATACAAGTTTACTATAAGTATCGGCCTAATGAAGAAGGTACAACACCTTTAACTTTTTGGGCTGATTCAAAATACTCTGCTACTGAACATGGAACGAAACCATTAAAAGATTTATTTCCTATAAACAACTTTTCTTATCCGAAATCAATTTATGCAGTAGAAGATACCTTACTAATAAGCGGATTAAAGAAAAGAAATGGTTTAGTTCTTGACTATTTTTCGGGTTCAGGAACTACTGGGCATGCGGTTATAAATCTTAACAGAACTGATAATGGAAAACGCAAGTTCATTCTTGTAGAGATGGGTGAATATTTTGATAGTGTTACCAAACCCCGCATACAAAAAGTAATTTATAGCAAAGACTGGAAAGATGGTAAACCTTTAAGCCGAGAAGGTATTAGCCATTGTTTTAAATACATGCGTTTGGAGAGTTATGAAGACACACTCAACAACTTGGCTTTAAAACAAACCGAAACCCAACAAAAGGCATTAGAAATGAACCCTACATTTAAGGAAGGTTATATGCTAAACTATATGCTCGATGTAGAAGCCAAAGACAGTTTGCTCAATTTGGAATGGTTTGTCAATCCGTTTAACTGCTACCTGAACATTACTAAAAACAACGAGCTGCAACCTACCAAAGTAGATTTGGTAGAAACCTTCAATTACCTGATAGGGCTTGTGGTAGAGAGTTATGCCAAACCTAAAGAAGGCTATGTGGTGGTAACAGGTAAAAACTTAGCCGGAGAAAAAATATTGGTGGTGTGGCGAGATTGCACCCAACACAACAGCACTGCACTCAACCAATTTTTAGAAAAAAGTAAATACAACCCACTTGATGCCGAGTTTGATCGCATTTACGTAAATGGCGACAACAATGTAGAAAACCTAAAAACCGGAGACGAACGCTGGAAAGTGGTGTTGATTGAGGAAGAGTTTGGGAAGAGAATGTTTGAGGGGAGTTAAGAATTAGGAATGTAGAATTAATAATTATAAGAACTGAATATGTCAGATATAAAATTAAAATCCTTTACCATAAAAGGATACAAAACGATAAAGGCCATTGAAGGCTTTGAGCCAAGACCCATCAATATACTGATAGGTCCAAATGGTGCAGGCAAAAGCAATTTCATTTCCTTCTTCAAGTTTTTGAGTTGGATGCTCAATTCTGATGGAAAGCTACAGGAGCATGTAGCCTACTTAGGCGGTGCTAACGATATTTTGCATGATGGTGCTGATGTAACCAAAAGTATTGATGCTGATATTTCTTTAATTACAAGAAATGGGATTAATGACTACAAGTTTAGTTTGATGTTTGCCAAACCCGATAAGCTTGTTTTTAAAGAAGAGAAGTACAGGTTTGTAAAAAATAATTTTCAAGGTGAGGCATCTTGGAGTTCTTGTGGAGTAGGTCACGAAGAGGCTAAGCTTCCGGAAATAGCCAGCGCAACAGCAACTACGATTCTTAATTTACTGAGAAAATTAATCGTTTACCAATTCCACAACACCAGCGATACAGCCCCCATGCGATTGAAATGGTCTCAAGCAGATGGCAGATGGCTCAAACAAAATGGGGAGAATTTAGGCAGTTTTTTATACAGGCTTCAAATGGAGGAAAGGGCATACTATACTCGTATTGTTAGATACATCCGTTTAGTTTTACCATTCTTTGATGATTTTGATTTGTACCCTGAGTTTGGTCAAATTCTACTCCGTTGGAAAGAAAAAGGCACAAACAAAATTTTTAACGCAGGTCAAGCATCAGATGGAATGCTTCGTACCATCGCATTAATCAGTTTGTTAGGTCAAAATCCAAGAGATTTACCAGCTGTTTTGTTTTTAGACGAACCTGAACTCGGCTTACATCCAAGTGCAATAGATGCGGTTGCAGGTTTAATAAAGGCAGTTTCATCACATTGTCAGGTTTTTGTGGCCACGCAATCTATCAGTTTAGTGAACAATTTTGAGTTGGAGGATTTGGTGGTAATTGATCGCAAAGGCAGAAATTCAGAGTATCACCGTCCCGACACAGAAACCTTACAAGCCTACTTAGAAGAATTTTCAACAGGGCAAATTTGGGAGAAAAACATAATCGGAGGACGCCCATGAAAAACTTACATATAATAGTAGAGGGGAGTTCGGAGGAAATATTCGTAAACGATGTATTGGTGAAGCATTTTGCAGCATTAGATATTTATGTTTCTGTCCGAAAAATAAAAACAGGATGGGATAGAATCAATAATAAACCAGCAAAAGGAGGTTTACTGAAATATCTCAAATTTAGAAACGATGTTTTGCGTTGGATAGAATCTGATAGAGGCAGAGTAAATACATTTTACACTAGTTTTATAGATTTATATGCTTTCCCAAAAGACTCAGAAAGTCCATATTCACTACAAATTCAAAGTATAGTAGATCCGTATCAAAAAATTACTGCTTTAGAAGCGGCAATCGGTCAAGATATTGATCATCCAAACTTTATCCCGTATGTTCAATTACATGAATTTGAGGCATTACTCATGGTTGAACCAGATAAATTACTTGGTATGTATCCGGATGGACAGACAGGGATTAATCGTTTGAAACGAGACATCCAGGGAATAAATCCTGAGGAAATCAATGAGACTCCACAAACAGCTCCATCCAAACGAATCATTCAGTATTTACCTGATTATGAAGGACAGAAGGCACAAGTTGGGCCTATGGTGGCAGAGGATATTGGATTGAATCTATTAAGACTGAAGTGCCCGCACTTTAACGAGTGGATAACTAAATTGGAAAACCTGTAAGGCATGTCAAAACTTAGTTCATCACTCGTACTCAATAAATATATTCTAAATCTGTTTGGTGTAACAGACTTAGAGGCATTGTCATCTGATTTAAAAGATTCGGCACTGGAAGGTTATGATGAAAATAATGTCTCTTATTTCCATCATGCTTTAGTAGCAAGATTTTACAGCAATGCAAATTTGCCCAAAGAATTATTGCTTCAATACGACCAAAATATTTACTCTCACACCCAAACTATTTCAGAGAAAAGAACAGAACCCATCAAATGGAAATACTTTCAGTATTTGGCATTACTTTTTACGGAAATCTATTTAGATAAATACTTTAGCGATAAAACCGCTTTACAAAGCGAGCTAAATACCTTTTTAGACTTCAACCACGGTAAATATGGCAACGATTTTAAAGTCATTACCGAATTCAAATTAGAAACCATTGTTAATGATTTGAATAAGCTTGCTTATTGGAATGCAACCGGTTCTGGTAAAACACTGTTGATGCATGTAAATATTTTGCAATATAGGTATTACCTAATTCAACACAACCTTGAAAAAACACTGAACAGAATAATTGTGCTAACTCCTAATGAAGGGCTTTCCAAACAACATTTAATGGAGTTTGCACAATCAGGCATGGATGCCGAATTATTTGATAAAACAAGCGGCTCACTGTTTTCAGGTCAAAAAATTGAAATCATTGATATTCACAAACTCGAAGAAACAAGTGGCAATAAAACTGTAGCAGTTGAAGCCTTTGAAGGCAACAATTTGGTTTTAGTGGATGAGGGTCACAGAGGTGCTGGTGGTACAGAATGGAAGGATAAAAGAAACCGCTTATGTGAAACAGGTTTTTCATTTGAGTATTCAGCAACTTTTGGTCAGGCAGTACATGCTTTATCAGGAGCAAAGCAAAAAGCATTGATTGATGAATACGGAAAGGCAACATTATTTGACTATTCCTATCGCTATTTCTACAACGATGGTTATGGAAAAGATTATCAAATTTTAAACCTAAATGAACAATGGCATGAACCCGGAAAAGAAGAGCGAGTAGTACT
The DNA here is from genome assembly GCA_002421995.1 of Bacteroidales bacterium UBA6207. GTDB lineage: Bacteria > Bacteroidota > Bacteroidia > Bacteroidales > F082 > JALNZU01. Next base: position 6,810 of record DISP01000096.1, on the reverse strand, counting down.
TTATTTAACTGCAAGTTTCCTTTCTTTCTATGAACAACTATTGGTTTTCAAAGAGCATGGTAAAGCCATAGAACCATTTTTGATTGACAAGCCATTAGCGATTTTTGTAGGCGGCAAAGTAACCAAAAGCATCAGCAAAGAAACCGCTTCTGATGTTGTAGAAATCTTGAAATTCATTGAGACATTTGCTAAGAATGACACACAATCCATTGAACGAATCAAATTATTGTTAGAAGCTAAAGATGGCTTAAATAATGAATTAGGACATTCAATTTTTAGAAATGCTTTTAAGGAAATTCGCAAATCAGGAAAATCAGCGCACTCAGTATTTCAGGATGTGTTAAAAGAGGTATTTAACGCAGGGGTTGCAGGAGCATCATTGCACATTGACAACCTGAAAGGTCAGGACGGTGAAATTGGTTTACGCATTGGTAACGGAGAGTATTTTGGCGTTATCAACGTTGGTGATGATAAAGGATTATTGAAAATATGCGAAGCGCACAAAATGAACATTGGCGAAAGGGATTTTTCAAGTTCATTATTTCACGACATAAATAGCAAAACCAGTAAAGTAAATATCCTGATAGGGTCAAAGAAATTCAGTGAAGGCTGGAGCAGTTGGCGTGTAAGCACAATGGGTTTATTAAATATTGGCCGTGGTGAAGGTTCTGAAATCATTCAGCTATTCGGCAGAGGGGTTCGTTTGAAAGGCTATAAATTTTCATTGAAACGCAGTACTTCTTTAGATTCTAGTTTAAAACCTGATTATGTTCCAGCAGTAATTCCGATTCTTGAAACGCTGAATATTTTCGGTTTAAGGGCTGATTATATGCAGCAATTTAAAGATTACCTTGAAGAAGAAGGTTTGCCAACGGATTCCGATTTTGAGAAAATCACTGTTGACATTCTGCCAACTATTTCTGATTTATCTGAGAAGAAACTGAAATACATCAAGGTAAAAGATGGCTCCAATTTTAAACGTGATGTTTTGGTGGATGCTGTAATTACAGAGAAAGTTCCCCCGGTTCTTGTGGATTGGTATCCGAAAGTTCAGGTACTAAAAAGTTCAAAAACCACAAATGTTTCAACAGTAGTAACGGTTGAAGAAGGTAAACTTGAAAATATTCATATTGCCTTCTTAGACTGGAATAAGATTTATTTTGAAATACAGAAGTTCAAAAATGAACGCAGTTGGTACAACGTAAACCTTTCTATTGAAGCATTAAAAGACATTCTGCAAAGTCCGGAATGGTACACCTTGCTAATTCCGTCCAGCGAACTTGAATTAACTGATTACAGCAAAGTAAAACTTTGGCACGAGCTGGCACTTACGCTTTTGAAATCATTTGTAGAGAGACTTTACAACTATCAGAAAAACAAATTTTACAGTGACAAGATAGAAGTTGCATTTATTGAAAGCACACATCCAAATTTAGAAGCAGAATACAATTTTCTGGTTAAAAAGACAGAAGACAGACTAATCGGAAAAATTAAAGAATTAAAGGAAGTTGTTCGTAAAAATGAGTTTCAGAAAACCATCAAAATCGACAATGACTTTGAAGCTTTGTATGCTAATCTACATCTATATCAGCCATTAATATACATTGACAAAGGAAGGTATGAAGAAGTAATTAAAATACAACCCGTTCCTTTGAATAAAGGCGAAAGAGATTTAGTCGAAGACCTGAAACATTATTTTGACACCAATAAAGAGTTCTTCAAAGTGAAACAACTTTACTTGCTGAGAAACATGAGTAAAAAAGGTATTGGTTTTTTTGAGGCAAACAACTTTTTTCCTGACTTTATCCTTTGGCTTGTAATAGGCAACAAGCAATACGTTTCATTTATTGACCCTAAAGGACTCAGACAAATTCAAGGTTTGACAGACCCTAAAATTCAGTTACATAAAACCATCAAGACAAGTATTCAGCTTAAACTTAATGACCCGGACATTGAACTGAACTCATTCATTATTTCTAACACGCCATACAACCAATTGACCCATTGGAAAGGACAAGAAAGCATAGATGATTTTAATTCAAATCATGTATTTTTTCAGAGAGAACAAAGGCAGAGTTACATTCATAAAATTATTGACAAACAAACGAAATAATGCCAAGCCAGCAGTCACACACATTGCCAAGTCGCACAAGCCAACAAACAAGCCTGTTATCCTTCAAATTCTGCAAAGCATTGGTGCCAGATCCGCAAGCTATAAAAGATTGGTTAGGAAGACTCCCTGTCTTGGATATCGACAGACCAGCGGCAAAACAAAATGGCCAGCTCATTATGTGAATCATCAAATGCTTCAGACGATAAGTTATAAAGTAAGCCTCAATCAATCATCTCCCAAGAATCCAATCCTCACCAAGTTTGATTCAAAAATTTGAAAAATTTAAAATCAAGCGCGCTTCCACCAACGTTTTCTAAGGAATTTCAGCTTTTCTTAGAAACTTTTGGAAGCATTCCAATAGCGTGGCCACAATTCTGCAAGTGCTTTGCGTGCTGCACGTTCCGGCAAACTGCCCCCCCCAATACGGCATACTGACCTCCGCTCATCCAATTAAAAGATACGCTCATTAAGCAGGCGCATATTAAGTCGCCACGAATGCACTAATGAAGGACGAATGATTGAGCTGGCACATCCATTCGTGGATACAAATCATTCCTGCATTCGTGGACAATTTCAACACCGGCCTTTGACCTCCGCCCACTGACCTCCGTCCTCTGTTCTCCGATCTCTGACCTCCGTCCTTTCATTTTACCATCAGAATCCAAACCTTCAATATCAGGGGACAAATTTCATGGGTGAGTAAAAAGAGCCTTGGTGGAATTGAAACCTTGGAAATTGACTCATCCGCGGCGAAAAACTGACGTTTTGAGCCCTTTTTTCCAGCTATTAGTTGGAAAGTTGTACCAAAAACGACACCTCCGGAATTTGTCCTTTACAATTTCCTTGACAGAACCTACTTTTACAAAGTAAACCATTCCCTCCTACCATAATTCAAAAATTCATCAATCAAAATTTTGATTGTCGTGCAAAATCCGCGCGATAAGATGAAAAAACTGATGGCATGTCTTGTTTGATGCATATGTAAAACACTTGTATTCAGCAAGTTGGAAACATGTCACACTTTTTGTAATTATTAAATCGTTGAATTATGTTAGATCATTCATTTTCCGGAGGGCTTGAAACACAAACTGACGCGGTTCTCCTTCAACTCATGGCAGGCGCAGACGAAACACTGCGCGCAAAGGCGTTTACTTGGTTCTATAACCAACATGCCGACATACTCAATAAGCTGTGCCAAAATGCATGTCGAAAATACATTCGTTACTATGGCAGCGATTTGCCTGAAGTGGTGTTGCATAACACATTTATGGAAGTGTATCAGCATCCGCAGGAAGCATTGAGGCTTTTGGAAGAAAACAAGGATGCCAAAGGAAAAATGCTCAGCGCAGATGTATTGTTGAGTGCAATGGCAAATATCGAGCTGCAGAACGAACTCCACAGCAGCGACAATAAGTATGTGCGCTTAAAGGTGACGGTGACAGCTGAAACCAGTCTCGACCTGTTGGTTTTGATGAACAACTATCTTTCGGCTGAAGATGAAGAGCTTGATGAAAAACATCTTGCAATCGCTGATGCGCGTGCATCAGACCTCGTCAGTCTGGATAATGACTGCAATAAGTTAAAACCGAACGATAAAAAGTTGATCGAGTTTATTAAGGCCAATGACCTGCCGGGCTGTTATCTGCCAAAAGAAGAAAAAGCCCTGTTTTTAAAACAAACAGGATGGACAGAAGATAACTTTAGAAAAAGGAAAGAACGTGTTTATTGCAGGTTGCGAAATAGTGTGCTGAATGCAAGAAAAAAAGAATAAAGCGGAATGGTTCAGCAATTGCTGACCCGAAGCCGCACTGAGGGAAGCCGCAGACACATTGCCCCGCTGAATCCGGTTGAAGCAGGCCGGCAACAGGCTTGGCCGGGGCAATGCATCGGCGGCATACCTCATCCTGATCATCTGTTCGAACCATAGTGGAATTGAAACTTTTATAATTTTAATTTAAATTTTTATGAGTACAGCTGCAATGAAAAATGCGGACGGAGACTTGCGCTTCATGCTCCGCATATTGATGGAAATGAAAGGTGAGGCATTTCCCACCAGCACTGCCACCTGGGTAGTTTGCATGAAACAATTACAAAATGAAGCTGCTGATACGCAGCCCTTGCCATTCACAGCCGAAGACATCATCAAACTTGGCCGGAAACGCCACTGCCGAAAAAACAGGAACGAATAAGCGAGTGACAGGAAGTGACGGGTGATGGGTGATGCGTAATGCGTGATGCGTTGTGGTTTGTGGTTGAACTTTGAACTTAATACTTTGAACTTTGTGCGCCAGCTCTAAACTCTAAATTCTAAACCCTAAACCCCTCTAAACCAACAAATAAACAAATCAACAAATCAACTCCTCTCTACTCCTTCACCCATTTTCCGCTTTCGTTCAGGCCGGTGGGTGCGCTAAGTTGATACAGATAAACACCTGAAGGTAAATGAGAAGTTTCAACAGTGCTTTCGGTTTGATGGAGCTGTTGCTGCAAAATGAGACGGCCGGCCTGATCAAAAAGCTGTAGTTGCGCTTTTGGATGCTGCATGGCTAAGCGTATGTGAAGTTGACTTCCCGGGTTTGGATATACGATGGCCTCCCTCATTTGAAATTCAGGCATTTCTATCTGGCCGGTGAGCAAACCTTCATTGTTGAGTTTGAGAAGAAAAATGTCTCTTTTGTTTGCCTTTGTGCCCCCATAACGAAACCTTGTCCCTCCGATAAGACAACCACCATCCTGAGTTGCTTTTATATTTGTCATCAAATAATACGCATCGCCACCATAAAACCTTTCCCATCTTGGATTGAGCATACTGTCGGTTTGAAATACAACAAACCATGAAGGCTGGTTACCAAAATAAGGGTTGTTGAGAGACATATTATGCGTGCCACCCGCAAATAATGAATCAGGATGTTTAAAATCTATACCTTTCCAAAGAGAGGGAAAGTCTATTGTATCAGTATGATGCCACATCCGAAACAAATGCCCGGTTGTATCAATCGGATGAAATTGTTTAATGAGCGCAATATTATGTCCGGGCAATGGAGCTGCATTTTCGCCAATAAGGTAAAAAGTTGAGTCATTAACCCATTTGCTGCTTGAGTTTCCAAACATCTGATCAGGTATCATGCTATAATCCTGTATATTGAAAGAAGAATCCAATAGTTCAAGCCTCCAAGGAAACATCTTCAAAGCCCAATAACTTGAATCGTTGAGCTTTTTAAGATCAAAATAGATTCCAAGATTATCGGCATCAGGCATACTCCACTTTAACAAATTAAAGGCTGAATCAAGCTGAGCGACACATGAAGTGAATCTGTTATTTGTCAAAAATACACTTCCGTAATACAGAAACTCACTGTTGCTTTCAGATTTTGCAAAAAGTCCATCAAACCTCAGTTCCGGTAGAATGGCATGTGAATTTTCCTTTAAAATTTCTAAATCAGCGTTGAGTTTATATTTCAGTAGGTTAACGCTAGAATTTGTAAGACTATCGAATGAACTTCCAAACACGTTTAGAAGATCATTCTCAGTTATTTCTATTGAAAAGATATTAAGACTCTGCAAACTGTCTTCAATGATTGAAAAGTTAAGTAACTCACCTGAATTATTCAACTTATAAACCAAGGAATACTCCCTGACTCCATTTTGGAATAAGACATTGGTTGCAATGATAAAATCACCATTGCTGGTTTCCTGAATATCCATTGGCATTAGATCCTCAGAATACTCAATAACTGTTTGCCATCCTTTTTGCTGACAAAACAAGGTTATATTTGTAATGATGAAGACTATTAATAAGATAGTGTTTTTCATTTTATATCTTCGAAAAAGACTTAAGCCTGCATTCTCCTGAACTTCCAGATACATAATTGTTATGTGTTAATAAAGCAAAATTATACAGACTTAAGTCGGATAATGAATAATACTTACTCCTCACCTTGTCCGAGGACTATCTTATCTCCATAAAATACTGTATAATAATGGAAATGACGCCCTCCACCTGACCACATCAGTAAATAATCACCAATTAATACATGTGAGAATTCTTTTCCGGGAGGCCTTAATCCCTCGGTAATGTCATTGATAATTTTATGGGATTGAGAAAGATAATAATTAAGTGTGTCACTTGTGAGGCAGTTCACCTGTGGATAGTTCCAACCTGTGTATAACCGTTCATTATAGTCCATGATTCCGTCAGCATAGCGTGTAACAAGATTCACGAACACATAAGGAATAGTGGAAACGGCCGGGTGGTTGAGCTTCCATGCCAACTCGTCAGAAGCATCCGAAACGCCATACATGCTGCCATCGCACTTGCCTGCGGGAGGATCACCATATACCTGCCCAAGTGTACCCCAAATCCAGTCATCACCCTCCTGAAACGGGAGATAAAGCCCTTCGATCAGGCGCAATCCAAAAACACTGGTGCTGCTGAGGTAAGCTGTTGTGCCAACAACGCTGTCTAAATTCACATCCGTCAGTTTGAGGTAATTGTCACCTTCTCCCAAGGCAGAGATCTGCTGAACGCGATCATTATCTATGTTTTGATACAGTGTAGCCATATCGTCCATGCCAAGCTGCCCGTTTTCTATCGTGAAGGCGTATGTCTGCTTGCTTACTTTTGTTGCCTCGTATTGCTGATCGGGACGGGCGTGATTGTAATTCTGCAGCGCTTCGGCATACCATACTGCCGAATC
>DISP01000187.1 GCA_002421995.1 Bacteroidales bacterium UBA6207 | reverse complement strand
CCAACCTATCACGCATCACTCTTCACTAATAACCCATCACGCATCACCCATCACCCATCACGCATAACGCATCACCCATCACGCATCACGCATCACTCATCACTTATTCCTTAATTACTTTCCAGTATCCGCTTTGATTTCCGGAGATAATTTTTAAAAAGTAAATACCTGGCGAAAGGTGTGAGAGATTGAATGATTTGGATTGCCCGTTCAAACTCGTGCTGAGCAAGGATTGCATGCCTGCATTGAACAGCTCCAGCTGCGCATCTTTTTGAGGTTGCATTGCTTCGATCGTAAGCAAATCTTTGACATGACTTGGAAAAATCCTAATATTCATTTGTTCCGGCTTTTCGCCAACATTTCCAATCACATCAATGCAACCCCATCTTTCAACAACTTGTAAAGGACTCACCACAGCTGTTTCTGTATTGATTGTTGCATCGGTCAGCTCATTGACAGTAAGTGGTTCGCTTAGCATATTTTCAGCAAACGAATAGGCAGGGTAAAACGCGTTGTTGCAATCACCCTCGCTGCCAATCGAATCCGATGCGATCAGACCGATATGTGGTTCATAAACTTTTTGATCCTTTACATATATGAGAGGTCCGTTGCCAACAGCCAATATTCCCTTGTTTTCGGTTTCAATAACGTCCGTCAGGTCGAGCAGGTAGTTGATGGTGGTTATGGCAAATAAATCTTTATCGAGAACAATTGCCTGTGCCATATAGCCTGAAAGCGCTACTAAATATCCTCCTGCATTATATCTTTTTATCCTGGGCATGGCAAATTCCCAGTTCGGCGAGCTATGATTGTTTCCCAGCCTGATGAACGACAAAACATTGCCATCATTGTCGGTTCTTATGCAGCCATTATTTGTCAGGCATAAATAGCCGTATTCTTCCACAAGGGCATCAAAAGCAAATTCTGTGAAGTAGGTGCTGGTTTGGTATTGTTTAGCCCATTGAAGGTTTCCGTTCCCGTCGGTTTTGATCAATACGGCCTTTGACTTCATGTTGCTGAGTGTGCCTGCAAATCCAACGAGCAAAAAACCTCCGTCGGCTGATTGTCGGGCCGTATATCCCTGACTCCAGTCTGTGCTTTCGAATCCTCTGAACCACAATAGTTCACCATCTTTGTCGAGCCGGGCTGCAAACAAACCATTTTTTCCTGAATAAAACGAGCCGATAGAGCCCGAAAGAATGAATCCGCTGTCGGCCGTTTGATCAACATTGGTAGCTGTTAGATTACTGCCTGAAAGGCCGATGCTTTTCGACCAAAGCACTGCCCCTGATTCATCCATTTTGGTGATAAGTGCGCGACGAATGCCAGCCGACCAGGTTTCGATGCTGCCTGAAACAACAATGCCTGATTCATAACAGTTTATCAGGTTGGTAAAATACACAAGCCCATTATCAAAAGCGTATTTCTGTGCCGAGAGTGGTTCGCCTGATGTGTTGATACGCAGGATGGCGCCATGACTGTTTTCGGCATTGCCTGCAATAAGAAAGTTATTGTCGGTTGTTGCCACAATTCCATAGGCACTGATACTTATAGGATTCTCAATCACCTTGCTGAAGGCGTTGTTCTGGCCTGTTAGTTTGGGCTGATTCAGTATGCCAAGCAACACGATCAGCAGGAGATGTTGGCTCTTCATGTGTTTTAAATTTTCTTGCCGGATGGTTTTGTGCGCATCAAATCATCACTTTTTGCTTGTTTTGATGACCAGGATGTCGTCAGCTCATCCCGACAATTTGTATTGGTCAAAAGTACGAAATTTCATCAGGAAATAAAAGTGGTTTTCTGCCGGAAAGCAAAAAAAAGCGGGGCTATGAGACTGCCCCGCTTTAACGCACTAACCACAAATTACTAAGAAGTAACTTTTATCTTAATAGCCATTGTTTTGAGTGGCTTGACTATTGTTTCTCATTTCATCCTGTGGGATAGGGAACACTTCATGTTTTCCGGCAACAAAGCCAAACGGTCCAAGCACGGTTGGAGCATCGCCCCAGCGCACGAGATCGAGGAAGCGAACGCCTTCGAAAACAAGCTCGAGCTGACGTTCGGTTTTGATTGCCTGCATGATATCGCCGGAGTAGGGTCCTAATTTTGCTCTTTGTCTCACCTGGTTGAGGTATGTGCCTGCTGCTGCGTCGTTTCCGGCCATGTGATTGGCTTCGGCTGCCATGAGCAATACATCGCCATAGCGAATCAGGCGCAGGTTGGTGCCATAGTTCAATTCGGGAACTGCTCCGTTTTCGCCACTGGTTTCGTCCATACGTGTGCCGTATTTAACGCGGATACAGCCGTCCCAGCCCCATGAGCTTTCGTTGGTCCAGTCGCCGCCCATTGCGCGCAGATCGGCCAATGAAAGGATAGAAGCAGGTTTGCGAACAGTGTCACCGGCCGCAACAAAAACATCGTATGCAGCCTGGTGTGGGTAGTTGAATCCCCATCCGCCGATGAGTCCTGTGGTGCCTGCTACAAAATAATCGCCGCGTGGCCCTGTAAGCTGCCATGTGATATTGTTTTCCATAGCCCTGTTGCCTCCCCATTGGAAAGTACCCCAGTCATACCCGTTGGTAGTAACCCATGAGGCTTCGAACAGTGATTCAACACCAAATTCCGATGCTTGCAGGAAGAGTGTTTTGTAGTCGGCCTGCAGGGCATATTCACCTGAGTTGATCACACCTTCGAATGCGGTGGCTGAAGCAGCCCATTTTTTCTGATAGAGAAGCGCTTTTCCGAGTAATGCCTGTGCAGCGCCTTTTGAAGCACGGAATTTATCATGTTCGGCATACTGGCTTTTATTTGGTAAACCGGCAATTGCTTCGTTGAGGTCTTTCTCAATCTGTGTATAGATGGCGGCAGCGTCGGCAAAAGGCTGGCTGTACTCGCTCGGGCTGAGTTCGGTCAGAATCAGCGGACCCTTGCCAAACATCGAAACGATTTCGAAGTAGTAATAAGCCCTGAGGAATTTTGCTTCGGCGAGAATCTGTTTTTTCAGATCGCTGTCATCAACAACATTATTCAGCACAAGGTTGCAGCGATAAATGCCAAAGTAGCTTGATTGCCAAACGGCTGTGATGGGTGCATTGCTGGGTCCATAGGTATAGACGCCGAGTTCCTGATATGGAGGCTGGTCGCCGGCATCGCCACCACCAACGGTTGATTCGTCAGAAGGGAAAGTTTTTACAAGGTAAGCGCTGTTCCAGTCGCGGGCATTCATCCATTGGAGGATGTCGTAGGCGGCTATAATGGCTCTGGTGGCATCCTCGTCGGTTTTATAGAACTTCTCAACTGACATTTTGCCGATTGGATTAACTTCGAGAAAATCCTTGCTGCAAGCCGTGATCATAATCGTCAGGGCCATCGCAAACAGTAATTTATAGGATGATTTCATTGATTTCTGATTTTTAAATGTTGTGAATGATTTGATTAGAGAGAAACAGACAGTCCCAACATGATTTTACGCGGGCTTGGATAGTAACCACGGTCAATGCCAAGTCCTGAGTCGTCAGCTGTGCTTGCAGCAGGGTCCATGCCGGGATATTTGGTAAATGTGAAGTAGTCGTCCAATGACAATGAAACGCGCAGGTTTTGCAGGGTGTTGTTGGTGATCTTGCCGGGTAGGGTGTATCCAATCTGAATTTGTCTTACCCTTACATAGGAGCCTTTGAAAATCATCAGGTCGCTGTTGTAGATGTATGGACTTGACTGATCGGCACGTGGTCTTTCGTTGGTGCTGCCTTCGCCGGTCCAGCGTTCGTCGAAGAAGAACTGCGGGCGGTTTGAGGTTGATCGGTCATAACGGTTCCATCCCATAAGGATATCTTGTCCGTGCACACCTTGCAGGAATATACGCATGTCGAAGTTGGCATAGGCAAGGTTCAGGTTTGCACCCCACATAAATTTTGGATGAGGGTTGCCAATGTAGGTCTGGTCTTCGTTGTTGATAAGGTTGTCGCCGTTTGTGTTCACAACAATCGGGTCGCCCGGAACAGGGTTATAGCCTGTCAGTCCGCCATTGGCGGCTTTGTATGCGTCAATTTCTGCCTGGTTTTGGAAGATGCCGTCGGTTTGATAGCCGCGGAAGTACCATACAGGCTGATTGAGCTCGAGGTAGGTGGCTGTCCAGCCGGTACCAATCGTCTCGCCGCTAACTCTGTCGAGCAATGGGTTCAGGTAGGTCACTTCGTTTTTCATCCAGGTGGCATTGGCACTGATGTCGTATCTTAATGCATGGTCGTAGTTTCTGTAAGTCAGCTCAAGCTCAACACCCTTGTTGGTGATGTCGCCTGCATTCACAAATGGTGCATAATTGCCCACTGATGGAGGAGGTGTTCCGGGCACGAGAAGATCTTTCGTTACTTTGTTGAAGAAGTCGAAACCAACAGAGAATCTGTCGTTCAACAGGTTCATGTCGAATCCGAGGTCGAGTTGCTGGCTGGTTTCCCATTTTAGTTCGGGATTTGCAAGCAATTCAGGTTCAGCACCGGTGTAGAATCCACCGCCCGGTTTGGGGTATTGAATACCCGAAGCCACGATAAGCGAACGGAATTGGTCGGGTTCGAGATTACTCAAACTGCCGTTTTTACCCCAGGAAGCCCTGATTTTGAAGAAATTGATAAGATCAGACTTCCAGAAGTCTTCACTCGAAACAATCCAGCCTGCTGATACTGATGGGAAATTTCCCCAACGGTTATTGCTGTGAAGCAGTGAAGTTGCATCACGGCGGAAGATAGCGCTAAAGAGGTATTTGCCATCGTAATCGTAGGCTGCACGGGCAAAATAGGACGAAGAATGATCGTCTCTGAGGTTGCCGCTGACTTTTCCGTCAATCTCCACTTCACCATGTTGAGCAAAGTCATCATCCTCAGTGAAAATTGGGCCGCTAAAGGTTTTGATATATTTATAGGTGTATTGTTTGGCTGAGACACCTACCACACCTGAAACATTGTGTTTTCCGGCAAAGGTTTTTTCATAGGAGAGGTAGTTTTCAAACATCCATGTGAACCAAGTGTCGGTATTGTCACGGGTGTTGGCCTGGGTGTTCATCCTTTCCGAAGAGAACCAGAAAGTCGGATACCAGGTGTGATAAAGCTGGTTGGCAACATCGGCACTGGCGCGTGTTGTAAACTTGAAGCCTTTCCAGCTTTCATCGCCTAAGGTCATAAAGACATTTCCGGTAAATTTATCTTCGGTTGTTCCGCCTTTTGCAATGGCCATCTGGGCCAAAGGATTGGCAATTTCACCTTTTACATAAGGAGATAAACCATAATACAAGCCATTGGGATCGGTAACCAGTGTTCTGCCGGCGTTCAAGGCATCCTGAACGAATCCGGGAAGTGCACCGTTGTAGGTGACTGGTGTAAGTGGGTCGAGCATGAGGCCCGAAGCAACAATACCGCTGAATTCATCGTTTTCGTTGATGGCGTTGCGTTTGAAGTGGCTGTAGTTGAGGTTCGATCCGATCTTCACCCACGATTTCACTTGTTGGGTTATATTGCTGTGCAATGTAAAGCGTTCGTAGTTTGATTTTTCACCACCGATAACGCCGCCTTGTTTCAGGTAACCGCCTGATACATAATAATTTCCTTTATCAGTACCGCCGCTGAATGAGAGGTGATGGCGCTGCATCATGGCATTGTCAAGAATTTCCTCCATCCATTTTGTATTCACATCGGAATTGGTAGGAATTGTAACACCAACATTGGCTTCGTTTACCCAGGTAGCATAGCTTGAAGCATCCATAGGCTTGGTGTAATTGCCAATGCTTTGGCTTCCAAACTGCATATTGTATTCAACTTTGCTGGTGCCTTTTGCACCTGATTTTGTTGTAACAAGCACAACCCCATTTGCACCTTCAGCACCATAGATAGCGGCTGATGCAGCATCTTTGAGCACTGTTATTGCTTCGATATCAGCGGGTTCAACATTGTCAATATTGCCCGAAACAATCCCGTCAATAACATACAGCGGTTGCGATTTGCCGTTGGAACCCACACCGCGAATCACAAGCTTTGTGGCAGCTCCGGGCGATCCGGATGTGTTCAGCGCGTTCACGCCGGCAATACGGCCTTGCAGTGCCTGGTTCACATTGTTTGTTGGCAGCTGACTAATCGTTTTGTTGTCCATCTTTGAAATAGCACCTGTGATGTTTGAGCGCTTTTGAACGCCGTATCCGACAACAAGTACTTCGCCAAGACCAACAACGCTTTCTTTCATGACGATGGCGGCTTTAACACCCGGTTTAATTGTACTTTCAATGGTTTCATAACCAACCATCGAAAATGTGAATGTGGATGATGCTTTGGTAGTTGTGATCTGGAAAGCGCCGTCGAAATCGGTGATTGTGCCGTTAACGGTTCCTTTTTCAACAACATTGACTCCCGGAAGGGCATCACCGTTTTCAGCCTTTACAAGGCCGCTGTAGGTAAAAGTGTTTTGCGCACTTAGTGTCTGTGCAACACTAACGAGCAACAGTCCAAGCAGAAACAGGGCTTTTTTCACCAGCGGTTTCTTTCCCTGGAATGTGAAATAGTCTGACTTCATAAAATTTTGCATTGGGTTTAAGTGAATGATTTGATTAGTTAATGTTAATTATGACAAGTTTTGCGGTTAATTTTAAGTGAATTGTTTAGGTCGAATTCATACGCATAAGTTTTAGTTTTACATCTTAATTCGTGTTGTGCATTACTTAGTGTAAAAAATACACAGTAGCAAAATTATAGATTTTTTAACATAAAAAAATATTATTTAAGAAAATATGTAATTTATAATGATTCTAAATAAAATTGACTATATATTATTGTATTATAACGTTATATGAATATAGATTTGTTTATATGTTTTTTTATTTCAATGTATTTGCGATTTGAAAAAGATTACTTTTGCAGTGTGTAATTATTACGCTTTGTTCGATGAAACCATTTATAAACAACATTTCGGTTGACTGTATAATCTTTGGTTTTGACAGTGGCCGGCTCAATGTTTTGCTAACAAAACGTGAGCTTGAGGATGAGAAAACCGGCAACATTATTTTTACAGATTACACTGTTCAGGGGCACCATGTGCTCGAAGGTGAGCATATTGACGATGCAGCGCGACGTGTTCTCAAAGACAAGACGGGTTTTGATAACATTTACCTTGAACAGTTTCACACCTTTGGCGATCCCGGACGTATCCAGCACGAAAGAGATAAATTGTGGATCAGTGCAAAGTTCCCGACCGTGGCTGCTCATGTAGTCTCGGTGGGTTATTGTTCGCTCGTTGACAGCACAAAGGTGAAACCCGACACCCAGCACCAGTTTACCAGCTGGTGGCCGGTTGATAAACTTCCTTTGTTAGGTTATGACCATGCCGAAATGATTGCGCGTGCGCTTGATTTTTTAAGGATAAAAATTCAGCGGGAGCCGGTGGGTTTTGAGCTGTTGCCCGAAAAGTTTACGCTCTCACAGCTTCAAAACCTGTATGAAGCCATTCTGGGCGTTAGTCTCGATCGGCGAAATTTCAGGAAAAAAGTCGGACAGATGAAGTTTATCATTCCTCTCAATGAAAAGCAAAAAGGGGTGGCTCACAAGCCCGCCCAGGTTTTTATTTTTAGCCGCGATGTTTATGACCGCACAAAAAAAGAGAAACTTGATATTCTTGTTTGAATTGAAAAACCATGATGTGGAAAACTGTTTCCTGCTGATTTTTAGTTAATAAGCGGAGAAAATCCAATCGCTGCACACAGGCTGATTGGTGAAATTGATGTTCAGAAATTCGTAAATGACAGC
>DISP01000031.1 GCA_002421995.1 Bacteroidales bacterium UBA6207 | reverse complement strand
TGTCTGTTTTCAACAAATATTACAGCGTACCAATAAGCAGGGATGCGCAGTCAAAACAGCGGGAGAAACTGCTGCGTATTATTTCGCCTTTTGTGTTGCGCCGAACCAAGCATCAGGTTGCCAAAGAGTTGCCGCCGGTCACAGAAAACTATGTTTTCTGCGGAATGAGCGAGATGCAACGACAGCGCTATGAAGAGGAAAAGTCGCGCATGCGGATCGCTCTTATGGACGAAGTGGATGAAAATGTCAGGCGCTCCGAGGTTGCAGTGCGCTATCTTACTGCACTTATGAAACTGCGTCAACTGGCAAATCACCCCGGAATCCTGTTTCCTGATGAAAATAGCGAAAGCGGAAAATTTGCTGAACTTCTGCAACATCTCGAGACAATTCTTGACGAAAATCATAAGGTTCTGATTTTTTCTTCTTTTGTGAGTTTACTTGCAATCCTGGCCGGCGAACTCGAAAAACTGAATGTTTCATATGCCATGCTGACAGGCGAAACTCAACACAGGGAAGATGTTGTAAAGAGTTTTAAGAATGGAAACAAACATGTTTTCCTCATTTCGTTGAAAGCGGGCGGGGTTGGATTAAACCTTGCTGAAGCTGATTATGTTTTTGTGCTCGATCCCTGGTGGAATCCGGCTGCAGAGGCCCAAGCCATCGGGCGGTCGCATCGTATCGGTCAGCAACGCAGTGTGTTTGTTTACAGGTTTATAACCCGCAACAGTATCGAAGAAAAAATCATGAAGTTGCAGGCAGAAAAAAAGATTTTGGCCGAATCCACAATTGTCGAAGAATCATTCTATTCGTCAATGTCGCGCGAGCAGCTACTGGGATTGCTTCAGGATGAAACAGAAAGTCCAGAACAAGATGCCGAAATGTAAATAATTGTAAAATAAATACATGCAAAGTGAACATTAGATATTTGTTTTTTGATTGGGGCGATACCATCATGCGCGATTTTGCGTATCCGGGTCCGATGTCGCTCTGGCCTGAGCTTGAGTGGATTGCCGGTGCCGAAGATTTTTTGGTAAAGGCCTGCAAGCGCTATACTTGTATTATTGCCACCAGCGCCTCGCATTCTGATGTACCCGAAATGAAAAAAGCACTTGCGCGTGTTGGTGCTGACAAATATTTTCATCATTTTTACTCGCGCTTCGAACTGGGCTACAGCAAGCCCGATCCGCTGTTTTTTGTGCAGGCAATGCACTTAACCAAGGCAAAACCAAGCGAGAGTATGATGATTGGAAATTTGTATGACAAGGACATTGTGGGTGCGAAAAATGCCGGAATGACAACCGTTTTGTTCAACGAGCACGAAGTTGGAGGAACTTATTTGCTTGCTGATTATGTCATCGCAAAGTATTCGGAACTTGATAAAATTGTAAATTTATGAGACTAAGCCGTTTTCTGATATTGCTCTTTCTGTTGCTTCAGCTTAATTTGAATGCACAGGAAAAACAGAAGCCTGCCAGTTACATCAAACCTGTGAACATGCCTGTTTTTCTTTCAGGGACTTTTGCCGAGCTAAGGCCTGATCATTTCCACTCCGGAATTGACATCAGGGTAGGTGGCGTTGAAGGAGCTGCTGTTTTGGCTGTTGAAGACGGTTTTGTGAGCCGCGTGGCTGTTTCGCCCGGTGGTTTTGGAAAAGTTGTTTATTTGGATCATCCTTCCACCGGCCATACCTCTGTTTATGCCCATTTGCAGCGGTTCGCGCCAAAGCTGAATGCCTGGGTCAAGAAGCAACAGTATGCACAAGAGAAGTTTACGGTCAATTTGCTGCCGGAGAAAACACTTTTCCCTGTGAAAAAAGGTGAGGTTATTGGCTATGCCGGCAACTCGGGTTCTTCAGGAGGCCCGCACCTGCATTTTGAAATCAGGGATGCTGCCAGTCAGGAGGTGTTGAATCCTATGAAGAATGGATTTGCAATCAAAGATTTTGTAAGGCCTGCTATCACCCGGCTTGCTGTTTATCCCGAAGGTGATGAAAGCGAGGTGGAAGGGCGGCATAAACCTGCCTTTTTCGAAGTGCAGGGCTGGGGTTTGCAACACCGTATTAAAGACAGAAAGATTATCAAAGCCGCAGGTAGTGTTTCTTTTGGTATCAACACACACGACACCCAAAACGATTCACCAAACATCAACGGGGTCTTTTCCATTGAGCTTTTCGTTGAGTCGGAGCGCGTTTTCAGCTGGAAAGCTGATCGTTTTTCATTCGATGAAACGAGGTATATCAACAGCTTCATTGATTATGCCTTCCTGTATGATAAAAACTCCCGCATTATGAGAACTGTCATTGATCCGGCAAACAAATTGGGGATGTATGAAGGTGTTGTAGCGAATGGAAAAATCACTGTAAACCCGGGTGATACGCTTAATGTAGTTTATGTGGTCAAAGATGCAAATGACAATGAGTCACGTATTCCATTCTTAATAGTCGGAACCGGACTGAGCGGGAAAGCGCTGAACGCTAAAAATGCAGATTCAACTTTCATTCAACTGAACACTGGTAAGAGGTTTCAATATACAGGCCATGGTTTTGAAGTTGATTTTCCTGCCGATGCCCTTTATAAAGACGAAAAGCTGCAGCTCAAAAACAATAAGGGTGAAGCTGGACATTTGTCTGATATTATAACAGTTGGATCGCCAGATGTTGCGGTTCATAAAAATTATCGCCTGACCATCAAAGCCGGAAACAACAAAATTCCAACCCAAAAACTTGGCATTGTTATGCTCGATAAAGGGAAGAAAACCTTCGTCGGGGGCGAATATAAGGACGGCTTTATTACTGTTTCAACGCGCAAGCTGGGGCAGTTTGCCGTGATGTCCGATTCAGTCAAACCAACGTTACAGCCTGTAAACTTCAAAAATCAACAAAAGGTTGATAGCCTCAAATCATTAAAAATCACGGTGAAAGATGATTTCTCAGGTATAGCAGACATCCAGCCAACCCTAAACGGAAACTGGCTTTTGATGGATTATGACCCCAAAAACAATCTACTTGAATATGAGATTGATGAACGTCTGATTTCAGGAAAAAACACTTTCAAACTCGTGGTGAAGGACAACTGTGGAAACAAAACAACCTACGAAGCAGTGATTCATAGATAGCACCTGCCTGAAGGCGCAGTCACCGGATCGCCAATGATATCAGCGGAAGAATTGTTTTGATAAGCCAGCAACAGACATTCCGATACGAGGAACATATTAGTTATTGATTACAAGCTGTTTCAGGGTTTTTCAGCTGATTAATTCAGGCCGCTGTGGTATTGAAACAAGCCCGACTCATATTGTGTCGTTTGCCGGATTTGGGTGAGTGCCGGATTCAACCGCCCTGAGTTTTTCCAAACCATCAAATCCTCAGCTTTGTAAACAAGCACAAAGCCTGCAACATGACTGTCTTTCGTGAAATGTCTCATTTCGAATGTGTTGATGTAATCATCATTCAGCAAAATTAGGTCAATACCTTCGCTGCGCGCCATTTTTAAAAATTTGGTTGCTTTCAGATCCGGTATCAGTTTCAGCCGCTCATTGTATGACATCAGGCTTGTGATTTTTTCGAAATTATCAATCTCATCGAAAATAAATTCCATAGGTGCCAACACATGCATTTCGCTGCTTTTTTCGCCTGCAAAAGTTGTGCGGATATGCTCATTCAACACAGGGTCATACTTGTCTTGTATGGTTATTGTATTGTAAATCAATGAAACAACAATATAAACCGACGCTACCATACCGATTCGTCTGAGCGCCCTTAGGTCGTAAAGGCTGAGTAGCTTGTCAATGTAAACAGTAACGATCATGAGAAAATACGGCAGCAAAAGAATGAGGTATTTGCTCGTTTTGTTTAATGCAAAGGCTGACATGGTGAGCATCAGCAGAAAAGTATAAACAAGAAGAACCGAGCGCTCCTCTTTGAGTTTTGTCCAGCCAAAAAACGCTGTGACGAGCAACAGCAAACTCAAACTGATTTCAACAGGGCTGTGAAAATACCTGAAATGCTCGCCTAAACTATTGTAGAATAACCGGATAATCAGGTGAATATCGCCGTCAGCTGATGGAATAAAGGTTAATTGCCGGTACCAAAGACTGAAATCACTAATGGATCGAAAATCATAAAAATAGCCAAGCGAGGTTATTGTGGCTCCAATACCGAATAACACTGCCGGAATGAACTTGCGTTTAAGGGCGAACAACAGAAATCCTGATGCAATGAAAATGATACCATTCAGGTGGGTCACCAATGCCAGACCTGCAAAAAGTCCGGAAATAAAACTGTTGAGTTTGGGTCGCTCCTCGGCTTTGGTGGCAAGCCAAACAAAAAAGAAACTCAACAACCCGAGAAACATCAGCATGATTTCGGGCCGAAAAACATAACTGAATTCAAACACAAGGGGATTAAGCAGCAATAGCAAAAAGAAAAGTGGTAAACTCAACGGATGATTAAAAAGCTTCATGCGTTTCACTATCTGCTTCAGCACCAATATGCTGAGCACAAGATAAAGCAACGACACGGCTTTCAGCCAGGGTAGCCTGAACCCAAAAACAGATATCACAGCACTACCTTGCAGTGTAAAAAGTTTGTGATGGAGCAAAAGTCTGTCTTCGCTGCCTGCTATCCCTGACATTAATTTTGATTTTACCACTCCATCGTGCCAGAGCCAATAGCTGTGCTCGCCAAGCCAGGCGTCGTCAACATGTGGTTTTCGGTTCGGAATGCTCATCAAATACATGAGCAAGAGCAGACCAAAGGTTAATATATACAGAAACTTTCCGTTGATCTTCAATTATTTAGTTTTAATAATGCAAGTGTTGACGCTGTATAGCAATGTGTTTCAGCAACAATAGATGAATCATCAACCTGAAAAGGTTGCACGTGGCAACAGCTTTAAGGATATTTATTCTCAAAGCCAGCTTTCTTGTACCTTTGCCAAAAAAAGAAGATTGAAAACAGATCAGGAAATATTTCGCTACATTGCCAAAACTTCTGCAGGGCTGGAGGCTGTGCTTGAGCAGGAACTTTTGCAGATAGGTGCGCAGCGTACCGAGATTATGAAGCGCGCGGTTGCTTTCGATGGCAACAAAGAGTTGTTGTACAAAGCCAACTATCAGCTGCGGACAGCCCTCAGGATATTGAAGCCCTTTGCCTCCTTTCGGGCAAACAACGAGCAAAAACTGTATGACAACATCTATAAGTTACCCTGGTATGAGGTGCTCGATGTGCATCAAACTTTTGCCATTGATGGTGTAGTCAGTGGCGGACTCTTCACTCATTCACAGTTTGTGGCCTACAAAACCAAGGATGCCATTGCCGATTTGTATCGCGATCGTATTGGCGACAGACCCTCGGTTGATACCAACGACCCTGACTTGAGGATCAATATCCATATATTTGAAGATCAGGTAAATGTGTTGCTCGATAGCTCTGGCGAGTCGCTCCATAAGCGTGGTTACAGGCATATGGTGGACAAAGCGCCCATGAACGAGGTGTTGGCCGCCGGTCTCATTTTACTCAGTGGTTGGAATGCCGACTGCCATTTCATGGATGCCATGTGCGGATCGGCAACTTTGCCTATCGAAGCTGCAATGTTTGCAATGAAAATACCGGCTGCTTATTTCCGCGACAGCTTCGGATTTATGAAATGGAAAGATTTTGACCAGAAGCTATGGCATAAAGTGAAGTCTGAGGCGGATGACCTGATTACCGATTTCGATTTTGAAATCATCGGATCTGACAGGTCGGCCAAGGCCATTGACATTGCAACACAAAACCTTCGCACGGCACACCTTCACAAAGATGTGAAGCTGTTCAGAAAACAACTCGACGATGTCTTGCCTCCGGAGGGTCAGGGCTTGATGATACTCAACCCGCCCTATGGTGAACGACTCGAAGAGGAAGATCTGATCGCACTTTATGCAAATATTGGCGATAACCTCAAGCATCATTTCAAGGGCTGGAAGGCCTGGGTGATAAGCAGCGATTTTCAGGCACTTAAACACGTAGGCTTGAAACC
>DISP01000030.1:26463-29619 GCA_002421995.1 Bacteroidales bacterium UBA6207 | reverse complement strand
TATTAAGGCGCGTTTTCTTTGATTATTCCGCCGAAGTTGTTTCAGTTTCTGTTATTCCAAATTCAGCGTTGATGGCTTGAAGCATCATTGCTGCATTTGCCATATGCATGAGTTCGCCGTGGATCGCCAGGCTGATTCCTCCGCTTTCTTCAGAAATAATGATAGCCACTGCGTCGCTTTGTTCTGAAATTCCCAACCCTGCCCTGTGACGCAGACCGGGACGCCCGGGCAGATCAAGTTTCTGACTCACGGGCAGGATGCATCCGGCAGCGATGATGCGGCTGTTGCCAATGATCATTGCCCCATCATGCAAAGGGCTGTTTTTAAAGAAAATATTTTCGATCAGGTTTTTGCTGATCACTGCATCCATTTTGACACCGGTATTGACAAACTCGAAAAGCTTATTTTGTTTCCGAAGGATGATGAGCGCGCCGGTTTTCTTTTCGCTGAGAGATTGACATGTACTTTCGAGCAGCGAATAGTCGCCCTCGCTTGTTTCTAAGAAACGAATGCCCAGAAGACGCAGTTTGTTTTTGTGTTTACGGATGAAATTGGGTGTGCCAAGGGCTAAAAGAAACTGCCTGATTTCGGGTTGAAAAATGATGATCAACGCGATAAAGCCAACGCTGACAAAGGCTCCGAGAATTTCGGAGAGTAATTCCATCTGCAACAGGCTCACAAGCTTCCAGATCAAAAAAATTGAGACGATTCCCAGAAAAATATTGATTGCAGCTGTGCCTCTGAGTAGATAATATAAGGTGTAGAGCAAACTGGCAACGAGGAAAATGTCAATCAGGTCAACGACCCTGATCTCGATAAACAACTGTATGAGAAGCGGAATCAAATTGTATCTATTTTAACAGCAGCAAAGATAGGTTTTTGTTCAAGATAATTTCACAAACAGTGGATTTTACCCAATTGAGGATGTTTGAAATATTACAAAATCAGTTCAACTTCAATCATTTAATCTTGTTGGAGCATGTTGTATAGTTTAACTGTTTCCTTCGCTTCCTTCACATCATGCACCCTAAGAATATTTGCGCCTTTAAGAAGGGCAGCCATATTGAGGGCTGTGGTACCATTGAGTGCATCTTCGGGAGTGGAGTTAAAATACTTGTATATCATTGATTTACGCGAAAGACCAACAAGCAGGGGGTAATCTTTCACACGTATTGTATCGAGCTTTTGAAGCAATTCGAAGTTTGATTGAAGACTTTTGCCAAAACCGAAACCAGGATCAGCAATAATTCGTGAAGCACCCAGGGCTTCGAGCATCGAAATTCTTTGGGTTAAAAAGGTATTGACCACATCTATCACCCTGTTTTCAATGGGTTTTATTTGCATGGTTTCGGGTGTGCCTTCGATGTGCATAATGATATATGGGATATCTTGAGAAGCTATAAAATCAAGCATTTTTGGATCGAAAACACCAGCCGAAATATCGTTTACGACATCAGCACCTTCGTCAACCGCTGCCTTTGCAATATTGCTTCTCCATGTATCAACCGAAAAGATGACATCAGGAAAGTGTTTTGCCAGCAACTTAACGGCTGGTATAAGACGTTCAAATTCTGCTTCTTCTGCCACTTTAACAGCGCCTGGCCGGGTTGAAACAGCACCCAGATCAAGCATATCAGTTCCTTCCAAAATCATTTTTTCGGCCGATTGAAGCAATTGTGTTGCACCGGCTTGCCGGCTGCCGGCAAAGAACGAATCGGGTGTCAGGTTTAAAATTCCCATTACCAGCCTGCTCGAACTGTCAATAATTTTACCCTTGATTTTAAACATGCCTTGTCAAAAATTGATGTAATTTTATCCCATCAAAGCAAAAAGCTTCGATTTTGTTTTACAAAAGTAAGATTAGACAGCATAAAACCACATGAATAATATCACCAACAATCAGTTTCAAGCGATTATTGGGCATTGTACCAAGTTGTTTACGCAGAAAATGGCAGACTATGGCACTGCCTGGAGGGTGCTCCGCGTGAGTTCGCTCACCGACCAGATTTATATCAAAGCCAAAAGAATCCGCAGCATCGAGCTGAAAAACGTGAAAATGGTGGATGAGGGCGTTGAGAACGAATTTGTTGGCATCATCAATTATTGCGCAATGGCTATCATTCAATACCGCAAAGGTGTTGACGAGACTGATGAATTGCAAAAAAGCGAAGTTGCAAAACTTTTCTCCAGTGTGCTTCAGGAAGCTTTTGACCTTATGAACAAGAAAAATCATGATTACGATGAGGCCTGGCGAAATATGCGCGTGAGCTCGCTGACTGATATTATTTTGATGAAGCTATTGAGGATCAAGCAAATTGAAGATAACCAGGGTAATACTTTGGTAAGCGAAGGTATTGATGCCAACTATTTTGATATCATCAACTATGCCATCTTTGCCTTGATTTTGTTGAACTTTCAGGGAATGAACGAATGATGAAAAAGTTTCTTGTCATCATCAGCAGATGGATAACCGGTCTGGTTTTTATCTTTTCCGGAATTGTAAAAGGCGTTGATCCGCTCGGCACAGCTTATAAATTGCAGGATTATTTTGCTGCATATAATATGGAGTGGGCCGATGGTTTATCACTTTTTTTGTCCATCTTATTGTGTAGCCTGGAGTTTGTTGTCGGGATAGCCCTGATTTTTAACCTGTGGCCTAAGCTCACGACGCGGCTTTTGGCGGTGATCATGGTGTTTTTTACCTTGCTCACATTCTACGATGCCATTTTTGCCCCAGTACCGGATTGTGGTTGCTTTGGCGATGCAATCAAACTAAGCAACTGGCAAACATTTTATAAAAATCTGGTGCTGATGATTTTTGTTGTCCTGTTGTTACGCCAGCAATATCCGCGAATGAAAATCTCACAGGTAAAGCGCCATTTACTTGCCCTGCTTATCGTTGCCATCGCCTTTGTTTCGTTTAGTTGGTACAACTATCAACATCTGCCCATGATGGACTTTCGTCCGTGGAAAATTGGGAATGATATGCTAGGCGACCAGAATGCCGAGACCAAAGTTTATCTTACTTACAGGCATAAGCTGAGCGGCGAAATAAAGGAGTATGTCTCACCAAATTATCCATGGAATGACAGTGTTTGGCTTGCAAACTGGGAGTTTGTTGACCAAAAATTTGTTTCTGATGCACCACTTGTTGCA
>DISP01000030.1:0-26394 GCA_002421995.1 Bacteroidales bacterium UBA6207 | reverse complement strand
ATCACAGCCTCCCTCGCTGACGATGCTGAGCAGTTTCTGCTAAAGAACCACCTCAATCTTTCGGTATATTTTGCTGATGAGACAGTGCTCAAGACCATGATACGGTCCAATCCGGGATTAGTTTTAATGCATAACGGGCTTGTCAAAGGAAAATGGCACCACAATGATTTTCCTGACGAAGCGGCCCTGAACATTCTTCTGCAGCAAACAAACGAACCTTAATAAATTGGAATGAAAGCCTTCATCATTAAACGGCTTTTTTACGGAATACTCGTTCTTTTGGGTGTTGTTACAGTTGTTTTTATGCTTTTTTCGATCTTGCCCGGCGATCCCGCCCGCATGATGGCTGGACAGCGTGCTGATGAAGAAACATTAAATGCCATCCGGAAAGAAATGGGTTTGGATAAACCTGTCTGGAAACAATACCTGAATTTTTTGAACGATCTTTCACCTGTAGGATTCTATTCTGCAAACGATTTCGGAAATAATTTTAAAAATGATGAAAGTTCAGAAAGAAAAGGAGTGCAACTTGTCGAAATCAGTAAAACAACCATTGCGTTAAAATGGCCCTGGCTGCGCACATCGTGGCAAAGCAAGCGTCCTGTTTTTGATTTGTTAACAGAAGCTTTACCAAAAACCATGCTACTTGCGTTTGTTTCAATTGTTTTTGCCATGTTTGCCGGTCTGTCAATCGGCGTTGTCGTGGCGGTGATAAATCGTTTATGGCTTGATCGTTTAGTGTTGATTATCACTGTTTTTGGCATGTCTTTGCCCTCATTTTTTGCAGCAATTCTTGTTGCATGGATATTTGCGTTCCTGCTGGCTGACTTCACAGGTCTCAATATGTTTGGTAGTCTTTTCAGTGTTGATCACTACGGAAATGGAAGTTATCTTGAACTGAAAAATCTTATCCTTCCTGCATTCACACTTGGTATCCGTCCGCTGGCTATTGTGACGGAGCTGACAAGAACCTCTATTCGTGAAGTACTGGCACAGGACTATATCCGCACAGCCCGAGCGAAGGGACTGTCAGCGCCTGCAGTGATTCTGAAACATGCCATGCGCAATGCCCTGAATCCTGTTGTGACAGCCGTTTCAGGATGGTTTGCCTCACTTTTGGCAGGTGCTGTTTTTGTTGAATATGTGTTTGATTGGAAGGGAATTGGTGTGGTGATTGTGGATGCCCTGGAAAAGTTTGACCTGCCGGTTTTAATGGGCTCAGTTTTATTGATTGCTGTTATGTTGATAATAATTAATATATTTGTTGACATTGTTTATGGGCTGCTTGACCCCCGAATCAGGATTACTTAACAAAATTATAAATCAAAAAAAATGCAAACCATGCGTAAAAAAATTGTTGCAGGAAACTGGAAAATGAATCTCTGCTTTGAAGAAGCAGAAGAATTGGTTGAAGAGTTGATCGACCTCCTGGAAGATGTTGATATTGAGGCTGAAGTGGTCCTTTGCCCACCTTTTCCTTACCTGGAAATGGCCACAGATTACGCCCAGGAGGGCTTGTTTAAGATCGGCGCACAAAATCTTTCGCCCTTCAGTGCAGGTGCTTATACCGGCGAAGTGTCAGGTGCTATGCTGAAATCAATGGCTGTTGACTATTGTATTATTGGCCACAGCGAAAGACGCAAATACTTTGAAGAAGACGACAAGATGTTAACCCTGAAAGTGAATCAGGCACTTGAACACAGTTTGATTCCGATCTTCTGTGTTGGTGAGTCATTGCCCGAACGTGAAGCCGAAAAACATTTTGAGGTTGTAAGAAGACAAGTGCGTCATGGCTTGTTCCATCTCGACACCAACGAATTTGAAAAAGTGGTCATAGCCTACGAACCTGTTTGGGCCATTGGCACCGGCATTACTGCAACACCGGCACAAGCTGCCGAAATGCACGCCTACATAAGAACACTTATCACTGAAAGATACGGCGAGGATGTTGCCAAAGCAACGCTCATTCTTTATGGTGGAAGCTGTACCTCTAAAAATGCTGCCGAATTGTTTGCCCAGGAAGGTGTTGACGGCGGATTGGTAGGCGGCGCTTCTTTAAAAGCCGAAGAGTTTGTTGAAATTTGCAAACTTGCCAAATAAATGACTTACCTGGAAATCACTTTTGCATGTCCTGTTCGCGAAGAGTTGGACGAAATATTAACTGCCCGGCTCTCTGAACTCGGATTTGATAGCTTTCTAACCGAAGAAACATCGGTGAAAGCGTATATCGAACAGCATTTGTTCGATAACCCGGCTTTGAACGAACTCCTTTCAGAGCCTTTCTTTGAAGGGGTTGTAGTGGAGAGCATCGAAACGCTGGCCGACAAGAACTGGAATGCACTGTGGGAATCCAATTATCAACCGGTAATTATCAATGATTTATGCAGGGTCAGGGCTCCTTTTCACGAGCCCGATCCTGCTTTTAAATTCGAATTGCTGATCGAACCACGCATGTCGTTCGGAACTGCCCACCACGAAACAACTTCGCAAATGATCGCAATGATGCTCAACATGGATTTCATTGGGAAAGATGTGCTCGACATGGGGTCCGGAACAGCAATTTTGGCAATTCTGGCTAAAAAATCAGGAGCAAACGTGGTGTGGGCCATTGATAATGACGAATGGGCATATAACAATGCCATTGACAACATCCGGCTCAATGATACACCTGATGTCAAAGTGCTTTTGGGCGATGCTTCGACTATCGGCACAATGAAATTTGACGTGGTGATTGCAAACATAAACCGAAACATCCTCCTTGAAGATATGCACCACTATGCAGATGCCCTCAAAGCAGGTTCTGTTTTGCTGATGAGTGGTTTTTATGAAAGTGACCTTCAAATGATTACAGACAAAGCCACATCACTTGGTTTGACAGAGATAGAACACACGGCTAAAAATATGTGGGTAGCAGCAAGTTATAAGAAAAAATAACAATCTTTTGTCTTTGATGCAAATGATAAAAGATCGTTGTAACAAGCGCTATGGCAGGAAAGTACAGACTGCCGTTTTATTTCCACTTATATTTCTCTTTTTTCTTCTTTTCGGCCTTGAACAAACCCTGACAGCCCAAAGTAAAACAGCATTCAGCGGCGATGCAGTGGTTTATATCTCCGAGTTGAAAACTTTTTTTGCATCACCCTCCAACCCCAAAGACAAACAGGCAGCAGAGATTCTTCTCAATGATTTTAACAAAAACTGGGACAATAGCATTAATCCCGTTTTAAAATCCAGAATAGCATTGCTGAACGCAGGACTGTTTCAGCAAAAAATCAAAAGCCACGGACATATTTTTTCTTACCTGCAAACCATACTTTTGCTTTCGAAAAGCAATCAACCTGACAATGAGCAGCTTGATAACTGGTTGCGGTATGCCGAACGACTTCTTGAGCTTAAATCTGTGGACGATACAGAACATTTACTAAAAGCCACAGACGAATGGCTCAAAATGCAAAAAATTGGTGGAAAAGGAACCGTTTCCTGGTTTTTGCGTGCTGCTCAGTGGCAGTTCAGCTTTGAAAACGACACCTTATATTTAAAAGCAAGCGGAAATCTTGTCGGAGCAACCAGACGCGACAGCACTGTGATAGAGAACACACAGGGCGTTTTGATCTTTGGTCGAAACAGTTGGAAAGGAAAGGATGGCTATCTCTTCTGGAGAAAAAGCGGAAATATGAACAAGGCAAATGCCCGTTTTTCTGACTACAGCATTCAATTGGAAGCTTCCGGTTTTCGGGCTGATTCCGTTTTGCTGCGGCATCCTGACTATTTTCCATGGCCTGTTTTGGGAGCTCTTGAAGAACAGGTTTTCAACAGTCCGCCCGGCGATAAAATGGCTTATCCCAGTTTCAAATCTTACCTCGATGACTATGAGGTGGATGGTTTGTTTCCAAACCTGCGCTATAAAGGCGCCATCATTCTCGAAGGTAATGCATTTGTGGGCAAAGGCCTCAATGGCAATCAAGCCTCTGTCAGTTTTTTGCGGGCTGGTAAAACAATGCTCATTGTCAGGGCCGATTATTTCCTCATTGGCAGTGACCGCATACAGTCGGAAAAGGGAGAAGTGAGCATTTACCTTGAGCAAGATTCTGTTTATCATCCCGGGTTATGGTTCAGATACAACAATGACAAGAATTATATTACACTCCTAAGGTCAGTCAAAGGAATCCCTGATGGTCCATTTTTCGATTCATATCACCAGGTCAATATTTTTGCTGATGCATGCTATTGGGATACCGGCAAAGATGATGTGTTTTTTCAGCAAGCCCTTGGTTTGCAAACGCAGAACACTGCCAGTGCGGAGTCAGCTAGCTTCTTTTCGCGTGCTGACTATGAGCAGTTGATGGGGATAGATGCTGAAAATCCTGTTGCAGCGCTGGCACGATACAAAAAGGAAAATGGTATTGAAAGCGAGGTGAAACTTGGTTTTTTGTCGGCATACCTCAAAAAACCGCCTGAACAGGTAGCCGCGCAGCTTATGAAATTGGCTGCAAAAGGTTATCTTGTGTATAATGCCAAAAGTGAAACTGCTCTACTTGGTTCCCGTTTTGATGCAGTGGCCGGAGCGCGTGCCGGAACACATGACTTTGATGTGATTCGTTTTAATTCGGTGACCAAATCTGCCGAACCGAATATTGTGCTTAAACTTCAGAGCCGCGACCTGGTAATCAATGGAATAGCAGAGGTTGTTTTGAGCGAAACGCAGGGTGTTCAGCTATTTCCTGACGAAAAAACCATCGTTTTGAAGAAAAACAGGGACTTCACCTTCTCTGGGCTAGTCAAAGCGGGATTGTTCGACTTTTACGCAAAGACAGCTACTTTCGGCTACGATGCATTCAAGCTTCAGTTTGCCTCTATTGATTCAATCGCATTCATGGTGCCCGACCGCGATCAGCCATCTGCTGAGGCAAAGGTGAAACGAAATTATGTCAAAGTTCGCAATGTGCTTGCCGACCTCACCGGAACTCTCAGCATTGATGAGCGTTTCAATAAATCCGGAACTAAAAACCTTCCGCGTTTTCCCGTTTTCACAAGTAACAACGAGAGTTATGTTTATTTTGATGATGAAGGCATTCAGCATGGTGCGCTGAAACGCAAATCGTTCTACTATGTTGTTGATCCTTTTGAGATTGACAGTCTGGATAATTTTGTCACCGACAACCTGCGATTTGAGGGTTACCTGGCGTCAGGCGGGATTTTCCCCACCTTCAGGGAGCCGCTGGTAGTGATGAAAGACTACTCCCTTGGTTTTGAACACAAACTACCGCGCGATGGCTATCCAATATTTGATGGACTTGCCCGCTATTTCGACAATATAAAACTCTCAAACCTGGGGTTTGAAGGCCTCGGAAGAATTGACTACCTTACCACTTCAGCCTGGTCGAAACAGTTCTTTTTTACGCCTGACAGCGTTAACGGCAGAGCAGAAAAATACCTGATGAAAGAACAAACTGCAACCGTTAGCTTTCCCAAAGGTGAAGGTGCCATGCTTAAACTTGATTGGCAGATTGACAGCAACGTAATGGTGATGACAACCGACACCATACCCTACAATTTGTTTGAATCCTCAAAATTGCTGGGCGTGTTTAGTGTTTCACCCAAAGAAATGACAGCAAACGGAGTACTTTCTTTTGACGATGCTGTGGTTGCGTCCAGATATTTTGCCTTGAAAAGTCGTTCGTTCGTGGCTGATACCGCAGACTTCAGGCTGTTAGCCCAAGGTTCGGACCGACCGGCTTTTTTGGCTAATGATTATTTTACCAGGATTGACTTTGATTCAAAAACAGGCTTCTTCAATCATATACATTCTAAAAGCAGCCTTTCGTTTCCTTTCAACCTCTATGTTTGCGCACTTGATGAAGCCTATTGGGACATGAGCCGGCAGACGATTTCGCTCAACAACAACAGCTTCAGTACAAGGTACGACTTTTCAGGAATGACAAACAAGGAGATCATCAAGCTTAACCTGAGTGGCTCGTTATTTACCTCGGTGCATCCCGAACAGGATTCTCTTTCTTTTTTCTGTCTTAGGGCCGACTACGACCTCACTAACTACAGAATTCTTGCCAAAGATGTGAAAATCATCCGGGTAGGTGATGCGGCTGTTTTTCCTTCGGACAGCATCGTTTCGATTGCTAAGAATGCAGAAATTCTACCGCTCAAGAATGCTGTTATTGTGGCTGATACAGTTTCGATGACGCATGTTTTTACCAATGCAAACGTTCGTCTTTTCAGTCGTAAAAAGATGGCAGCTTCGGGTAATTATTCATACAGGGACGTGCAGGGCCAAACGACTGACATCCGGTTTGAGCAGATCGAAAACGACGCAACAGGGCATACGATCGCGCGTGCATCACTGAAAGACGAAGACGCTTTCTACCTGAATCCATGGTTTAGGTTTGCCGGAAATGTTCATCTCAATACTTCGCAAAAACTTCTCAGGTTTGAAGGCGGATACAAAATTGTGCACCAATGCAACGAAGACACACTCCCTTACGTATCGTTTGACACCCTTGTTGATCCGATGGATGTGATTCTGCCGGTATTAGCGAAAAATACTGATAACAACGGACTTCCCGTCAGAAACGGCTTTTATTTTGCTCCTTTCTCTGATAGCTATTACGCAGCATTTTTGCAGACCCCAAGGGCAGCCTCGGATAAGTTGCTCGCAGCGCAGTCCGGACAGCTTCGCTACCACATTGCCGGTTCACGCTACCTGATTCAGGATCGTACCAACGATAAAGATGCTGATTTTGTTGAGTTTTACACTGAAAAATGTATCGTGAACGGACGTGCTTCAATTCCGCTCGACCTGAATATGACCATGGTGGAACTTGAAACCACAGGTGCTTACAGCTACAAAATGATTCCCGACTCTACCTACCTGGATATTTTACTCTCATTGAATTTTCCTTTTGATGACAAACTGCTGGGCATGATGGCTGACAGTATCAACGGAAAGAGCCTGCCCGGCTCCGACGGCCTGGATGCTTTTTATCTTCCGGCACTAAAAAAGAAGCTGGCATCGAACGACTTTGAAAAGATTGCCAATGAAGTTAGTCTATACGGAGCACCGCGAAAAGTGCCGGATAAGCTGATAAAGAGTCTGGTTTTTAGTCAGTTAAAATTGAAATGGAATCCTTCAACACGTTCATTTGTAAGCCAGGGAAGCATTCAGCTTGCCAATATTGGAAAAACACAGATCAACAAAAAGCTGGAAGGTTTTGTTGAGTTGGAAAAGAGCAGGTCGGGCGATGCTTTTACTGTGTACCTGATGCTCAACAGTAAAGAATGGTACTTTTTTAGTTTCAAAAATGGTGTGATGCAAAGCCTCTCATCATCAAACACTTTCAACTCAGCACTGATGGAAATAAAGCCTGAAAAAAGGGTGATAAACGATCCTGAAAAAGGTGGCAGGTATGAATTTACTTTGGCCACAAAACGTAAAATGGTAGATTTTTTAAGAAAAATGCAAAATATCGAATGAGTATGACTGGAATAATTCTCTCACTTCTTGCTGCTTATGTGCTTGGTTCAATCCCGACTGCCGTTTGGGTAGGTAAATGGTTTTATGGGGTTGACGTTCGCAACGAAGGCTCGGGCAATGCCGGAGCCACCAATACTATACGCGTTCTTGGTGTCAAGGCCGGCATCCCTGTGCTGCTTACCGATGTATTCAAAGGCTATCTTGCAGTTATTTTGGTGACTAAGATAATGGCCTGGACCGGAAGTGCCGATGTCCCGCCTTTGCTTGAAATTGCAGCCGGTGCTGCAGCAGTGGTAGGGCACACGCTCCCTCTCTTTGCAGGTTTCAGGGGTGGAAAAGGTGTTGCAACCCTGCTTGGTGTGGGGCTTGGCTTGTTCCCATATGCAGCATGGGTGGCGGTCGCAATTTTTGCTACTGTGCTAATAATCAGTAAATACGTATCGCTGGCAAGTATTACTGCCGGCATCACTTTTCCCTTGTTCGTGTTTTTTGTATTTCCGGCACCTCATTGGTCCTATAATGTACTTGCTGTGCTTGTTGCCATCTTTTTGCCGTTTACACACCGCAAAAACATCAAACGACTGATAACAGGAACAGAGTCAAAAGTGAATTTTTCAGGAAATAAAAAGAAGAAATAATTATTGTAGGAAAGAAAATTTTTGCATTGCGCAAAATTCTCTAATTTTACACTTTGAAAATTTATTGAAATATGAAATTTATCATTACCAGCCTCAAACTGTTACGTAGCCTTCAGGCCCTCAGTGGCGTGCTTAACTCCAGCAATACCCTTCCCATTCTCGATGATTTTCTGTTTCGTATCCAGGACAGCGAACTGGAGATAACCGCCTCAGACCTCGAAACAACAATGATCATCAGTCTTGTTCCGGATCTTGTTGAGGGCAAAGGCGAAGTGGCTATCCCGGCAAAGATTCTGCTCGATATCATGAAGACTTTTCCTGATATCCCGGTAACCTTCGAAGTAAACCCCGATACCCTCACCATCGAACTGTTGGCAGGTGAAGGAAAGTTCAAACTTGCTGGTCACCGCAGCGACGAGTTTCCAAAGCTCCCAACCATCGTTGACACGAATCGTGTGGAGCTGAAAGGAGAGGTGCTCGTGAACGCTTTTGAGAAGACGGTTTTCGCAACAGGTAATGATGAATTGCGGCCGGCCATGTCGGGTGTGTTGTGCGAACTCAAAGAAGAACATATCACTTTTGTGGCAACAGATGCACACAAATTAGTGCGCTACCGCCGTCTAGATGCAAAAAGCGATTTCGTGGCGTCGTTTATCCTGCCTAAGAAACCAATCAACCAACTCAAAAATATCCTCTCGTCGCGTCAGGATGAGACTGTTTTGATTGACTTTAACCAAACGAATGCCCACTTCACATTCAGTAATGTGAAAATGGTGTGCCGGCTCATCGAAGGACGTTATCCGAACTACGAAGCTGTTATCCCTGCTCAGAATCCCAATAAACTCACCATTGACCGTGCAGCGCTGCTGAATTCGTTGCGCCGTGTAGCCATCTTTGCCAACCAAAGCACACATCAGGTGCGTTTCAAAATTTCGGGTCAGGAGTTGTTCCTTTCGGCCGAAGACCTTGATTATGCCAACGAAGCCAAGGAACGTCTGAGCTGCAGCTACGAAGGCGATGATCTGGAAATTGGTTTCAACTCGAGGTTCTTCCAGGAGATGCTCAACAACCTTGATCAGTTTGAAATCAGGCTGGAGATGTCGGCGCCAAACAGGGCCGGAATTCTTTTCCCGGTGGATAATGACAACGAAAACGAAGACATACTGATGCTTGTAATGCCAGTGATGCTCAATCAGTAAGACGTAGATTCAAAATAAAAAAAAAGCTCCTTTCAGGGGCTTTTTTTATTATGCATGCTGAACATTCTTCCTTACGTATTGTTTATTCCCACAAATAACAAAACGTATGAAAAGTCAGAGTTTTATTTTTTCATTGCTCATTACTTTGTCAATGGCTGTTGTTTCATGCACCACCGCAAAGGTCTCAGCTCCAGGTAATGAACAGGAAGAAGTGATCAAAAAGAACTTTGGAACGCAGGGGCCGGAGTTTCTTTTTTCATTTGTCAAAGGAAAAGCACACAACCATCCAACATTTGCCATCTGGCTCGAGAGTCCGGATGGTGAGCTCATCCAAACCTTGTTTGTGACACGTAGCATCGCCAACGGGTTTTACCGCTATGGTGATGCCGGCGACGGAAAATGGCTGAAGGTGCCCGGTAAATCTGTGAGGCCTGCAGCTTTGCCATATTGGGTGCATAAAAGAGAAGGTGTTTCAACAGAAAAAGTGATGCCAACTCCCGACGCTCCGGTGGCAGATGCATTCAGCGGAGCCACTCCGGCAGGCAATTTCCGTCTGGAAACATTGCCAAAATCGCAGTCCTTCAGAAAACTGCGCGTGGTAGTTGAAGTGAACCAACCCTGGGACTGGAATAGATTCTGGACAAATGACAAATATCCAGATTTTCCGGATTACAAAAGCTCTGCGCAGCCCTCACTCATCTACGCTGTGGATGTGAACCTCGATGCCCCGATGGATGTTTACCACCTCAACCCTGTCGGCCATGGAGCCTTTGCCGGACAGGACGGGAACCTCTACACCGACCTGAGCGGATATACCACCGCACTGCAAATTTTCAACCAAATTACCTTAACAATCAGGAAATAAAATGAATAAGACAACACTAACGCTACTCATTTTAACACTATTCTTTAGCCGGCAATTATTGGCGCAGAGAGGTCAGTTGCAGGGAAGAGTCATTGATGCAACCAGCAACGAGCCACTTCCGTTTGCCAATGTCGTTGTGAAAGGAACGACGATTGGTGCAACCACCGATTTTGACGGACGATTTCTTATCACAGGACTGAAACCAGGCTTTGTAGCACTCGAAGCCACCTATGTTGGTTATAAAAACACTGTTTCGAACGAGATTCAGGTGACCAATTCAAAGATTGAGTTTGTCGAGATCAGGATGCAGAATGCGGGTGTGGCACTGCAGGAAGTGGAGGTGAAAGCCAATCCTTTTGTGCGCACCGAAGAAAGCCCGCTCTCGTTGCAAAAACTTGGTGTTTCGGAAATAGAGACAAGTCCGGGAAGCAACAGAGACATCTCAAGAGTGATACAGTCATTACCTGGCGTGGGTTCGGGGGTTTCATTCCGCAACGACATAATCATTCGCGGGGGGGGACCAACAGAAGCAACATTTTTTCTTGATGGTGTACAGATTCCAAACATCAACCACTTTGCCACGCAAGGCTCATCAGGCGGTGCAGTGGGCATTTTGAATGCCGACTTTATCAGCTCGGTTGACTATTATTCGGGTGCTTTTCCGGCCAACAGAGGCAATGCCCTTAGCGGAGTATTTGAGTTTACACAAAAGGAAGGCAATAAAGAAAAAACCAAATTTCGCGCAAGTCTCGGTGCCTCCGAGATAAGCCTGACCGCCGACGGACCGGCAGGGGAGAAGTCGGGTTTTATTGTTTCGGTGCGCCGTTCCTATCTTCAATTGCTTTTTGATGCCATTGGCCTGCCATTTCTCCCTACCTTCAACGATTATCAGCTGAAATGGAAAACACGTTTCGACAAGCACAATGAACTCACGATTGTGAGCATCGGTTCGCTCGATCAGTTCAAACTGAATACCGGCATCGAAAACCCTACTGAGGACCAGGAATACATCCTTTCGTACCTTCCTGTCAACGAACAATGGAGCTATGCCATTGGAGCAGTTTATAAACACTTCAAAACCAATAGTTTTCAAACGCTTGTGCTGAGTCGAAATATGCTTAACAATACCAGCTACAAATATCCTGAGAACAATGAAAATCAGGCAAGGATTCTTGATTACAGCTCGCAGGAAATTGAAAACAAACTGCGTTTTGAAAACAATATAAGGTATGGCGACTTTAAGTTCGTGTATTCAGCCGGTGCTGAATATGCCAAATACAACACCAACACCTTCCAGAAGATTTTTGTTGAAGGCGCACCGCTCGACCTGAAATATCAGTCGGATCTTACAATGATGAAATACAGCGCCTCTGCCCAGCTCAGCAAAAATTTTCTGAGTGACAGGCTTACACTTTCGGCAGGACTGAGGACTGACTTCAACAACTACAGTTCGTCCATGATGAACCCGCTCGAACAGCTCTCGCCACGACTTTCAGCCTCTTATGTATTGACAGATAAATGGGCTGTGACGGGTAATTTTGGACGCTATTACCAGCTGCCTGCATACACCACACTGGGCTACCGCAATCAGGCCGGAGTGCTTGTAAACAAGGACAATGCGCTAAAGTATATTGCGGCTAATCACTACATTGCCGGCATACAGTATATTCCGAAGGATGAATTGTTTTTCTCAGCTGAGGCCTTTGTGAAACAATACGATAATTATCCTTTCTCACTGCGTGACTCCATCACCCTGGCAAACAAAGGCGCTGACTATGGTGTACTTGGGAACGAAGCTGTGATTTCATCAGGGCGGGGAAAAGCCTTTGGTTTTGAACTCGTAAACCGCAGTAAACTCAAATCGGGTCTTAACCTGATCGTCAGTTATACATTTGTGCGTAGTGAGTTTGAAGATAAA
Source organism: Bacteroidales bacterium UBA6207 (assembly GCA_002421995.1). Classification (GTDB taxonomy): domain Bacteria; phylum Bacteroidota; class Bacteroidia; order Bacteroidales; family F082; genus JALNZU01. The sequence continues at coordinate 14,288 of DISP01000030.1, read as the reverse complement.
AATGCAGTTTCAATACCCTCCAGCTGGGATTTCAGACATATTGCCGTTGTAACCCTCTCGCAAAATCTCAAACGAAACTGGATTGTGGGTGCAAAGTGGCGCTTCAATGGCGGATTACCCTATACGCCCTATGACCTTGAAAAATCGTCGCTGATTGCTGCATGGAATGCACAGGGAGCGCCATATCTCGACTATGACAGACTCAACGAACTGCGCCTTGATCCTTTCCATCAGCTCGACCTGAGGGTGGACAAGAAGTACTTTTTCGAAAACTGGAGCCTGATGTTTTATCTCGATATTCAGAACCTTTACAATTTCCAGGCGAAAGGACAGGACAACTATGTGCGCGTGAAGGACAGTAATGGAAACTTTCAAACCACTGACAACCAGACACGCTATGTGTTGAAAGGAATACCGAATTACAGTGGTACTGTTTTGCCTACTATTGGTGTGATGGTAGAGTTTTAAATCTACAGCATTTCGGATTTTTCACGTGTCGAAGCTCTGAGATTGATGGCTATTTTGCCCGGATCGAGGTCAATCACATTGAATTCTATCTGCTGATCAGTCATAAATCCTTCGTTTTGATCTGCAAGATCAAAACGAAGGATTCTGTTTGTGCCCAGTTCCTTCAAAAATCCATAGCCTTTCTTATAGGACAGTTCAATAATGGTCCCTTTCGACATCATCGTTAATATTTTTCAAACGATTGCAAAGATATCAGTAGTAGATTAACTGCATGTCAATCAAAGATTAGACAAATATTAATTCGTAAGGGCAGTGTAGAAAAAGGAAGTCTGAGGTGACAGAATGCCCCGTTTTGCTTTCTGTTGAAAACCTTTTCATATCTTTTTTCGAAAGATTTTGCCGGTTTGGAACAATGGCTTATTTTTGTACTCCGGTTAATCAATCGGAAATGTCACTAAAAAATCCCGAATTTCTTTTATTACAGAGTTCCCGGAGGGATGTTTTTCAAGGTATTATTTATTCGACGGCAAAAGCCGTCTTTTTTTTGCCCGATTTTTTGCGAAACACAGAATTAGTATCCACCATAAAAACCTTCATTATTCAATGAAAAACCGAAGTCTTGTCTCCATCAATGATTACTCCAAGGAGGAAATCATCCGTATTCTCGACCTGGCCGAAACCTTTGAAGCGCAGCCACGTCAGGAAATTCTGAAAGGTAAGGTGATTGCCTCACTTTTTTTTGAGCCATCTACACGTACACGCCTAAGCTTTGAAAGCGCAGCCATGCAATTAGGTGCCAGTGTGATAGGTTTCAGCAGTGCAGCAACAACAAGTGTTCAGAAAGGCGAAACGCTCAACGACACAATTCTCACTGTGAGCAACTACTCCGACCTTATTGTGATGCGTCATCCGGTGGATGGTGCTGCCCGCTATGCCAGTGAAGTGGCTCCTGTTCCGATCATCAATGCCGGCGATGGTGCAAACCAACACCCGACTCAATGTCTGCTCGATTTATATTCCATCCGCAAAACGCAGGGAACGCTCGACAACCTCGACATCACCTTTGTGGGCGATTTGAAATATGGCCGCACCGTGCACAGCCTTACCATGGCGCTCTGTCATTTCAACACCCGCTTTCACCTGGTTTCGCCTCCAGAGCTAAAGCTCCCGAGTGCTGTGAAACGTCATATCAAAGATGCTAAGCTTCAATATGAACAATATACTGATATGAGTGAAGTGATTCCAAAATCAGATATTTTGTATATGACGCGCATTCAACGCGAAAGATTTCCTGATCCCCTGGAATATGAACGTGTTAAAAACTCATACAACCTGGTAAACAGCATGTTGGACAATGGTAAACCGAACCTGAAAATCCTGCATCCACTTCCACGCGTCAACGAGATTCATACCGATGTTGACAGCAACCCAATGGCCTACTATTTTCAACAGGCCCAAAACGGAATCTATGTTCGCCAGGCACTGATGGCATCAATACTAGGTAATAAATAGCAATACACCCTTAAAACAAGAACAATGAGCGATAAAAGAAAAGAGCTGATCGTTTCAGCCATCAGCAACGGTACCGTGATTGACCATATTCCCACTGAGAATGTTTTTCAGGTGATTAAAATACTTGGTTTGCACAAGCTTAGCAATCCGCTGTATTTCGGTACGAATCTCGAAAGCAAGAAATTCGGGTCGAAGGGCATTATCAAAGTGAGCGACAAATACTTTGAACCCGAAGAAATCAACAAGATCGCCCTGGTGGCACCTTCAGCAACACTGATCGAGATTCATGATTATGAAGTGGTCAGAAAATCAACTGTGACAATTCCTGAGAAAGTTGATAAAATGGTTAAGTGCTTCAATCCCAACTGTATCACAAACAAAGAAGATGTCTCAACAAAGTTCACAGTGCTTTATGACGAAGCTGGAAACCTTAAGCTGGCCTGCCATTATTGCGAGAAGAATACTTCGAAAGAGAACATCGTTTTTATTTAGTTTCGGGATTTCTCAATACTATTAAACTGCTCTCCGGAGCAGTTTTTTTTGTTTTTCAGCGATGCTGTTAAGCATCGGGATGCCGCAGTTTGTTATGCTGTGTTTTTTTAATGGTGTGTATTTGTTAGCAAATCAGATAGATACGCATTTACAAATCGCAAGACGTTGTTGTATCTTCTTTTTTTAAGAAATTTTAATAATAAACAACAAAACCCTTGCACAATCTCTAAGGGTTTTATAATTTTACTGCATTGTTCGGTTTGAAGCTCTGAATAAGTAATTGTACAGAAGAGCTGTTTTGAGCGTTTTACCGGACACAGGCAAACAAGATTCCTGTCCCAACCCCTTAAATTTTACTTTCCCGGGGCTCGAAACTGTTGCAGGGCTGCAATTTTCAAAGGATGCGTCCGGGCTCACAGCCTGAGATGAAAGGCTATTTTCTGTAGGAAAATGACTGATTGATGTTGATGTAGTGTTGTGAAAGTTTCGGACTTAAGGCGAAAATGCTAAGTTTTTAAATAAGTAGAATTCAATGAAATATTTATAATATGTTGTTTAACAATGTAATACATAACAAGCAAATGAACTCTTCTATGCGAATTTGGGATAAAGATAACTTACGGATGAAAATAGCTGATGGCTCCAATGCCGTTTATCAATAAAAACAAACAAAACAAAAAAAACAAAATGCTCAAACGAAAACATCAAATCCAATCATTAAAACAAGAATACAGATGAAACGAACTATTTTAATGGGTATTTTCCTTGGTCTGCTAACTTTTTCAATAGCTCAGACACGTCCTGAGAAAAAGACTCAAAAGGACAGAATCCACAAGGGATTTTATCTTTCGATGAGTATTGGTCCGTCATTTATTGCTGTTACAGATGTAGCAGCGGGCGATTTCGATTACAAATACAAGGGAACAGGGGCGTTGTTCGATTTCAAGATTGGAGGTTCGCGTAAAGAGAATATCCTGCTTCATGCCACACTTGTTTCATCATCGCTTGTTGGCCCAAAACTTTATGCTGAGGGGACAAGCATGAAACTTCCTGACGAAATCAGCATTGGTGAAGGAATGTTTGGTCTTGGATTTACGTATTATGTGATGCCGCAGAATATTTTTTTATCAGCTTCAGCGGGTATTGGCTATTTCACACTCTCCGACACAAAAAACAATGTGAACATTTCGACTGACAAGGGTTTTTCGTTCCAGTTGAAAGCAGGCAAAGAATGGTGGGTCTCGCGGCGCTGGGGCCTCGGCATTGGGGTCACTTATAACAGGACAAGTCTAACCAACAGGCCGGGTGACGGAATTACCGAGCTGCTGGGCAGCAACAACATCAGCTTGCTTTTTAATGCCACATTTAACTGAGTCAAAAACGTTTTGTCGGCACTCTAAGGAGATTCTGCAAATTCAATTATAATGTAAATAACAGATTGTCAATTCTTAAAATCAAAACAAATCCAACGATTATGAAAAATCAAATGTTCAAACTACCCGTTCTGCTTCTTGCGTTATTGCTCAGCAGTTGCGCAGCCACCTACAAACCATTAAGGCCGGAAAGGCTGAATTATAACGCACACGATGTTCAGGACGGGACAAGCCTGTCATACAAATATGATGTGCTGCGCGAAAGAGGCAACCGGCGCTATGCCAATAAAGAAGAAAACAAAGGCGTAAGGATTGTGGCCGTGAAGGTGACGAATAATTCAGATTCCGATTTGATTATTGGAAGAAATGCAGCTTTTTTTTCAGGTTCAACACAGCTGTTTCCGCTCGAAGCCAGTGTTGCGCAGCGAATGATCCGACAAAGTTCTGCTTCCTATCTTCCTTATTTGTTGTTGACGTTTGTGAACCTGACTGTCACCAAAAAAGACGGCTCTAATACCACTCAGGATGTCTATCCGATCGGATTGGCACTTGGACCGGGAATAACCATCGGAAACATGGCTGTGGCAAGCAATGCAAACAGTAATTTGCTGCGTGATCTGATGGTCAACGACTTATTCGATAAAAAGATAAAACCAGGCGAAACAATGTATGGAATCATCGGCCTGCGCGGATGGGATTACAAGCCGCTTTCATTGGTGAGAACTGCGGCCGGTATTGATGAATAAAACTGTTGATGAAGAGGCTTTATCACAAGTTTGAAACGGATATGAGAATGAATAAATCTTTTAAAAGCTTCTTTCCTTCAAGGATAACTATGGCTTTTATGCTGCAATCAGGACATATAATCCGTTCGAAAAACCTTTTTCGGATGATTTCAGTATTGCCACTGGTATTTGCCTCATTCTATTTCAACAGCTTGACGGCGCAAACCACCGAAAGATTATACAACCACAAATGGGAGCAGTGTGATGCTGCTTCCGCTTCTTTTTATTCATTAACCGTCAAAACTGATTCGGGGTATTACAGACGTGATTTTTATATCAGAGATGCCCAATTGCAAATGTCCGGACTCTATCTCGATTCGATTTGCGAAGAAAAAAATGGATATTTTACCTTTTATTATCCTGATGGAGGTGTAAAATCATCCGGAAAGTATGCGAACAACGAATTGGATGGGCCTTGGGTGTCCTATCATTATAATAAGGTGAGAAGTGATTCAGCAATTTATTCAAAAGGTAAAAGGACAGGTACTTCGCTATACTGGCATACGAACGGCACACTTAGCGACTCCCTTTATCGAAAAGATAAACAAACATACGCACTTGTGAGCTGGTTTTCGAACGCACAATTATCCGCAAAAGGCGATTTTGCAGCGAACTTTGATAAGATAGGAAGATGGGATTATTACCATAAAAATGGTCAGCCAAGCGGGATTGAGTACTTTGAAAACGGAAAGCGTGTTTCAGCTCAATACTTTGATGATCAAGGAAATATTAGTCAGGACACATCCGGCATTATTCGAATTGCTTCATTCAAAGGCGGAGAAAAGAAATACCGAAAATATCTTCAAAACAAGCTACACTTCCCGAAAGGTTACAAAATTTCAAATGCTTCCTCGGCCAGTATTGTAGTAACTTTTACTGTGACCGAGGAGGGAAAAATTGAAAATGTTTATACAAGTGTGCCTTTTGATCACCGCTTTGATACAGTTGTCGAAAAAGTAGTTAAGCAGTTTCCGGATTGGATTCCTGCAAAAAACAATAACCGAAACATAAGCATGCAGCTTAGTCTGCCTGTTAAATTCAGCAATCATCAATAAATGACATTAATTTTTGAAACATTCGAATAAAAATCAAACAAATGAAAAAAGTAACGATCATTCTCTCATTCATGTTGTTGGGCACGATACTTTCTGCACAGGAACAACCAAGCCGTCTGGAATTCAAAGCCGGAGCAGGCGTAGGTTTTATGGGAAGCGGCGACGTATTGACGCTCAGCTTCGAAAATGAACTCGACTACAAACTGAATGCTTATTTCACCGCTTCTGCTGTTGTGGGAATCGGCAGAAGCTTCGAGACAAAACATGATAAAAATGATTACCTCCATGGTGGTATAACGTTGTATGTTTCTCCTTTCAGAAACGATGGGAAAAACAATTTCAGGATTGGTCTTGGTTATACATTTATTAATGAAACAAGATTGTATCGAGAGTCTGCCACAAGTCTGGATTATGACTATTTTACGTCGAATGAGCATGCTTTTAATTTCATTATCGGCTATGATTATAAATACTCTGACAGATATTCGATAGGTGCAAAGGCATATACGATTGGTTCTTCCCGTTCAGGAGGCATCCTCACAGGCGCAATGCTTGTGTTTGGTATTGCTTTGTAAACTCCAACGAATTGAAAGGCTGGACAATAAGTTGTATTATGTTGTAAAGATATTTCCGGAGACCGTAAACCGGTAAAAAAAACGGGGCAATGCCGCGAGGCCTTCAGAGCGGTTATTTTAAAAAAAACAATCCTATGAATTGGTATGCACAAGTAATGAAAAAGTATGCTGACTTCGAAGGAAGGGCAAGGCGAACTGAGTTTTGGATGTTTTATCTGATCAATCTTGGCATTCAGCTATTGGCTGCGCTGATGGATTATCTCCTCGGAACTACAATAGGCGAAATGCCTTATGGTGTTATATACATCCTCTACGGTCTGGCTGTTTTTGTCCCGTCATTAGCAGTAAGCGTAAGGCGAATGCATGATATTGGCAGGTCGGGTCTGACTTTACTATTAATGATTGTTCCAGTTATAGGAGCGGTATTGCTTCTTTTATTTGCATTAAATGATAGTCAGCCGGGTGAGAACAAATGGGGTCCTAACCCAAAAACATCACAATTATAATTGGAATGACATTTTTAAAAGAGCAATTTATTAAACGGAATTAATGCCTTAAAAAATGCATTACCCCCGTGGAGCTTAAATTAAACACAATAACAATTTTCACCGATGTTCTTAAAATGCGACAAATGCGGTCACCTCAATGAGCTTAAATCGCCTTACCTTGTTTTTTGTTCTCATTGTAACAGAAAGATTGAAAACAACTTCACCAGCTGGCAGTCCAGGCACCCTGAAAGGACTTATGATGAGTTTCTGAAACTTGTTTGTATGACTGATGCCAACATTCAAACCGCGGAAAAAAAGAGTAGAAAAAAAAACAAAGGCTTGAAATACTGGATTGGCTTCACAATTGCTTTGGTTTTGTTTTCTGCGATTGGACGGTGGGGAGGAAACGAAATTGCACGTTTTTTTAGCTCAAGTAAGAGCCCTGACGACCTGATGCAGCGCGAATGGGTGTTTAAAACCTACGGCAAATATGGGCTCACGGTCGAAACACCGGTTGTGCTCACGAAAACAACTTTGGAATTTCCGGATGAAGCGATGCAATATATTGAGTCTGCCGAGGTTTTTGGCAATGAATCGGAGAAGGGCCTTAAAGTAATGGTTACCAATGTAAAATATGTGGATAAGATAGGTCAGGCAAGTCTTGAAGGTGCTGCATTGGGATCGGTAAATGAGATGAAAAAACAAAAAGGTGTCACCGACTTTCGCTATGAGCAGTTCAATGTGGAAGTTGGCAAAATACCGGCAAGGATACAATCAGGTTCTTTTAAAGAGAATGGTGTTTTGGTCGGGTTTATGAACCTCATTATGGTAAAAAATACCAATCTGTGGCAGGTGGCAACTTTGTGGGAACTGGACGACCTTATCGGCGCACAAGCGGGCAAGAGAGTTATTGACTCGGTAAAAATCAATGAATCGGTCACAAACTAAAAAAAAACATTTTGAACCAATCAACCCCAACAAATTATGAACAGAGACAAACAATTGGTGTATTGCGGAAGATGCACACAACAGAAATTTGATTTTGAAAAAGGCATCATTTGCAGCCTTACAAATGAAAGGGCTGATTTTGAAGAAGAATGCCCTCAATATGAACGCGATGAGCAAAGGGCAGCTGAAGTTGCCGAAGCATTGGTAAAAAGGACAAGCAAAGGAAAGTCGGTGGCCATTACACCTTTCAGGGAAGATGTGATGGAAGTGGAAGGGCTCAACCGAAAACAGACCTGGGTGTTGGCCCACGAAACCATGAAAGATCTGGATTGGAACATCGGCGCTATCACCGAATCGGAACTGCTGGCCTATACTGAATTTTCTGCCCTTTCGTGGGGTGAGGAGATAAGGGCAAATGTGGAGTTTGGCAGCATTATCCTTCACAGCGAATGCACAGGGAGCCAGTGGTATGACTGGGGAAGAAATCGTAAAAACATTGAAAGTTTTAAACAGACTTTTAATAGATTGCGCGAAACAGCTGATATTGAAGCTCTAAACGAAAAATACAATGCGCTTTCAAATGATTTTGCCCGGGACGGTGAAGAACAGTCGAAGTCGCCCCTGGCTGCCAAAAGCAGGCTGGCAGGATTGTCATCAATAATGATTCCGGTTCAGGGATATTTCATAACGCCAATTCTCATCATTTTGAATATCCTGTTTTTTGCTGTGATGATCATCTCCGGGGTGCATATGTTTCTTCCATCGCATGAAAGCTTACTCCTTTGGGGTGCCAATTTCCGTCCTATGACCCTCGACGGACAATGGTGGCGTTTGATCACGAATACATTTATGCACATTGGGATATTCCATCTTCTGTTGAATATGTATGCCCTTCTTTATATCGGTGTGTTGCTCGAGCCCATCCTTGGCAAGGGTCGTTATCTAACTGCCTACCTGCTCTCGGGCTTAGCCGGCAGCCTGGCAAGTCTTTACTGGAACGAACTCACCATCAGTGCAGGTGCTTCGGGTGCTATTTTTGGGATGTATGGCGTTTTTTTGGCTTTGTTGTCAACTAATCTTATCGAAAAATCTGCACGCAAATCGTTACTCGTCAGCATTGGTGTTTTTGTGGCCTACAACCTTGTCAATGGGTTCAAACCCGGGATTGACAACGCCGCGCATATCGGTGGTTTGCTCAGCGGACTTGTCATCGGTTATGCTTTTATGCCCTCGCTGAATCATAACCGTACATTGACTATCTATGTCACCAACACTTTACTGGTGCTCGGCTTTGTTCTGGTTTCGATGACCGTGCTGAGAGGTACGAACCAGGATGTTGTTAAATTCAATAAAGATATGCAGGAGATAGCTGCCCTTGAAGAACGGGCTCTGCGCATCTATCAGCTTGAGTTTGCCGCCGACCGGGATCTGGTCTTGGAAATCCAAAACTATGGATTGCCAGGTTGGAACAAGATTCAAAAGATTATTCAGCAAATCGAATCCTATGATCTTCCCGAAGGACTGAACAATCAGAATAAATTGCTTGGCGAATATTGCAGCCTCAGAATCAAATCATACACTGCGATTTTAAGAGCCATTCAGGAAAACACCAATGCATACGAAGCTGAAATAATTGGTTACAACGAGCAAATTGAGAAGATTTTAGTAAAACTGAATCAGGCACAATGAAAATACAATGTGTAAACCTGACGGGCTGTGCGGCACTGATTCGTTTGGAGGCAGGGATTTAATAAGCCTGTTGAATGCTGTTACAGCCAAAGCCGGAGCAACGTTTCCAATGAAAATCATCAAATCAAGCATTCTAAAACGCTATCTATTAACCCAAAATAATAAACAAATGAAAAAACTCCTTCTTCTCGCAATGGTTCTGATTGTCCACAATGCATGGAGTAACACAGATACCATAAAAGTGAAATCGGTAATCAGCAGTGCTACTGTGTTTTATGAAGGTGCTCAGTTGACCCGTAAAGCGGAGTTGACCGCGCCAAAAGGAAAACATCTTTTAGTGCTTGAAAAGCTTACACCTGAGATTAACCCACAAAGCATTCAGGTGAGTGGGATGGATGGCTGCAAAATACAATCGGTGAAGCACCAGCTTTCATACCCTGCCCTCAACAACAAGGAGAAAGCAGAAATTGAACTCGATGCAAAAATCGCTGCGCAGGAACAACAGATCAAAGAGGTAAGAAATAAGATGAGTGTTGCTGACATCGAAGAGCGTCTGCTGCTGGAAAACAGTCAGCTGACTCATGGAAAAGAAGGTGTGCAGATTGCAGTAATCAAGGAAGCTGCAGATTTTTTCAGGCTTCGGCTCAACGAAATCAGACACGCAAAGCTGCTGATGGCTGCAGAGCTTGATAATGCTAACAAATTACTACAGGAGTTGAATGCCAAACTCAACGAAATCAGTGTAAACCGACGCAAGACCTACAGCGAGGTACTCATCGCTGTTGAATGTTCGAAAGATGTAAAATCCTCGTTTGAAATGAGTTATCTTGTTAACTCAGCAGGATGGATACCGTCCTACGATTTCAGGGTTGACGACATTACTCAGCCGCTTTCAATAGTGTATAATGCCAGTGTGTTTCAAACTTCGGGCGAAAACTGGAACAATGTCAATATGAAACTCTCGACAAGCAACCCAATGCTGAACGGTACAAAACCTGAGCTTCCGGTATGGTATCTCGGAAGTAGCCCATCGACCGGAAACAAGGGTGTTGTGAAAGGAACAGGAACACTCAAAGGCCGTGTGCTCGAAGCTGTAACGGGCGAACCTGTTGCCTTTGCAAGCGTTGTTGCAGAGTACAACAATGTGGTTATCGGCGCAACTACTGATTTTGATGGACAATACACGATAAAACCCATTCGGCCAGGTAATTATGTGGTGAAAGTAACTTTTGTTGGTTATGAACCCTCAACAGCACTGAATGTTGGAGTGATTGCCGACCGTATTTCGACACGCGACTTTCAGTTGAAAGCTTCATCTATCAGCCTGTCAGAAGTTGAACTTATTGATTACAAGGTTCCATCGCGCACGAAGAGCACTAGCACAAGTGGTTATGCTGTCGCTGCCGATAATTCTCTACCACCGCTTTCGGCATTGGTTGGGGGGAAACAAACCGGTTACGATAATGAAAAAACTGCACGGATGAACAATGGACAATATTATAATAAGCAGGGAGATGCTGCCATCACAACGAACATTATTTCCAACTCACTGAGAACCAATTTGACAAATATCGAATATGCAATTGAGATTCCTTATACGATACCTTCCGATGGACAGGATTACGCGATAAAAATCAAAGAGGTTAGTCTGCCGGTCAACTATGTGTATTATGCAGTGCCAAAACTCGAGAGCGATGTCTTTCTGACTGCTGAGATCAGTGGCTGGGAACAACTTAATCTGCAGAGTGGCAAATCAGGAATCTATTACCAGGGTACTTTTACCGGGGAGTCTTATCTTGATACTGACGTGGCAGCAGATACCCTGAAAATGTCGCTTGGCAGAGACAAAGGTATTGTGGTTCAGCGACAAAGCAATAAGGAAATGATTGATAGACAATTTTTTGGGAACACCATCACCGAAACCATTGGCTGGGATATCACCGTAAAAAACAACAAGAGCACAACTGTGAAGGTTGTTGTTGAAGACCAGTTCCCAATTTCCGAAAAGAAATCAATCGAAGTTGAATGGAACAGCTATGCCGGTGCCAAACTTGATAGCAAAACCGGCAAATTAACCTGGGAAATAGAGCTGAGCCCTTCTGAAAAAAAAGTGCTAAACTTCAAATATATTGTTCGGTATCCAAGATCAACTTCATTCGTTCTTGAATAATATGCTGATGGTTAAAGCTTTATAAAAACTTTATAGCTGTAGGGCTCCAGTGTCAGGCTTGTAAATGTGCCGGCATCTGCACCTGTAAAAGCATCTTTCCAGGCAAAGCCTGTGAGCGTGGCGTCAAGTGCAACAACAGCCTCGGAGTTTTTCAGGTTGCTCACAACTAATAGCGTTTCAGAAGCCGTGTTCTTTGTAAACACCACTGCTTTGGTGTGTGCAAAGGTTGTGAGCGTACCTTTTCGCAGGGCTTCATGCTGATTGCGTAAGGCGATAATCTTTTTGTGTTCGGCCACCAGATCGGCGTTGAGCGTCCAGTTGATATTTTGGCTTGTAAACGGAAAAGTGATTCTGAAAGGCGTCCCCACCTCCTGACCGGAATAAATCATCGGCACTCCTTTCATATAAGCAGCAACCACAAAAGCAGCCATCGAGCCATTTTTGCCTCCGAAGAGGTCGAGCGGCGTGCCATCGGAGCTGTTCACATCGTGGTTTGTGATGTAGCGCACCACCCATTGATTGGCTCCGGCAAGGCTGTATTCCGAGTTGTTGAAAGCATAGAGCGAAGAAGCCGGCTGGTTTTGCTGGTACACTTTTTTCATCTGATCGTAGAAGCTGAAGCCAAAGTTGAAATCAAAACCCACCGAAAAATGCTGTGAGCGCGTGCCTTCGGCCAGCAACAAGAGTTTTCTGCTGCTCATATTGCGTAGCGTGTCAATGGCTTGTTTCCAGAAATCAATGGGAGGACCATCGGCATAGTCGCACCTGAAACCATCGGCATTGGCGGTGAGCACCCAGAACTTCATGGCTTTGATCATCTCCTTGCGCATGTCGGTGTTGGAGAAATTTAGTTGCACCACATCGTTCCAGCCGTTCGGACTGTACATATTTCCGCTGTTGTCGCGGGCATACCAGCTGGGGTTTTTCATCCAAACATGATCCCATGAGGTGTGGTTGGCAACCCAGTCGAGCAGCACAGCCATGCCTCGGTTGTGGGCTTGTTCAATGAGGTTACGCAGGTCGGTAAGGTTTCCAAACTCCGTGTTTACAGCTTTATAATCGCTGATGCAATAAGGTGAGTTGATGCCTCTTTCCACACCGATGGGATAGGTAGGCATCAGATAAAGGGTGTTGACACCCAGACTTTTGATCGAGTCGAGGCGGGCTGTGACACCGGCAAAGTTGCCCTGCGAACTGAAAGCTCTGATATTCACCTGGTAAAGCATCACATCCGCAGGATCGGAAACACCGGCAAAAGGCAGACCGTATTGGGCCGGGTCGTCATTTATAGGTGGTGTCACCTGCGGTTGAGGATCTTTGTCTTTGCTGCAGGCAAGCGTGGTCAGAAGCAGCATCGCCACTATCATGTAAGAATGTGTCAGCATCTTTCTGATAAGGGAAAAGTTTTCAAATCGCATCATTTCTTTCTTTAGGGCTCAAAGGTACGCATAAGCGGCATGGCAGGAGTTACTGAAAGTGTGTTTCTTAAAATAAAGGCTTCGAATGAGGTATTGGCCAGAAAATTCTGCTTTAGTTTTCTTTAATTTTACAATGTAATTTGCAGGGATGAAAGTATTGATTGATCCTTACTGTGAAGTTAAAAATCAGGATAAGCTTGTAGTCGGAAAAGTTCAAAGGCTTATTTAACTATACTGATCTGCAAATACTAGGTTTACAAAATATATACATATTCAATCCTCAACCCTTCATGTTCAAATCCCGCAAACCCCATTCCGACATGCTGTCAATGATGGGAAACAGCGATTGCCCGTAGGCTGAAATTTTGTATTCAACCCTGGGAGGAATCTCGGCATAAATGATGCGTTCGAGGATTGTATCTTCTTCCATTTCGCGCAGCTGGTTGACCAGCATTTGCTTGCTTATGTCAGGAATAGCCTTTTGCAACATCGAAAAACGGTTGCAATCTTTCCTTATCAAATGTATAATGACAGGCTTCCATTTGCCACCAATCTTGTTTAAACAATGGGTGACCGGACAATTATTCGGATTAAAATCCTTGTTTTTCCTTGAGTTTGTCATTGGTCTATATTTATATACTAATACAATTATTAACGACTACCTAATAATTTTGGACAAAGGTAATAGTTTTGCATTCACATTCATAAATAAATCTTTATAAAATGATAACAAAGAAAATTTTGATCATTGTCGTGGTACTTGTTGTTTCTGCAATTGGTATCAAGGCATTTGCACACTCACGTATCAGCAGAGAAACGAAGGTGAAACACATCACCGATAAAATGACGCAGAAACTTTCGCTCACCGGGGAACAAAAGGCGTTGGTATTCCAAATCAATCTTGAAAGAGCGCAGGCGCATGTAGAAGCCTGTAAACAAGGTAGAAAAAAGGGACTGATCCGGAATGCTGTTGCGAAATGGAAATCTGATCTCAAACAGGTGTTAAACGCTGAGCAGGCACAGAAACTCAAGATCTGATGAAAGCAATTATTCGCCGCAAAGCAGGAAAGGAATTTTCAACAATGGTAGTGCAACACATCGAAAACAGTAAAGTACAATCAGGTGAGTTGAAAATAAAAATGGCAAGCAGCCGTATCAATCCCGTTGACATGGAGTTGATGAAAGGATTTCCTTCTTTGAAATACAAAAATCCGCAAATTGGCGGAATCGACAGTGCTGGAATAGTGATGGAGATGGGGCCGGATATCACTGGTTTCAGGATAGGCGACAAAGTCTTTTTTTACAGGTTGTTTTC
>DISP01000010.1 GCA_002421995.1 Bacteroidales bacterium UBA6207 | reverse complement strand
TTTGAAATTTATTGATCAATTAATTTATAGTAGACATCTAATCAAACTGTTATGAAAAAAAATCTTCTACTTTCAACATTTGCCCTGATCATGATGCTGGCATTTACGCCTATGCATTTCTATGGACAGGAGAAAGCTTCCGAGACGAAAACCAAGAAAACCAGTGTTTTTGACCCGTATTTTCACGTGTTCGGAGAAGCTGGATTGAGTCTTTTCAATGGGGATTTGAATAAATATGGTTTTCTTGCCGATCCTTCCAATATGAAATTTAATGCAGACCTTGGTTTAGGTTACCAATTTACACCGGTTTTTGGTGCTTTTGGTAAATTTGGCCTCGGTGCATTTGGCGGAGATAAAGATGCCATCAAAAATGGACAAGTCAGGAATGCGATGATTGATGAAGCAAAGTTTTTCGACGGGAGTCTGAATGTTTCATTCGAGATGCTGAACCTGATTGCCGGTTACAATCCTGACAGAAAATTTGGATTGTCAACACATCTTGGTTTCGGACAAATTGATTGGCAGGCACGCGCAGTTGATAAAACAACCGGCAACCCTTTCGATCCGGAAATTGGTTATGGCACAAACAAAATTGAAGAAGGCTGGACAGGCCGTGCAAACGCATGGATTGTGCCAATCGGAGCCGAATTAACCTATCGTGCCACAGAAAAATTGGATATCTACGCTGACTACACCTTCAATTTTGCTGATTCTGACAGATTGGATGCATTTGTTGATGATGGCAGCGACAACCGTCACTGGCCGGAAGGAACTTATAAAGGCGACCTCTACGCTCACCTGAATTTTGGTGCCAGATACAAATTCATCAGCAACAGCGTGAAGAGCATGGTTGACAACTTTGGTAGTGTTGTGCTTGAAGCAACTCCACAACCATTGGAAGAAAAAGGTGATTCTGTGTTAGTTACGATCAAAGGAACTTTCCCGCCCAAATACTTCAAGAAAAATGCCGCAATGAACTTCACTCCTGTTCTCACTTATGATGGAGGCTCAGTTGTTCTGAAACCTATCAACTTCAAGGGTGAAAAGGTAACAGGTGATGGCATTCCGGTGAATTATGCCGAAGGTGGAACATTTACTTACACTGATAAAATTCCTTATCATCCTAACCTAAATGTTAGCGACCTTGTTGTGGCTCCTTTGGTTTATCCTACCAAGACCATCACCAACCCAACACGTGATGGCGTTGTTGCAAATGAAGCCTATTTAACCTGTCCACAACGCAAACTTGATGATGGCGTTATTTATACCTCAAAACGTATTGCTGACAAATTCAAAACATCGAATGCTGCACACGGGTATGAGAAAGTTACCATCCTCACCCAAAACGCAGACATCTACTTCCCTGTAAATCAGCACAAACTCGACTGGAATCTTCCTTTGAATAAAAAGGACGACAACAAAGCAGCTTTGAAAAACGTGAGCAAAAACCTCGAAATGGGTTATGCTTTGAAAGACATCACCATTGCCGGATGGGCATCACCTGAAGGAGAAGAAACATTCAACAACGGATTGTCTGACAAACGCGCTGAAGCAGCAATTTCATATCTGAATGCTGAATTCAAAAAAATGCTGAAAAACAAGGACAACACCTTGCCATTCAAAAGCGAAAAAGAACTCAACTACAACAAGAGTGGCAATGGTCCCGACTGGAATGGTTTCATGGCAGCTGTTGAAGCATCAAGCATAAAAGATAAGAACGCCATCCTGAATGTGGTACGTTCAGCCAATCCTGCACAACGCGAACAGGAAATCCGCAACATGATTCTTATTTATCCTGAATTGGAAAAAGAAATTCTGCCTCCACTCCGTCGTGCTATCATCAATGTTAACACTTTCGAGCCAAAGAAAACTGATGATGAAATCGGTAATCTTGCTACTACAGATCCTTCAAAACTTAGTTTGAACGAACTTCTTTATGCTGCTACACTCACCAATGACCTGAAAACCAAGCAGGTCATTTACAAGAACGCAATGAATCTTCATCCTAAATGTTTCAGGGCCGTTTTGAATGCTTCAGAGGTTGAAATTAACCTTGGTAACGCCGCAGAAGCTAAAAACCTCCTGAATAAAGCCATCAGCATGAATGATAAATCTGCTGCCGCATACAACAACCTGGCCGCTGTAAATATTATGGAGCGTGATTTCAAAGCAGCTGAGGCCAACCTCAACAAAGCCAAACAACTTGGTGCCAATGTTGACTATAACACCGGTGTTCTGAACATCTACAAAGGTGATTACAGCAAAGCAGTTAGCTTGATGTCAGCAGAAAAATGTGATTACAACCTCGGTTTAACCCAGCTTTTGAACAAAGAATATGAAGCAGCAAGAAACACATTAAACTGTGCAGTTGACAATGCCAAAACATCTTACCTGAAAGCAGTTTTGGGCGCACGCACCGGCAACAATGCTGAAGTTTACAGCAACCTGATGAAAGCAATTAAAGCACATGAAGGATGCAAAAACACTGCTAAAAACGACCGCGAATTTATCAAACTTTTTGGCGAAGCTGATTTTCAGGCAATCGTCAAATAATTAGAAGAAATCATACCAAATAAAAAAGCCGGTTAAAAGCCGGCTTTTTTATTTTGCTAAAAGGTGATTCGGTGAACACCAACAGGATATTCCTTAAAAATTGCATCAAGCAGCTTATGATACTGGCGTTTGCTTGCCACAAAATCAATCTGATTGGTATCAATGAGCAGTATGCGCATGTCTTGCTGCTGACGGATAAACTCGAAATAACCTTGTTGAATACTTCCAAGGTATTCATCTTTTATTTGTTGTTCATAGCTACGGCCCCGCTTACGAATGTTTTGCTGAAGCTTATCAACCTCGAGGTATAGATACACCAAAAGATCAGGCTTCGGCAAAGAAATATCAATCAGATGAAAGAAACGGTTAAAAAGGTTGAACTCATCAGGTTTCAACGTCTTTCTTGCAAAAATCAGTGATTTGGCAACATAATAATCAGCAATTACAAATGATTTGAACATATCATGTGTTCCAAGCTGGTCCTTAAGTTGTTGAAAGCGGGAAGCCATAAATGACATCTCCAGGGGGAAAGCATATTTATCCTGGTCTTCATAGAACTTTGGCAAAAAGGCGTTGTCTTCAAACTGTTCGAGAATGAGTTTTGCATTGAAATCATTCGCTATCATGGTAGCCAAGGAGGTTTTGCCAGCACCGATCGTTCCTTCGACAGCAATAAATTGATAGGGATTTTGGTTCATTTAGTCATTTAATTTCAGGCAAATAAAAACGGCCTGACAGCCGAACTATCAGCTAATTTATTTAGAAGTTCGCTGTTTGAGCAGTTAAAAACAGGGTGAATAAATTCAGGAGCGATTTCACACAGAGGCACCAAAACAAACTTTCTCAGATGGAGTCTTGGATGGGGCACGGAAACCAGCGTGGTGTTTATGATCATATTGTCAAAATACAGTATATCTATATCAACGGTTCGGGATTGATACGTATTGGAAAGTCCTCTTTCACGACCAAAATGCTTTTCGATTGTTAATAGCTGCTCCATCAGCCCGGACGGAGATAGGTCAGTTTTCAAGGCAATAACTTGATTGAGAAAAGAATTGAATGATTGAAAACCCCAAGGTTCTGTTTCGTACACAGATGAAAGTGCAACAACATTACCACAAGTATCACGTATTGTATCAGTTGACTTTTGAAGAAAAGCCAATCTATCATCAATATTTGAGCCAAGGGAAAGAAAAACTGTTTTTGATTCCATCGGAACAAAATTAATCCAAGCTTTTTAATCCTGAAAACAATAATTAATAAATAATCAAAATCAGCAGACGAAGCAGATTGATTATTTTCAATCGAACAAAACGGAAGTCTTTTTCTTCGGGGGTATGTATCCTTCAAAAATCAGTTGGATCAATTTCTGAAGTTTTTGATCGTAATAAGGATCAGTGGCCCACCTTCCTGTAAGGTGCTGTATTTCGGTGGCTGTCCCCCTTTTTATCTTTCCAAAACGGTCATCAACTTTTTTGCCGGCCAAAGAATCTGTTGAAGCATATGCCTTGAGGTGCTGAATGTGTGCACGCACGCCATCTTCAATGCTATAAAAACTCAATCCTGGCACTCCGTTTCCAATGGCTCCGAGGCCACAAAAATTATTTTGCTCTTTTCTTACATCACCGCCATATTTAAGGTATCCGGTTTCGAGCAACATTTGAGCATATGCAATGTCGTGATTAACACCTTCAACAGCAGATTCTTTTATATAAAGGTCGGCAAGTTTTTCAACATCCCTGATATCCAGCTTGTCGTTGTAAAGCCACAAGAAGCTTACCATACGTTCCTTGGGCAGCAGTCCTTTTGTCATAATTTTTTTCGGCAATTCAAACTTTGCCGGATTGACATAACGCTTTCCATAATCAATTGAAACAGGTACAACAGCAGTTTCATTGTTGCTGATACTGAAACCGGGAGGAAGATTAAGCGGGTGAGAAATCACTTTGATTGTGTCACCGCCGTAGTTGTCAGGATGTTTTGCATCCGAAACCGGAGCCTCCATCGCTAAAAATATGATAACCGCAAAAACCGGTAAAAATCTACGCATCCAAATAATGATTTCAAGATTCAAAAATCGTTTAAAAAAACCGAAAAATAACATTGGCATGCCTGCAATTTATTGACAACTTTTTGTTAATATCGCAGAATAATAATGTCCGTTTTTGAACAATATGTGCATCAATGCGTTCAATTTACAAGAACATACAATTGATACCTTATTGTATTATAATACTCATTTTGTGATTCTTATAATTTTTCGCACGATTTTAGTTTATATAAAAACAACTTCAACATCTTAAATCTTAAAACCTGTATTATGAAACAATTTTTTAAATTTATGTTTGCCTCCTTTGCAGGCACTTTGTTAACCCTGTTGTTATTGCTTTTCATTGGCATTGGAATGGTGACGGCACTTGTTTCCATGTCGGAAAATGAGCAGGTGAAAGTTAAACCCAATACTGTTTTGGTGGCTGATTTTTCAGTTCCTGTTCAAGACCGTGCTTCAAAAAACCCTTTCGAACATTTCGATTTCGGGAGCATGGAATCCAACTCACCATTAGGTGTAAACGAAATCCTTGAAAACATTGAAAAAGCAGCCAAAGACACCAATATTTCCGGCATCTATCTCGAGCTATCCGAAATTAACAGCGGCATGGCCAATCTGATGGAAATCCGTGAAAAACTTGTTGCGTTTAAAGCTTCAGGAAAATGGATTGTCAGTTATTC
>DISP01000004.1 GCA_002421995.1 Bacteroidales bacterium UBA6207 | reverse complement strand
GTAATTGTTTGCAATATTCCTGATTTGAAGTTTAATCCCTGTTTCGAGCTTGGCTTTTCCCCCGAAAGGATGAAAATAGTCAGCCTGTGCCTGTAGGTTTAACTCCTTCTCGTCGTTTGAGGTTCTTTGCCCCACAGCCTCCGAACCGATCAAATTTTCGCCAAACAGCATGCTTTGTGTGATGTCGGAATTTGCCTCTTCTTCATTGCTGAAATATTGAATGCTTGCTGTCAGAAGCTGGTCTTTTTTATTGAATTGTTTTCGATAGTCAAGCGAATATTGCAGGTTAGGCTCTTTTTCTTTTTGTGTCTCAACCCTTTGACTTTTACTTTCTAAAATACCGGGCGTCAGAAAATCACTATACGTTACAGTGGCGCTGTTATCTTGATTGGCATAACGATACATCGTACTGAATGTTAGTGAGTTATTGGGATTGACAAAGTATTCGGCGCCAACGCGGATGGTGTTGCCAAGGCTTTGGCGTATGCGTTCACTCTCCTGATCGGTGATCAGCTTACGCGATTCGTTGTTTATCTCGCGATAAGAGCTTCCTGATCCGATGTTTTCTCTGTAGTTGAGGTTGTAGTTGGCAAATAGGTTCACCTTTTTAAAACGATAATTGGTGTTGATTCCCAAGCCTGCCTGCCAGGGATAACCTGCTGTAACATCCACCGACCCGTTGAAACCCTGTCGCCGGTCTTTTTTCAGAATGATATTGATGATCCCTGAAGTTCCTTCTGCATCATATCTCACAGATGGATTTGTTACGATTTCGATGCGTTCGATCATGTCACTTTGAATGGATCGCAACGCGTCGCGGCTGCTGATGCCTGCCAGGCCGGAAACTTTGCCATCAATGAGTATTCTAACGCCGTCGTCGCCACGCAAACTCACATTTCCTTCAACATCAACTGTCACCGAAGGGATGTTTTCCAACACCTCAATGGCGTTTCCGGCTTTCGATGTCATGTCTTTTCCGATGTTGATGACCCTTTTGTCGAGACTCATCTCAACCGTTGTCCGTTCGGCAACCACCTCAATTTCATCCAGCATTTCGGTGTCGGGACTCACAAAAAGATCGCCCAGATCGCGAATGCGGTTTCCTTTTTCAACTTCAATATTACTGATTGTAATTTGCTTGTATGCAATGAACTGAACGGTCACATAATACTTGCCGGGCTTTAGTTTTATATTAAACTCACCGGATTTTCCGGAAATTGAACCGGCTACGAAACTCGAATCCTGCTGGTTGTAAACCATTATCGTGGCATATTCCAGACCTTGCCGGGTTGATTTATCAAAAACTTTCCCTTTTAGTCCTCCATCAACATCTGCAGGTGTGATTCCAAAGGCAGTCAGGCTAAATAAAAATGTAATTGCGAAAGCAACCGGTTTTAAAAAACGCATAAAATTTAATTGCTAAGTATTTGATGTTATTGTTAATCTTTTATTAAACAAAATTCCGGTTGTTTTGATTCCCTTGCAGAAGATTTTAACTTTTATTGCGGATCAACATCAATGTGAATACGCAAGCTTTTAAAACCTTCGGTTGTAATCAGCCGGTCAATACGTTCCAGAATGAATTGTTTTATTTCAGCGGTATTTTTTTTGCGCGAAAATTTAATGATAATTTGCTTGATATACAGTGATTTGATTCGCGAAATCATTGGGTACTCAGGCCCGAGCAGCTCGTATTCCTTGTTTTCTTTGAGCATTTTTGCAAGCTCAAAAGCTGCAACATTTACAGTGTGATTTTCGCGGTGATGCAGTTGAATCATAATGATCCTGAAAAATGGTGGATAGTTAAACTTCTTTCTTTCAGCCATCTGTTGAAAAAATAATCCTTCATAATCGTTCTTTAGCACATATTGCATCATTTGATGATGGGGTTGATGTGTTTGGATGATCACCTTTCCTTGTTTGTTTTTTCGTCCGGCGCGACCGCTCACCTGCGCCATCAGCTGAAAACTTCTTTCAAAAGATCTGAAATCGGGATATGAAAGCATATTGTCAGCATTGAGAATGCCGACAACACGTACGTTTTCAAAATCTAAACCTTTGGTAACCATTTGCGTTCCTACCATCACCTGTGTCTTCCCGGCAGAAAATCCCTCAATTATTTCCTGGAAAGCGTATTTGCTTCTTGTGGTATCAAGATCGAGTCTTGCAATATTTAAGGTCGGAAAGATGAGGCCAAGCTCTTCTTCAACTTTCTCTGTACCAAAGCCATGCATTTTAATGGCAGTGCTGTGACACGAAGGGCATTGCGTTGGAACAGCTATAGAATAGCCACAATAATGGCACCGAAGCATGTTTTGTTTTTTGTGATACACCAGACTCACATCGCAATTGCGGCATTCGGGAAACCAGTTGCATTGATCGCATTCGAGCCGCAGCGAAAACCCCCTGCGGTTTTGAAAAAGTATGCTTTGCTCTTTAACGGCAATCGTCTGCTTAATCTCGTTGATGAGCACCGAACTGAAATGCGATTGTGCTGTTTTGCGACGCTTTTCTTCGCGCATATTCACAATGTTGATTTCGGGCATCTGCATGCCGCCAAAGCGTTCTTTGAGAACCACCAGCCCAAACTTGCCGGTACTTGCATTGTAATAGCTTTCAAACGAAGGTGTTGCCGATCCCAACAAAACTTTAGCCTGATGCATCCCGGCCAACACAATAGCCGCATCACGCGCCTGATAGCGTGGTGCCGGCTCTTGCTGCTTGAAAGAGGGATCATGTTCTTCGTCAACGATGATCAAACCCAATTTGCTGAATGGCAGAAACAAAGCCGATCTCGGACCGATAATAACCTGATGATCTGTTGATTCTTTAGGGTTGAAACCCAATACTTTATTCCAGATTTCAACTTTTTCGTTCGGGTTATATTTGGAGTGATAAACACCTGCTTTAGCGCCAAAGATGGTCTTGAGACGTTCGATGATCTGCGTTGTCAATGCAATCTCGGGTAATAAATACAAAACTTGTTCTCCCTTTTGCAAATAACTATCAATCAGCTTCATGTAGATTTCAGTTTTGCCGCTTGATGTTACACCATGAAGCAAAACAACTTCTTTCTCCTCGAATTGGCTGCGTATTTCGTCTAACGTTTTCTGCTGAATCTGTGTGAGTTGAATTGAAGAGATATCTTTGCTCGCTTCATACTGCCCGAGGCGACTCACAACGCGTTCTTCTGTAAGAAAAACCTTTTTATCCACCAAAGCTTTGAATTGACTTGCAGTACTGTTGGAGGCTTCCAAAAGTTTTTTCACCGCTATTTTCGTGGCTGCTTGCTGTGGAAATCTCGTTTCGCGCAAATATACCATCAGGATTTCGAGCTGCTTAAAAGCTTTCCTGGCAAGCTGATCCATCAATTGCTTCAATGATTCCTCTGTGGCGAAACGCTCCTCAATCCAGGCAACTTTTTCGGTTCTGGCTTTAAATTTTTCCTGAAGCTCCTCCTCCATCACAATGATTTGTTTCTCAATCATGGTTTTGATGAGCGGCATCACTTTCTGAAAGCCCACAATAGCAGAAACTTCTGTCAGGCTGAGCTGAGGTTGAACTCCCAGAGCTTCTGTTATCAGAAACTCGTTGTCGGTGAGTGTTTGTTCGTCAAAGCGAAAATCGGAATTCAGGGCAATTTTTGATTCGCTGGCAAGTTTGAGAGCGCCGGGCAGAGCAGTCACCATCACTTCGCCAGGATAGCTCATATAATAATGGTGCAGCCAGTCCCAAAACTGCAGGTGTTTTTCGCCCAAAATGGGTTTTTCGTCAAGAATACCTAAAATGTATTTGGCCTGGTATTGCGTTGGTGCTTTTTCATGAATTTTCCGGATAAGCCCGGCATACACTTTTTTTTTGCCAAACTGCACGATCACACGCTGACCCGGCATTGCCTGATGTCGCAGTTCGTGTGGAATGCGGTAAGTAAACAACCCCGGTACCGGAATCGGGACGATTACGTTTGCAAAATAGGTGATGCGTTCTTCGTGTGACATGGACTTGATTACTTTACAAAAGTAAAGAATAAGCCTTTAGATCGGTGATATTGCAGATAAATGACAGCCGTTCAGAAATGAATCATGATGAGTGAAAATGCTAAATCATTTATTAACAGGAACATACACGTTCTCGTCTTTTCTGTAGCCTTCCATCTTTTTGTACCAGTCGTTGAAGCTGTTTCCGCTGCTTTCGGCCCATTCGGCGAACTTCAGATAAGCTGATGGAATCTCCACTTTTTCAACCGGATACTCAAAACGCTCGACAATGTTGAGTGCCCACGGAAGGTTATTACTTGATTTATAGTACCTTCCTGAAGCAGGAATGCTGTTGTCATGCCCTGATCCAAGCAGACTGAGATCGGCCAGATCGGTAGGTGCATGGTCGGGCAGATGCACTTCGACTTTCCTGTTTCTATCAACGATGATAAAAGGGTTATAGGGTGGTACACCAACCTGATTGAGTGCGATACTTTCTTTTATTTTAATGGTTAATACAAGTGTGTCAGGAGTAATGAATGGTACATCAGGTGTAGTATTTGCGCCAATACTGTTTCCTGCCGGCGGCAAAATTGCGTATGAGTCGTCCCAAACAATGATCGTAGCTGTGGATTGTCCGTTTTCAGTTCCGTTTTCGGCTTGATCTATATATCCGGCTGTCAGACGGTTGCCTTCAACAGAAGCAATATAATCTGGAGAAATGGGGAGCGAAAAACCAAAGCCATTGTGGTAAAATGCGCCATGCGCCCGTAGGATAAAAGTTGCTTCAATCTCGCTAACCCTATTAAGCCCGTCGGTGATTTGGTTGAAGTTGTAATCAATCACAGCATCATTGAAGTCGTAATCGCCACGGTATGGCCAAAGGTCTTCGAAAGCCAGCGTGCCAAAATCACCCTTGGTGAAAAAGTGATTATCGAAAGCTTTTGTCGGATCATCCGGGTAATCATCAAATTGGGTAGGCACACCATCACCATCACCATCCTCACCTGTATAGTCCACAACGGGCAGGTCGGTAGGGTCAACGGCCTGTACCGGATTTGCTGTCACAAAAAATACTGCATCATTGAAATCATGGTCGCAGCCACTGCTTGTTCGTTGAATATCCTCAATACCAAGCAGAAAGCGCTGACGACCGGGGTCGCGGAGCAGTACTGTTTGCTGGTTCAGCCCGGGGTTCGACAACATATTGAGTTCCTTGGTGCTGTAAATGATCCATTTACCGTTGGTCACCTGAGTACCGTTCCAGCCGTTGGCAATGAGCGCCCATGCAATGGTGGTGTTTGCGTTGTAACGCCCGATTTTTACCTTGTTGCCGGCCTTCAATCCGCCGCCACTACCGGCAAGCGAGGCATTGGGAAAAATAATCGTTATTGAATCAATATCTTCAGGTTTCTGTGGCGGACTATTGGTCGGGTAGGTGTAAAAGCCCAAAACATTCTTATAGTCAGCACCTTCGGCAACAAAGGTTACCCAAACATCACAGGTTTCAAGCAGCCTGATATTGTGGTCGTAGATGTCTTTGAAATATTCCGGATGCGAAATAGGAAGTTTTACACGTTCGGGCAGGGTGTTGTTGATGTCCTCCAGAAAGCTTGCGCTGATTTCCTCGTTTTGTTCCTCAAGATAATTGGGAACTCCCTGCGCATTGTATGTGCCCAGATATTTGTAATTCGCATTGGTTGCATCGGGAATCAAAACTGACTTGTCGCTTGCGGCAGGAGCTGATCCGCCAAATATTGTTTCAAACCCTCCGGCACTCAGCTGAACAGTTTTGTCTGAGACCAATCCAACATAGTTTGTTGCGATATATAACTCGGTGTAATACGAAGGCACCTGATAATCAATTTCATAAATCCCTGCTGTATTTGTTTGTCCGCTTACAATGAGTTTTCCTCCCAGCTCGGGGTCTTTGCTGAAAACAAAAAATTTTGCGCCTGCTATCGGGCCATCCTGGTTGTCGAGGGCTGTTATTTTGAATTTTGCGGCCTTAGTGGTGCTCCAGTTGAAAGATGGAGAGATGTTCAGTTTCTCCATTTCTGTTTTTCCGTCCTGATTGTCCGGGTTATGATTCTTTCTGCAGGCTGTTAAAATTAAAATCAAAAACAATAACAGATAGAGGTGTTGTTTTTTCATTTTATTACGTTTTTATACTTAATTCAACTTTTATGCCAATACTTTTATTGTTGATAATCAATAAATTGTATTTATTTTATATGAGTTTATTTCCGTTTTGTGGAAGAATGTACATTAATGGGAATTTATCAGCAAACTTCCTGTCAATTGATCGTAAGCCGAGCCTGGTTTTCTGAAATACAAAAGGAGAAAATAGGTATGATTTGTATCCCAGTGGCTTCCTTCGATGAGGCTTGTTTCGGCAGGTCCGTCGGTTGTTTCACGAATGCCAAATTGATAGTTGTAATAACCTTGTTTTAAAAACAAGGATACTTCATAACTTTTTGATTGAAAGTTATATTTCATCCTGCTTTTTTTGTCAAGACGCCAATCGGTCAACCCGCCAAGTATATGCATTTCGCCGTGAGTGAGCGGTGGCTCATAAGCCAGGCTGAATGTTACCCATGCATAATCACCTTCAATAGCAGCGTCCTGATCACTTCGTGCCTTTATGAATTTTCTACCCTGAATATCAAAATCAGAAACGTAAGGCTGCCGGTTTCTCCTGCTTTGCTGCCAGAGATCTACGGTAAAATAATCCGTCCCTGTTATTATTCTGCTTATTTTATCTGATTGATACTTAAAGCTTTTCAAGTCAAGTTGACGCCACTGATTCCCTCCTTCAAAAAGGGTTTCAGTTTCGTATTCAAACAACAATTTGTCAGGATACGTGTGGCTGGGACGAAGTCCGTTCACCATATTGTCAGTGCGTCCGTCCTGTATGATAGTGAGTGCAAAAGCATTTGCAGGCATGTTTCCCAGATAGGCTGGAACATCAATCACGACATCTATTTGCTGATGGCTGCGTTCCATACCTGATTTTCTTGTTCGTTGCGGGATATTGGCCTGGATGGCCAGCTTAGGATCAACAACATAAAATCTCTGTGTGAGCAATACATTCTCTTCTGAGAGCATATCCCTGTAAACAACAAGCAGGTAGTTGCCCGAGAGCTTGGGTTTCATATAGTCCGTCGGAAAAATCAACTCATGATGCACATAAGGAGTGAGGGTGTTGAGCGAGAAACGGAAGGTATTTATCTGATCCTCAGTGTATCCGTCAAGATATTCGGATGCATGTAAGTTACTGGCATGCCATAACTGATCACAGTGAATCAGGGTGTAATTGTATATATTAGCCATGTCTCCAAGCACATCAAATGATAAAACCAAAGTTTCCTTGCTGTTGATCAGTATAACCGGACGGCCAAGAGAATCTTCCGACGGATTTAATACAACAGTTTGGATTTCATCCCTGTAGGTTTTATTCGCGAACTCGAGGAAATCATAATTGTAATTTTGGGCAGCACATTGAAAGGCTGTCCCGCTCAATAAAATAAAAACAGCCACCGGCAAGCTGTAAACGATGTTGCGCATTTTTGATAATTTTCTTAACAAAGATAAGTGATAAGATGCATAACATGAAAATTTATTCAACCTTCGTGTAGTTTGCATGTTTGATATATATCAAATAAATCATTGATGAGGCCGTCAAAAACTTGTAGTTTTTTTTTAGTTGAATTGTTTTAGAATTCACAAACTAAATTCGTTTCTTTGCAATATATTAAAATATTTATCAAGGTAGATATGTCAAACGTTATTAGAATTAAAAAGGGCTTGAATATCAATTTGGTAGGAGAGGCCGAAAAAACTATCAAAGAACTTACGACAGATCAGTTTGCCATCAAACCCACCGATTTTATTGGTGTTTTCCCGAAATTACTTGTCGCAGAAGGTGATCAGGTTAAAGCAGGCAGTCCGCTTTTCATGGATAAATACCGTGAAAACATCCTGTTTACCTCGCCGGTCAGTGGTTCAATTCAGGAAATAAAAAGAGGTGCCAAGCGTGTATTGCTCGAAGTTAGAATCCAATCTGACGGCAAAGACGAGGCAGTTGATTTCGGCCAGGCCGATCCATTGAAGCTGGATAAAGCCGCTGTCACTGAGAAGTTGCTTGCCAGTGGTATCTGGCCGATGTTGCGTCAGCGCCCTTATTCCGTGATTGCAAATCCGGCAGATGAACCAAAAGCAATTTTCATATCTACTTTTGATTCAGCACCTTTGGCACCGGACAACGACCTTATTGTACACGGACAGGGCGATGCTTTTCAAAAAGGTTTGGATGCCTTAACGCGTCTGACAAAAGGGAAAGTGCATCTGAACCTCGATGCCAACAGTACCCAATCCAAGGTTTTTGCAAACAGTAAAGGAGTGCAGATCAATAAATTTGCAGGCCCGCATCCTGCCGGTAATGTTGGCGTTCAAATCAACAAAATTGACCCGATCAATAAAGGTGAAGTTGTTTGGTATCTTTATCCTCAGGACGTTATTACCATTGGAAAGCTCTTCACGACGGGTAATTATGTAGCTAACAAAGTGATAGCGCTCACCGGACCGGAAGTGCTCAAACCGGCTTACTACAAAACAAAGATCGGGGCACGTCTGCAGGCCTTTGTTAAGGACAATGTTACAAACGTTGAAAAAAGGTTTATAAGTGGTAATGTGCTTACAGGTAATAAGTTAGAGGTTGATGGTTATGTTGGTTTCTATGCCGGACAGATCACTGTGATCAAGGAAGGCAACTACCATGAGTTTTTAGGCTGGGCCTTGCCAGGATTTGGAAAGTTCAGCTTTAGCAGGTCATTTCCTTCTTTCTTGTTTAAAAATAAAAAGTACGCCTTGGATACCAATTTGCATGGCGGACACCGCGCATTGGTTATGACAGGCCAGTTTGAAAAAGTTTTTCCATTTGACATCTATCCAACACAACTCCTGAAAGCCATCATGGCCGAAGACATTGATAAAATGGAGAATCTTGGAATTTATGAAGTTGATGAAGAGGATTTTGCACTTTGCGAAGTGATTGATACTTCAAAAACAAATATTCAGGAAATTGTGCGCAAGGGATTGGATCTCATGCGCAAGGAAATGAGTTAACACAGACCTAATTCAATATTTAATCAAAATGAAATTCTTAAGGGATTTTTTAGATAAACAGAAACCACAATTTGAAAAGGGAGGGCGATTTGAGAAGTTGCATTCAACCTTTGATGCTTTTGAAACGTTTTTGTTTGTTCCTGACAAAGTAACGACAACCGGAGCTCATTTTCGCGATGCAATTGACTTGAAAAGAACGATGTCAGTTGTTATTATTGCAATGTTGCCTGCGCTGCTTTTCGGGATTTGGAATGTTGGTTACCAACATTTTCTGTCACTTGGACAATCACCAGGCTTTTGGCCGGTTGTTTTTTACGGCTTGCTGAAAGTACTTCCGATCGTCATAGTTTCGTATGTTGCCGGTTTGGGAGCTGAGTTTATTTTTGCTCAAAGCAGGGGGCACGAGGTAAATGAAGGATATCTTGTTTCGGGAATGCTGATTCCGCTCGTTATGCCGGTTGATATTCCGCTGTGGATGGTTGCAGTAGCAAGTATTTTTGCAGTTGTTATTGGCAAAGAGACCTTTGGTGGAACCGGAATGAATGTTTTTAACCCAGCCTTGCTTGCCAGAGCCTTTGTATTTTTTGCTTATCCTGCCAAAATTACCGGTGATACGATCTGGATTGGCGGACTTTCTAAAGCAGAAGGTGTTGTAGATGGTTTTTCAGGTGCCACACCTCTAAGCTACGCAGCTTCAGGAGTAATGGATAAACTACCCTCGATGAGTGACCTTTTCTTTGGTTTTGTACCGGGCTCTATAGGCGAGACCTCAAAACTTGCTATACTTATTGGTGCCTTTGTTTTGATAGCTACAGGAATCGGAAGTTGGCGAATCATCTTGTCAAGTATCCTTGGCGGAGTTTCAATGTCACTGATTTTTAATCTGTTCGCTGCAAACGATTATATGAAACTTGATCCGATGACCCAAATCATGATGGGAAGTTTTCTTTTTGGAACAGTTTTCATGGCCACGGATCCTGTGACAGCTTCACAAACAAACAAGGGAAAGTGGATATATGGATTCCTGATTGGGTTCTTTGCCATCATGATTAGGGTATTCAACCCTGCTTATCCTGAAGGAACAATGCTTGCAATTTTACTTATGAATGCTTTTGCACCACTGATTGACTTTTATGTTGTGGAGGCAAATATCAAAAAGAGGTTGAAACGAGCTTCATTGGGTGTTAAACCTTTAAAACAGAACTGAAATGCAACACAGTAACAAATATATTTTGATTTACTCCATCGTCATGGTAGTAATTGTAGCTGTTTCGCTTACCATCGTTGCCGTACAGCTTAAGCCTGCGCAGGATGAAAACATCCGTATCGAAAAGATGCAGAATATTTTGTCATCGGTGAATATCCCAATTGCCGAAATTCCAAAGAAAGAGATCAGTGCACTTTATGATAAATACATCACATCTGCGGTAGCCGTAAACGTTAAAGGTGAAGAAGTAATCACCGATGCGACACAGGTTTTTAAAATCGAAGTAGTTAATGAACTTAAAAAGCCTGATGATCAACAAAGCTTACCGGTTTTCATAGCCAGATTGGACAATGGAGACACTGCTTATGTTTTACCGTTAAGAGGAAAAGGATTGTGGGGCCCTATCTGGGGATATATTTCATTGAAAAGCGATTTTAATACCATTTATGGTGCCATGTTTGACCACAAAGGTGAAACTCCCGGATTAGGTGCTGAAATTGGTCAACAATGGTTTATTGAACCTTTTAAAGGAAAGACCATTTTTGATCAGAATGGTAAATTTACTTCTATCCAAATAATCAAAGGTGGTGCTGCTGATGACAATCCACACGGTGTTGATGCGATTTCAGGCGGAACAATTACCAGCAAAGGTGTCGAAAAAATGATTTTTGACAACCTTGGCAGTTATCAGGCTTTCATTCAAACACACAAAAACCACTAACATGAGCGAGAAATTGACAAAAGTGGAAAAAGAACCAATGTTCTCTTCCAAGATTCTAAAGCTGCTGAAAAACCCTTTTAACTTAGAAAACCCAATTACCGTTCAAGTACTTGGAATATGTTCCGCATTGGCTGTAACAGTTCAAATGAAACCCGCCATTGTGATGGCGCTTTCCGTTACAATCGTAACTGCCTTTTCAAACCTTATCATCTCAAGTTTAAGAAATACGATCCCATCCCGTATCAGGATTATTGTTCAGCTCGTGGTTGTTGCTGCTTTGGTAATTATCGTTGATCAGGTGCTGAAGGCATTTGTGTACGACGTAAGCAAGAAACTTTCTGTTTTTGTTGGACTTATCATCACCAATTGTATCTTAATGGGTCGTCTTGAAGCATATGCTATGGGAAACAAACCCTGGCCTTCATTTGTGGATGGCATTGGAAACGGATTGGGTTATGGAATGATTCTCGTTATCGTAGCTTTCTTCAGAGAAGTTCTCGGAAGCGGTAAAATACTCGGGATGAAAATTATTCCTCAGTTTTTATATGACAGCGGTTATATGGATAATGGCCTTATGATATTGCCTCCGATGGCCCTCATCACGATTGGAATCATCATTTGGGTGCAGCGGTCAAAAACACCTGAACTTCAGGAGAAATAGAATAAATAGCATTAAAAAACTGAAATATTAAAGACATGGAAAACCTTTTTAATCTATTTGTAAGAAGCATCTTCATTGACAATATGATTTTCGCATATTTTCTGGGGATGTGCTCTTTTCTGGCTGTTTCAAAAACGGTTAAAACCTCTGTAGGTTTGGGCATTGCTGTTACCTTTGTACTTTTAGTGACAGCACCGGTTAACTGGTTGGTTGATACATATTTGCTGAAACCGGGTGCGCTTGTATGGCTGAGTCAGGACTTTGCTGATCTTGATTTGTCTTACCTGAGTTTTATGATATTCATCGCGGTTATTGCAGCCATTGTTCAACTCGTTGAAATGGTTGTTGAGAAATTTTCGCCTTCCCTTTACAATGCCCTTGGTATCTTTCTTCCGCTTATCGCTGTAAACTGTGCTATTTTGGGCGTTGCTCTTTTCGTTCAGGAACGTGAATACCACTCAATTGCAGAAGTAACGGTGTATGCCGGTGGATCAGGTATCGGATGGCTTTTGGCTATCGCTTCTCTCGCAGCTATTCGTGAAAAGATTACCTATTCAAACATTCCCAAACCACTTCGCGGTCTTGGGATATCGTTTATTATTACCGGTCTGATGGCTATCGCCTTTATGAGTTTTATGGGTATTAAAATCTAACATGCCTTATTTATGACTACATTATTTTTATTATTCCTTGGATCATTAACAGGCCCGTTGCTTATTGGTACTGTCATTTTTTTGATCGTTACAATAGCGCTCGTTGTTATGTTGCTGGTCGCAAAAGCAAAACTTGCTCCCTCAGGACCTGTTAAGATTAACATCAACGGCGATAAAGAAATTACGGTTAACGGAGGTTCTTCTCTTTTGGCTACTTTGGCAAACGAGAAGATTTTTCTGCCCTCTGCCTGCGGCGGAGGAGGTACATGCGCCATGTGTAAATGTCAGGTAATTGAAGGTGGTGGCTCTATTCTGCCTACTGAAAAAGGTTATTTTTCGAGAAAAGAACAGCAAAACCACTGGAGACTTGGTTGCCAGGTTAAAGTCCGTGAAGACCTCAAAATCATCGTTCCTGCCGAAATTTTTGGTATTAAAAAGTGGGAGTGCGAAGTTGTATCAAACAGAAATGTGGCAACTTTTATCAAAGAGTTTGTGGTGAAATTGCCTGAAGGCGAACGCCTTGACTTCTTATCAGGTGGTTATATTCAAATTGACGTTCCAAAACTCGAAGTTGACTTCAAAAAGGATATCGAAGTGGACGAAGAATACCGCGAAGAGTGGGATAAGTTCAGGATGTGGGACCTTAAGATGAAGAATAACGAAGAACAGTTCAGGGCCTATTCAATGGCCAATCATCCCGCAGAAGGAAATATCGTGATGCTTAACATACGTATCGCTACACCTCCATGGGACCGCAAAGCCAATAGCTTCATGAATGTGAATCCCGGCGTTTGTTCTTCATATATTTTCTCCAGAAAGCCTGGCGACAAGGTGATGGTTTCAGGACCTTATGGCGAATTCCATATCAAACCCACGCGCCGCGAAATGATGTTCATTGGTGGTGGCGCCGGTATGGCTCCCATGCGTTCGCACCTCTTCCATTTGTTCCATACCGAGAAAACCGACCGCAAAACAACTTTCTGGTACGGCGGCCGCTCAGTGCGTGAGCTTTTCTATATGGAAGATTTCCAGGCTATTGAAAACAACTTCCCGAACTTTAAGTTTAATGTCGCACTTTCTGAGCCTAAGCCTGAAGATAACTGGAAGGGATATACCGGCTTCATTCATCAGGTAATTCTTGACAATTACTTGAAGCAACATCCTGAACCGGAAGAAATTGAGTACTACCTTTGTGGGCCACCTATGATGAATGCTGCAATCTTTAAAATGCTCGATGAGTTGGGCGTTCCGAAAGAGATGATCGCATTCGACGATTTCGGGGGATAATCCTGGCTGCCTTGCAAATCGCAGTAAAGAAAAATCGGTCACTAAGGCCGATTTTTCTATTTTTGTACGCTTCAATATGATTCAACAATGAGAAAGCACTTTTTCTTCGGCTTGCTTGTTCCTGTTTTGCTTGTTTTGTCATGCAACTCATCCAAAAATTTGCACAGAGTGAGCCTCGCCGGCGAAACACAGGGAACATATTATGCCATAACCTACTTCGATGCAAAGGAGCGGAATTTCCAGGCACAGGTTGATTCCATCCTGAAAGCCGTAGATATGTCTGCTTCCTTGTGGATTGATAATTCAATCATTTCAAGGGTCAATAACGGTGACAGCCTTGTCGAAGCAGATCAGATATTCATTGATAACTTCAACCTGTCAAAGGAGGTGAGCAGGCTCACTGATGGCTATTTCGACTTTACAATTGGTCCCTTGGCGCAAGCATGGGGTTTTCACCGAAAAGGAAAGATGGAGCTCACAGGCGCTCAGGTTGACAGCCTGCATCGCCTCGTTAATTATAACATGGTTCATCTGGATGGCAACAAAGTGAAGATGGATATGAAAGGGATGAAGTTTGATTTCAATGCCATTGCACAGGGATACACCGTTGATCTGCTGGCAAAGATGTTGGACGAAAAAGGTGTAAAGCATTTTATCATAGACGTAGGTGGAGAAATTATTGCCAGAAACAGGAAACCCGACGGTTCAAACTGGCGTGTGGGCATCGAAAAGCCAAGTGAAAATTCAAATGATGAACGGGTGCTCCAGGAAATTATTCAACTGGAAAATAAGGCACTTGCCACGTCGGGAAGTTATCGGAAATATTTCGAAAAGGATGGTAAAAGGTATTCCCATGCAATCAGTCCAAAAACCGGCTATCCTGTTGATCATCACCTGTTAAGCGTGACTGTTCTGGCCGATAATGCTGCTTATGCCGATGCCTTGGCAACCGCCTTTTTGGTGATGGGACTGGAAAATTCCAAGCTTTACCTGAGTAAACTCACTCAAGTGGAAGCGTATTTCATCTTCTGGAGCGAGAAGAATGAATACGAAGTTTATCTTACTGACGGGATGAAACAGATGATCGTGAAATAATTCACTCAGTGCTGATGGTCATGATGATCGTGATCCTTTAAGCTGCTCCTTTCACAACTTCCTTCGCCTCCGCATGCGCAGCCAATCTTTTGACCGTTGGCGCCTGCACTCGAACAGGATTTCTTAAATTCTGCTCCCTTAATAAAAAACATTTTCACAGCGATGCCGGCAAAGGCAATACCAATCAAAGCAATACTCAGCAATATAAGTTTTAGATACATCTTTATTTTTTTTGCAAAGTTACGAATTATTCACATTGTGGAATTTCGATGTGTATAGATAATTTGTTTGCCGGACAATGCAAATTTATTTGATTAGTTGCCCGCGCATAAACTCGGCAAGCAGCAGCGAGCCGGCAACAGCAGCGTTTAACGATTCTGCTGATTGGTTTCCTTCCAGCCTGATTCGTGGGATTGTGATCATTGTGTCAATGCACTTCAAGAGAGGCTTTCTGATGCCATGCGACTCGCTTCCAATCACCAACAAGGCAGAAACATTCGTCAGGTTTGTGGTATATACGTTGCTGCCTTCCATCACTGCTCCAAATACTTTGGTTCCTGCGGAGCGTGCATTCGTAAGAAATTCTTCTAAATCAGTTTCGAGGAACTGAATCCTGAATATTGACCCCATGGTGGATTGCACCACTTTAGGATGGTAGGGATCAACAGTATCTTTGCTGATGATAATGTTGCGCAGCCCGAACCAGTCGGCCGAGCGTATGATAGTTCCGAGGTTTCCAGGGTCATTTATGCCATCAAGAACCAGCCCGAAATTGCCTTTCGATGTATAATGCTGTTGTTGGAAGTCGGGAATTTTTGCAACAGCAAGGATTCCCGGCGGACTGCTGAGCGAGCTGATACGATTCATCTCCGAATCGGTTACAACATGCAAGGCTGTCGTTGGTACGGGGTTTTGTGCTATCCAGGTTTCTGTTGCATACAATGCCAAAACTTCGGTTGAGCTTTGCAATAACTCGCTGACTGATTTTGTGCCTTCAACAATAAAAGCGCAGTGCTCATTTCTGAACTTGCTGATTTTAAGGCTATTGATATATTTAATCGTATTTTTTGAAAGCATAAAAAAACCTGACTCTTGTGAATCAGGTTTAAAAATACAATTTTTTGACGATTATTCAGCAAAAACTTCAAAATCAATTTCAAACTGAACTTCTTTGTGCAATTTTACCTTGGCTTTGTAGTTGCCCAATTCTTTGATGCCTTCATCACTAAGGTGGATTTTCTTGCGATCAATCTCAATGTTTCTGGCTTCTTTGATGGCATTTGCAATTTGAACCGAGTTCACAGAGCCGAAAATCTTTCCAGAGGCACCGGCTTTTGCAGCAATGCGCAAGCTTAAACCTTCGAGTGCTTTTGCAACAGCAGCTGCTTCATTTTTGATTTTCTCAGCTTTGAATGCTTGCTGTTTTTTTAATTCGGCAAGGATTTTACGGTTGGTTTCGTTTGCGATAATAGCAAAACCTTTAGGAATGAGATAATTACGAGCGTAACCATCTTTTACGTTGACGATGTCATGGGTAAAACCCAAGTTATTTACGTCTTGCTTCAGAATGACTTCCATGTGATTTCTCCTCCTTGATTATTTTAATAAGTCAGCTACATAAGGCATTAACGATAGGTGACGGGCTCTTTTAACAGCCTGGGCCACTTTCTTCTGGAATTTTGTTGAGGTACCGGTGATACGGCGCGGAAGCAATTTTCCTTGCTCATTCACAAACTTCAACAAGAAATCAGCATCTTTATAGTCAATGTATTTGATGCGATTTTTCTTGAACCGGCAGTATTTTTTCTTTTTGGTATCTACTGCAATCGGGGTCAAATATTTTATTTCTGAACTTCCTTGTGCCATTTTTTTATTATTTAATGGTTACTGATTCCGAAGCTTAAGCTTCACTTTTTTCTTTAGCGGCATCTTTTGCTTTTTTGCGCTTTTTCTCGTTGTAAGCAACAGCGTGCTTATCGAGTTTTACCGTAAGGAAACGGATGATGCGTTCGTCGCGTTTGAGCTGTGTCTCCAGGTCAGCAATCAAATTGCCATCGGCTTTGAATTCTACCAAATGGTAAAATCCTGTTGATTTTTTCTGGATAGGGTAGGCAAGTTTGCGCATTCCCCAGTGCTCTTCGTGCACAATTTCTGCACCATTCTCAGCCAGGTAGTCCTGATACTTTTTTACCGCTTCCTTCATCTGTTCTTCAGACAAAACGGGAGTTACAATGAAAACGGTTTCGTACTGGTTCATAATGAAACAATTAGTTAATTAAAATTTGATTTACAAAATGGAGTGCAAAAGTAGTGATTTATTTACAATGTACAAGCAATTGAATAAGAATTGTTTAAAAATTGTGTCTGAAGCTGATTTGTCAACTCAATTTTAATCGGCTTGCAGTTGTAATCAAAGGATTCCGGCATCGGCGAAACTAAAGAAATCGTTGATGCCAAAGATCACATGGTCGAGCAATCTGATATCAAGCAGATCGCCTGATTTCTTTATTTTATCGGTCAAATTGAGGTCTGATTGGCTTGGTTTCAGCTGGCCGGAAGGGTGGTTATGGCAAATGATGAGGCCTGCAGCATTGCTTTCGAGCGCGATTTTATAGATCTTCCTGAGGTCAACAACGGTGCCACTTATGCCTCCTTCGCTGATTTCCACGGCATTGATTACTCCATTGGCCTGGTTGAGTAACATGATCCAGAATTT
>DISP01000194.1 GCA_002421995.1 Bacteroidales bacterium UBA6207 | reverse complement strand
GGCAATGTTGCAGCGCATGACTGTTTTTTCGCATCAGCGCGAGTTGGAGCACGGTTTTGGTGGCCCGGCTGTTGCTGTGTTTGAAAGCCAGAGTGGATCACAAAAACCAAAGTTTCAGATCGAACTTGGCGGTGATGCAGCCCTGCAGCGAAATGGCTTTGATGCTGAAATGCTGCTGAATCTTCCCCTGGGGAGGATAAAATCTGCTAACAAACAACAAATCAGTTTGTTGATTGCAGGTCGCTTTGTGGCCACCAACAACACCGACCCCAAATGGAAAGAGAGTTATACCCTAAGCGGAGCTGCCAAAGAAGCCCTTTTAAACCAGCTTTATACGCCATTCAAATCGCAACTTTATCAGTCAACATTTTTTACTGATGCCAGTGATGTGGTTTTGGCCGATCCTGCCTTTGATCAGAAAATGAGGGGTTTATATCCTTATTTTAAACTGGTATTGCCTTTCACCGACAATGCCCGGCTCAGCTTCTCAAGCTATTATGCAAGAGACAAACAATACCTTAATCGTTTCGAAAACGTCATTTTCAACCCTGAACTCAATCCGCTTCAGCATCAGACCGCACTAAACAATTACCTGTCATGGGAGCATCAGCTGCGGATTGGTGACAAAGTATTGACATACAAGGTTTACGGCCAGTACAACACAGCACAGAGAACTGTTGAGAATGCGCAACATGGAAAAAACTGGTTCGATTATGGTTACTTAGGTAGTTTTAATTTTAACAAAGAGCCTGTATTTCGAAGGGAAGATATCCTCATTGATGATGTTTATTATAGCGGTGTGATGGTGATGAAGGGATGGGATCATCAGGACCTCACCTTTTCGCCGGGCAATACCAATCCGGGTTTGGCGGCATACAATACGCAACTCTATCAGCTTCTTAACCCTGAACAAATTGATAATTATGACCTGTTGGTAATGGCTGGAGGCTTTATGAATGGAGGTTTTTCACCGTCAGCATACGGGCTTTTCAATAGTCCGGGTGCTGTTTGGAACAGCTACGAAGAAATGCAGCAGTCAAAAAAGCGCGCCGGACTTAATGCCGAAATGCAGTTTTACAGGCACAAAATCGCATTTGGTTTTGAGACAAACCACACCACAGCAAGTCATTACAACATCAATCCGGTCAGGCTCTGGGATCTGATTCAGTCACTTTCCAACTTCCACTTGCAAGAGTTTGATTATAACAACCCCATCGCTGTTGGAAACAATGGCTCGGTTGATACAGTTTTCTTCAGGCCAATGTATTATGCAGATCAACAGCGAAATTTTGATAAGAACCTCCGGCAGGCGCTTGGTTTACCCGTGGACGGACTCGATAAAATCATGGTTCAATCGTGGGATCCTGTGAATCAAACAATTGTGATTTTTGATGCTGACAACAAGCTGAAGGTGTTGCACACACCGGCCCGGCTGTTCAACATCGGGATGTTTAGTCCTGAAGAACTGCTCAATGCAGGGCATTCTTACGTTGACTATGCAGGATATGACTATATGGGCAATAAAAGTAAAACAGATGGCAGTCACTATTCATTTTTTGACGATTATTCTATCCCCGCCGAAAATACTTCCTTCCACACTGCCTGGTTTTCAGATTCTTTTGAATACAAAGCATTCAAACTCAAGCTTGGCCTTCGCCTCGATGCCTTCAACGCTAATAGACCCGTCCTCAATGATCCCTACCTGCTTTATGCGACATACACCGCCGGCGAATTGACAGATTTTGACGTTCCGGGCAATATCGGCGATGACTTTGTGGTGTATGTTGACAATCCTCACGAGCCTCACCATTTACGCGGTTTCCGTAATGGCGACCGTTGGTATAGTGCTTCAGGAACCGAGATCGAAAGCAAGTATATTGAGCATTCGTACTTTTTCCCTTATTTGAAGCAACCTTACACCAGCATCGGTGGCCCGGACTGGTCACCCGAACAGAGCTTTTCGGCCTATAAAACAGTGGTGAATATTTTGCCAAATCTTGGTCTTGACTACAATTACAAGAATCGTATCAGCTTCATGGCCAATTACTTTGCTTATACGGTAAATCCCTGGCAGAATGCCTTTAGACCCTCCGTGTTTCTTTTCAATGAGGAAATGAATTACAATGAGACAA
Source organism: Bacteroidales bacterium UBA6207 (assembly GCA_002421995.1). Lineage (GTDB taxonomy): Bacteria > Bacteroidota > Bacteroidia > Bacteroidales > F082 > JALNZU01. The sequence goes on along the minus strand of DISP01000194.1, from coordinate 1,342 downwards.
TGCAAAATTCAGCACTTAAACCTGTGCGCTATGATCATTTCATAGCCGGAACCAGCTTCTTATGGGGTGCAAAGATCATTGCTTCTGCTTATTACCTGCAGCAATGGGTAAGAAACTATATTGTTCCTAAAACATATTATGGAGCTTATCCTTTCAGATATACCGCCTTTGCAAATGACGAAGCATCTTACAACAACAAAGGTCTTGGGGTAGCTTTGGCATGGTTCAACCCAACCGGAAAAGGTCTGCAGGCAAAGGTGGAGGGGGTAAAGCTTTTTGCAGAAAAGATCGCGCCTAACTACCCTGAGGTAAGCGACTTCGTGGTGAATGCCCATGCGTTGTATGCATTGAATCACAGACCATTTGCCGGCTCCAATGCCTTGCTGAATGCTGTTTTTGCCGATTTTTCAGCAGCTGTCTATTTTCAATACCGACATGGACTCCCTTTTACACGCACACTGCCGGGCTCAATCAGTTATATGATGAACCGCCCTGATGTGAAACACTTTAACCTGATGATCCAAAAAGAAGTACCACTCTCGTCTTTTGCTCGTCTTGCTGTTAGTCTGACTGTTGAGAATCTCTTCAACTTCAAAAATGTGCTCAAGGTTTATGCTGCTACCGGCTTGCCCGATGATGATGGCTACCAAATTGATCCTGCCTTTCAAAGCGGGTTACAACGTATTGAAGATCCGGATGCGTATTTGATGCTCTACAAACTTTACCTCAACAACCCTGAAAACTTCGACAGCGGACGCATTGGCAGACTTTCGGTTAGCCTGCGTTTTTAGGAGGGGCGCGCATTGTTCATTGAGAATTTTTTACAGCTGAGAAAGCGAAATGTAGTTGTTGGATCGGGATTTCAATCATCGAACCAGATCCTTTCATCTGCTGATGAATCATACTTATATTTCACTTTGAATACAAGCTACGTTTTTTTTTTGACGGACGACAATTGCTTCTGAACCTGCATTTCCTGCGGAAATCACATGGAAACCATGGCGGCCGGCTGCTGAATTTTCTTGCACATGTCGGGGAAATGGAGCAACTATTTCATGCCGGACCAAAGCTGCGATTCATTTTCCCGCAATCTTTATTAGCCTGAAAGTCTGCTCATTTTTCCCTGAAGTAAGGCGCAGAAAGTAAAGCCCGCCGGGCAGCAGCACGGTAGGAATGGTGGCTTCTGAAACCTGACTAAATCCGGTTTCAATCAATTTTTGTCCCCATTGGTCAAGTAATTCTATCTTCACTGCTTTATGGATTTCCCAAAAATCAAGATGAAGCACTTCGTCAAAAGGATTTGGAAACGCCCTGACAAATGATAAGATGTTCTCATCTTCGC
>DISP01000203.1:10594-13416 GCA_002421995.1 Bacteroidales bacterium UBA6207 | reverse complement strand
GGCAATAAGTGGCAGGTGTGGAAAACGACGTGCAACCAATTCTGACAATGAAGTTGCTACAGCCAAACGAAAGTCAATAATCACCCCGTCAATGTTTCCTGATGAAAGGGTGTGAATCAACTCTCCTTCGTTTTCAGGACCTGTTGTCACGATACGAAAGACCTGACTGGCAATGAGTTCGTTGATTTTTTGAAACAAACCGGCATCCTCGCTGACAAGTAGAATTTTCATTTTTACAAAGGCTTTATTGTGCCAAGATACAACAATTCTTTCCAATGAAAGTGTGTGTTGCAAGGCTTTTTTTTAATTTCGCTTCAACTTCCACTCATCCACATGCCTGAAATAGTAGATAATAAACAGATTTTCACACTCAGAGAAGTTGCGGAAAGCATAAGGCGGACGCTGGCTCAGCGTTATACGTCGCTGTTTTGGGTGAAAGCCGAGATGAATAAACTCAATCATTACGGTCATTCGGGGCACTGCTATCCTGATCTGGTGCAGAAAGAAGCTGGAAAAGTGGTGGCTCAGATGCGTGCAATCATTTGGGCTGCTGATTTTAAAAGAATAGAATCGGCCATGCAACGCGTGACAGGGGAGACCCTGCGGGAGGGATCAGGCCTGCTTTTGCAGGTTGCCATTCAGTTCGATCCAAACCATGGGCTTTCGCTTTTGATTAAGGACATTGATCCGGTGTTTTCGCTCGGTGAGCTTGAGAAAGAAAAAAACGAAAGCATTCAACGACTTATGTCACAGGGTGTTTTTCATTTGAACAAACAACAGCCGATGCCGCTGCTTCCCAAGCGTCTAGCTGTGATTTCGGTGGAGTCGAGCAAAGGATATGCTGATTTTATGCTTTTACTCGGAAGCAGCAAGAAAGGCTATAATATTGAGCATATGTTATTTCCGTCGTTGCTGCAGGGACAAAAAGCAGCCCGGCAAATCGAAAATCAATTGTTACGGATCAAAAAGGTGGCCCATCATTTTGATGCGGTGGCCATCATCAGAGGTGGCGGAGGCGAAATCGGACTTGCTGCCTTTAACGATTATCAGCTGGCTCACACTGTTTGCGCATTTCCGATCCCTGTGATCACGGGTATTGGCCATGCTACAAACCTGACGGTGACCGAGATGGTGGCCCACACCAACGCCATCACACCCAGTGAGCTGGCCGGAATAATTCTGGCTCGGTTCGACGCTTTCAGTCAGTCGCTGGAAGAAGCCGGAAGCGCACTTGCAAATGCAGCAAAACTGTTGTCGGTGAACAAAGAATATATTAAATATCAACAACTTAAGCTGCAATCAATTGCTACATTTCAGTTTCAGGCTTCACAAAAACTGCTGCTCGGCGAGGCCGGAAAACTAAGTCAGGCTGCTTTTGCAGGATTACAGCATGCGACAAGAAAATTGGGTGAAACAACATTGCAACAGCGATTTTTGGTGCATGAGCAGCTGAAGAAGGAGAAAATTAAACTTGATGGTTTTTTACTCCTTATGCAGCGTAAACCTCTGACAGCTGTTGCCGAAAACACATCCCGGCTCGAAAGTCTCGAACGCATGGTGGGCATGCTAAATCCTGAAAAGGTATTGAAAAGAGGATACAGCATCAGCTATCACGACGGGAAAGTCCTGTTTGGAACTGAGCAGCTGAGCGAGGGTGCGGTGGTGAGCACCAAACTTGGCCGGGGTAGTTTTATGTCGAAGGTGATAAAAAAAGAAAACGAGAACTAAAAAATATGAAGGATAAGAATATCAGTTACACAGAGGCATACGCTGAGTTGCAACTGCTTGTTAGCGAGCTTGAAAAAGGTGAAACCACCGTGGATGAGCTTTCTGAAAAAGTAAAAAGAGCAGCCGAACTCATTCGGTTGTGCAAATCAAAACTCACTGCCACAGAGCTGGAGGTGAACAATATTTTGCTTGAACTGGGAGATCAGGTTTGATGCTTTGTTGAGCATCAATGTGTTTTTTCTTTGTTTAAAAATAAGCTTTTTTCTTGCTTACGGCATCTCGATTTCGAGTCCGTCATAGGCCAGCCACATTTTTTCGGGCAGTTCGTTCTGAACGTCCATGTGTCGTCCCATCAAATGGCTGATATGGGTGAAAAAAGTCCTTTCGGGTTGCAAATGCTGCGCCACACTGATAGCTTGTTCGAGATTGAAATGTGAGGGGTGTGGTTTTTTACGCAAGGCGTCAATCACCAGGGTGTGAACGCCATGAAGTTTCTTCATGCTATCCTCAGGAATAAAGTTTACATCAGTGAGGTAGGCAAAACCTCCAATCCTGAAACCAAAAATCTGGAGCCGCATATGCATCAGCAACAGGGGCTGAATATGCAGCTTACCGATATGAAAATCGTTGGTTGTTAATTCCATCAGCTCAATCTCCGGCACACCCGGATAAGGGTTTTCTGCAAAAGCGTAGCGGAATTCCTGTTTGATTTCATCTTGGTCGCTGAGGCTGGCATACACTTTCATGGCTTTGCCACTAAGATAATTGTACGACCTCACATCGTCTAATCCCGCAATATGATCTTTATGGGTGTGTGTTATCAGTATGGCATCGAGCGTGTTTACCCTTGCTCTCAGCATCTGCTGGCGGAAGTCGGGGCCTGCATCAACCACCACCGAAGTGTTTTCGGTTTGGATGAGGACTGACGATCTGAGGCGCTTGTCGTGCGTGTCGTCTGAAGAGCAAACATCACAATGACAAGCAATTACAGGTACTCCTTGTGAAGTTCCGCTGCCAAGAATGGTAATTTTCACTGAAGGTTTTTGTGTGCAAAGTAAAGCATTCCGATTGAATCATACAGATTAATTTAGTGG
>DISP01000203.1:0-10503 GCA_002421995.1 Bacteroidales bacterium UBA6207 | reverse complement strand
CGTTGCTGGTGTTGGTCAGCACCAACGACCAGGATACCATTCATCATTACCATTGGTTGCAAAACAGTTTTCCTGAAATCAATCTGCTTGCCTTTATTCAGTTTTCGCAAGAGAAGAAACCCGATTACCGCTTTCATAACGGGGTGTTGAAGATTTCGAAAAAGAGCTTTAACTTCTTCGGGAAACCCGTTGCTGCCCTGCAAAATGTCGTCCGCAACCAGTCATTTGATTTGCTTATCAATGCTGATCAGAACGACTTGCTATATAACCATGTGATAGCGGCCTGTGCAAATGCAGAACTAAAGGTTGGATCGCCCATGTCGCACTGCAAACATCTTTATCCCGTTTCGATATACTCTCAAACCGCAACCGAGTTTCAGGATTATATCACGCAATGCAGGTCCTACCTCGATGCTTTGTCCGGAAAGCATTGAAAATTGAAATAACATGGTGTAAATTTATTTTTGATTGATTATTTACAAATGAATAAATTCGAATTCAGCGGTACAGGAGTTGCCCTGATTACTCCCTTCAAAGCCGATCATTCTGTTGATCTTGCTGCATTGGAAAATGTTGTCGAACATGTGATTGCCGGAGGTGCAGACTATCTTGTTGCGCTTGGAACAACCAGCGAAGCTCCTGTGCTCGACGAGGTTGAGAAGTTCAGGGTGAGAGAAACGATCATTAGCACAGCTGCAGCGCGTGTGCCTGTTGTGCTTGGTGTTGGCGGCAACAATACATCTGCTGTTGTTAAACAACTTGAACACGATCCGATGGATGGATTTAGTGGCATCCTTTCGGTTACACCATATTATAATAAGCCCGGACAAGAGGGTTTGTATGCTCATTTTGATGCTGTTGCAAAAGCAAGTCGTTTGCCGGTTATTCTATATAATGTTCCGGGCCGTACTGCAGTCAATATGAAAGCTTCAACAACACTTGAACTCGCGGCAAAACACAAGAATATTGTTGCGGTGAAAGAAGCTTCGGGCGACATGCTTCAAATCATGAATATCATCCGTCAAAAGCCTGATCATTTTGAAGTGATCTCAGGCGACGATGGCATCACTTTTCCTTTGATGGCTGCGGGTGCTGTGGGAGTGATATCAGTTGCTGCCAATGCATTTACGGTTGATTTCTCTGCTATGGTAAATGCGATGCTAAACGAACGCTTTGCCGAAGCACGTGCGCTACACTATAAAATGTTCACACTTTTTGGACAGCTTTTTGCAGAAGGCAGCCCGGCCGGTGTCAAAGCACTTATGAGCCACATGAACCTCTGTGACAATGTGGTGAGGCTGCCTCTGACCAGGGTGAGCTACGACCTTGCAAAACAAATTGAAGATCAATGGACTTTGTTTAATCACTAATATTTTTAAGATGAGTTTTTTGTACAAATGGATGATGATCGTTGCCATGATCCTTACGTTCGGTCAATTGAGCGCCCAAAGCCAGAAAGACCTTGAACTCCTTCAATCAGCACGACAGGAGTTTTATTTTGGGCTCAAACTTGATGGTCCCAAACAACTTGAGTATGTCAACAGGCTGGTTTCTGTTGACCAAATCACTGATAATGGATGCATTGCGTATGCCAATCCGCTACAGTATGCGAATTTACTGAAAGCTGGTTTCAAGCCTGAGTTGTTGTTGCCTCCTTCGATGGAATATGCCGATCAGCCAATGATGGATGTTGAAGGGCTTAAAGGTGTGAATGATTGGGATACTTACCCAACCTATCCGGCTTATGTGGCCATGATGGAAGCTTTTGCCGCCAACTATCCCGCAATCTGCTCACTTCATAATATCGGCACTTTGTCAAGTGGTCGCCAGCTTCTAGCAGTACGCATAAACAATGGCAATCCCGATGGAAAACCTGAATTTTTATACACTTCAACCATCCATGGCGACGAAACCACCGGCTATGTGCTGATGCTACGCCTGATTGACTACCTGCTTCAAAACTATGGTACTGACGCCGAAGTGAATTATATAGTGGATAATCTCGACATTTGGATCAATCCTGATGCCAATCCTGATGGCACCTATTATGGTGGCAACAGTACCGTGAATGGAGCAAGAAGAGGAAATATGAACAATATTGACCTCAATCGTAACTACGCCGATCCGGAAGATGGCCCACACCCTGATGGCAATGCCTGGCAACCTGAAACCGTTCACTTCATGGCATTTGGCGAAGAGCGGAATTTTTCGATGGCTGTGAATTTTCACGGTGGTGCCGAGGTGCTTAATTATCCCTGGGACACCTGGGTGCGACGACATGCCGACGACAACTGGTGGATTTACATTTGCCGTGAATATGCTGATACTGTTCATCTTCATGCTCCGTCAGGATACCTAACCGACCTTAACAACGGAATTAGCAATGGTTATGACTGGTACACCATTGACGGTGGAAGACAAGATTATATGAATTACTTTGAGCAATGCCGCGAACTCACACTCGAGATTTCCGAGACCAAACTGCCGCCGGCTTCGCAGCTGCCATCTTTCTGGAACTATAACAAGCGTTCGTTCCTCAATTACCTGAAACAGGCTACCTATGGATTTCAGGGGATCGTAACAGACTCAATAACAGGTGATCCAATACTTGCCAAAATCGAAATCATCGGACATGATCTCGATAATTCCTATGTGAAAACCAGCCTCCCCTCAGGTTTTTATTCAAGACCCATCAAAGCCGGCACCTATAGCCTCACTTTTTCTGCAGAAGGCTATTATACCAAAACAATTCAAAACCTGACGATCAGCGACAAGCAAAAGGTACAACTGGATGTGGAACTGCGTCCCGGAACCATTATTGCCGACTTTACTGCCAGCGCTTATAACATCCCAAAAGGAAGCCACGTAAACTTTTTCGACAACACCTGGGGTCAAAACATCGTCTCCTGGAATTGGGTATTCGAAGGAGGGACACCTTCAACTTCAACCTTGCAAAACCCTGTCAACATCACTTATCCCAACTCAGGCGAATTTGATGTGCAGCTCACCGTTACCAACGCGGCCGGTCAAAGCAGCACCATCACCAAGACTGACCTGATCAAGGTGAGCTCGATGTATGTTATGACAAACGGGACTTTTGCTACCTGTGAAGGAACGTTCTTTGATCCGGGCGGACCTGATGCTAGCTATGGTAACAACCAAACAATGACCATGACCATTGTCCCCGATACCGAAGAAGCACTCACCAAAGTGGTGTTTACCATGTTTGATGTGGAAGCACAGTCGAGTTGCAATTATGATGGTTTGAAAATTTACAACGGATTGAATACCAGTGCGCCACTCCTTGGAACCTGGTGTGGCACAAACTCTCCGGGTACTATTATTGCCAACAATGGTGGCAAAGGCTTGACGTTTCAGTTCTACTCTGATGGATCGGTCACAAATCCTGGCTGGGCTGCAACCATCAGCTGTTTCTCAACTGTTGGAAGCGACGAAAAACAAGCAGCTAAACTGCAACTATTCCCTAATCCGGCAACCACAGGCGCAATAAGAATTCTTGTGCCTGAGAAAGCTGTCGCTGTTAAACTTGTTGATCAACAGGGCAGGATGCTGCTTCAGAAATCAATTGACCACGAATCGGCTTTCGACCTCGAAATAAACAGCATCAAAGAAGGGATTTATTTCATTGTAGTGAAAACCGGAGCAGCAACCTATGTTGAAAAGTTTACAAAAGTGAACTGATTCTGTTTTAGGATGTACGAAAAGAAGCCGCATCATCAATTGCGGCTTTTTTTTTATCTACCCGACGGAATACAAATGACAGACGACTTCTGCAACATATCAAAGTATGTGAATTTATAATTGCAATCGTTTGTGCATTCGTTTGAATTCTTAACTTTGCCGTTTTTACAAACCACGGAAATTAAACTTAATTACTTAGTTATGTTCAAAGAAGAGAAAGTGCTAAGGGCTGAACTGGCACAATATGGCATCAATGATGTCAGTGAAATATTCCATAACATCGGCTATGAAGAGCTGTATGCGCACGAAACCGCTCCGGGTCTCGAGGGCTTTGAGAAAGGTATCGTCACAAATACCGGCGCTGTTTCTGTTGACACAGGCGTTTTCACAGGTCGCTCACCCAAGGATAAGTACATCGTGATGGACGATGTTTCGAAAGATACTGTTTGGTGGTCAACACAAGGAAAAAATGACAATCGTCCGCTTGAGCCGGCAAAGTGGGATAAGCTGAAAGCACTTGCAGCTAAACAGCTAAGCAGTAAGAAATTGTATGTGATGGATGCTTATGCCGGTGCAAATCCTGATACCCGCCTTAAAGTCCGATTTGTTGTTGAGGTAGCTTGGCAGGCCCATTTTGTCAAAAACATGTTCATTCGTCCGTCAGAAGAAGAATTGGCCGGTTTTGTGCCTGATTTCGTTGTGTTGAATGCATCCAAAACTGTCAATCCCGACTGGAAGGAAATGGGAATGAACTCCGAAAACTTTGTCGTTTTCAACCTCACCGAGCGTATGTCGCTCATTGGGGGCTCGTGGTATGGCGGTGAAATGAAAAAAGGCATTTTCACAATGATGAACTATTACCTGCCTCTCAAAGGCATTGCTTCGATGCATTGCTCTGCCAATATGGGCAAAGCCGGGGACGTAGCCATCTTTTTCGGACTTTCCGGAACAGGTAAAACCACCCTTTCGGCCGATCCAAAACGTATGCTCATCGGCGATGACGAACATGGCTGGGACGACGATGGCGTTTTCAACTTCGAAGGCGGGTGTTATGCCAAGTGTATCAACCTGAGCGAAGAAAATGAGCCGGATATCTTCCATGCCATCAAACGCGATGCCCTGCTCGAAAACCTTGTCATCCGCGACGATAACTCAATTGACTTCGACAGCAAAGCCAAAACCGAGAACACACGTGTTTCTTACCCCATCTATCACATTGAAAACATCGTGAAACCCGTTTCCAAAGGCGGTCACGCCACCAAGGTGATTTTCCTTACTGCTGACGCCTTCGGAGTTTTGCCTCCGGTTGCAAAACTTTCGAGCGATCAAACAAAATATCACTTCCTTTCAGGTTTTACGGCCAAACTTGCCGGCACCGAAAGGGGTGTTACCTCGCCGCAACCTACCTTCTCAGCTTGTTTTGGCAATGCTTTCCTTGCGCTTCACCCAACAAAATATGCTGTTGAGCTCGTGAAACGCATGGAAGCCGTTGGTGCAAAGGCTTACCTTGTAAATACCGGATGGAATGGCACAGGAAAACGTATTTCCATCAAGGCTACAAGGGCAATCATTGATGCCATCCTCGATGGCAGCATCGAAAATGCTCCAACACGCATCACGCCGCGGTTCAAACTTGAAGTGCCAACCGAACTGGCTGGTGTTGACACAAACATTTTGTTTACAAAAAACACCTATGCCGACCCTGCTGAGTTTGACCGCAAAGCGAACGAACTGGCTAAAATGTTTATCGAAAACTTTGAGAAATATACCGATACCGAAGAAGGAAAGCGTCTAGTTAACGCCGGTCCGATTTTGTAGGCATCATAACTCACTTAAAATCAATGGAAAGGAAGGAATTTGTTCTTTCCTTTCTTTTTTTTGCCCTTTACGGAAGCTTTCGTTTTTTTCAAAGCCCGTTTAATTACTACTTTTGTGAACTGCCATTCAGGCTTTGGTCAATTTTGACTAAGTGTTAATAAATTGAGAATAATTTCGCAAACATGCTCAAATTTTCATGCAACGTTTTTCGCGCTTATAACGTCTGCCATGGTGGAGTTGGAAAGTTGTTTTTTTCGAATCTTTAACGAATGGATGAAAAACAACTGTTGACAGCGTGCCGGAATGGTGACAGAAAAGCCCAAAAAATGCTTTTCGAAATGTTTGCGCCTAAGATGTATGGTGTTTGTCTTCGATACGCAAAAGACGAAGACACAGCACAGGACTATCTTCAGGAAGGTTTCATAAGGGTGTTTTCGCATCTTGGAAACTTCAGACATGAAGGCTCGCTCGAAGGTTGGGTTAGGAGAATTATTGTCAATACTGCATTGGAGAAACTTAGAAAAACCGATATTTTCAAAAATAGCCTCGAGGTGGAAACTGCACTTAACAAAGCCAGCGATGGCGCTCAGGTCATTGATCAGATCAATACTGCTGATTTATTGCAGTTGATCCAATCATTGCCTTCAGGTTTTCGCACAGTTTTCAATCTTTACGCCATCGAAGGATATACTCACCAGGAAATTGGCGACCTGCTGAGAATCAGTGAAGGAACATCAAAATCGCAATATTCCAGAGCCAGGCAATGGCTGCAACAACGAATCATTCAAAAAGAAAAATCAGATGGAAAAGCCAGGTGATGAATTGAAAGATTTGTTTTTTGAAAACTTGCACGACTTCGAAATGAAGCCGCCTCAAGGTCTTTGGGATTCATTAAGTCAGAAACTTGATGCAGAACTGGCAGTAGGAAATAAAGGTGAAAGCGACAAAGTGTTAATCCTGTTCAGACAGAAATTTGCAGATTTCCGTAAAAATCCGCCAGAAACAGTCTGGAACAAAATTGAACAGCACAGCATCCGCCAAAACCGCCGCCTGTTGATTTTTGCCACTGCCGCTGCAGCCATGTTGTTGCTGGCTCTATTGCCGCTGCGCATGATGATTTTTAATCCTGTCACGGAGATCCCTTCAGGGCTGAGCAAAACTTCACAATTATCAACTCCTCTCGAGCAAGTTGTTTCAAATGCCCGGGAAGCAAAAGCGCAAACTGAAACCAGCCAGCAAAGAACATCAAAAACCCTTGCTATGTCATCATTTGCGCCGGGTTCTGAAAGCCATGCCGGAAACCAGCCATTAAGCCCCGAAGTGAACAAGCAGGAAGTCGAATACAATGCTGTTTTTGAAGAGAAAGTAAATGAAGCAATTGTATCTGCCGAAACGAAATTTTTACCTGAAGAAAAACCCACGCCTTCAGAGGATAGAATGTCGAGGGCGCTGCTCGCCGCCAGAATTTTGAATCAAAAAGCAGATTTTGAACTCGACGACCAACGAAGAAAGGAAAAGACAGCAAGAGAGCGCTACAATGTTTCGTTAGCCTATGGGAGTGTGCCCGGCGGATCGGTTTCGGCAACAGAGCTTCTGTACGAAAACACGAATGTGAGATACCGAAATGATGCTTTTCAGTCGGAGATGGCCTACCAAACCTCTTTTTACGAAGAAATTGAAAGTACTGACGTCAATCCTCCGCTCACACTGGGGCTCAAATTAAGCTATCAGGTTGGCAAGCGCATTCATCTCGAAACCGGCATTTCATACACCTCTTTAAGTGTAATTAGCAAGTCGGTTGAAATGGAAAATGCCTACAATGAGTATGAACGCAGTTTGTATTATCTCGGACTTCCCGTAGGTTTAAGGTGGGACGCTGTCAGCGCGAAACAATTCAGACTCTATCTGGCCCAATCGGTGATGATTGAGAAAGGATTAAAGGCAATCAACAGAAACCTGCATTATGAAAATAATAAGTTATTTGAGTCGAGTCATTTTGGCATGAATATTCCCGGTTTTCAACTGTCCTCACTCACAACTGCAGGTGCCGACCTTAGCCTCTACAATAACTTCAGCATGTTTGGTGAGGCAGGTTTGCAGGTTTTTTTCCTCAATTCCACACAGCCGTTTAGTATGCGCTCCGCAAAAATGGCCTGGCCGGTGTTTCAGACCGGAATTCGAATGAATTTTTAATGCTGGTGCAACGGTTTGCGCTCTTCTTCCATCTTTAAGAAAAAGATCGGAAGCCTTATGATACGCAAGTTTCAAGTTTTGTTTATACTGCCATTTATGCTCCTTGCAGGGCTGTGGATCAGTAGTTGTCAGGATCGTGTTTTTGAAGAAGTTACCTACAAAGCCAATGTTCCGGTTTATATGACATTCACTGACTTCAGAAAAGCAGTGAAGACAACCGAACCTAAGGCTCTTGTTCATCCCGGTAAAATTTATTTCTACAATAATTACCTGTTTATCAATGAGAATCAGCAAGGTGTGCATGTTTATGACAACAGCAATCCGGCCTCACCCCAGAGCATTGCATTTGTCGAAATACCCGGAAATATAGATATTGCCGTCAAAGGAAACATCCTGTTTGCTGACAGCTATATTGATCTGGTGGCGATTGACATTACAAACCCATCGCAACCTGTTGAAATTGAAAGAATTGAAGGAATCTTTCCCAACGTATTGCCGATGATGGATATAAGTTATCCTGTTTACGGTTTGGACACTAAAAAGGGTGTTGTCGTGGGTTGGGAGCAAAAAGATGTAACAGAGGTTATTGAAAGAGGCAACAGCTCGAAAGGAGAGATGCTTTTCCTTGATTCGGGTGGCCGCCCGCAACTTGGCTCGGCTGATGTGAGCCTGATCGGCGGATCACAAAACAGCGGGGTTGGAGGTTCGATGGCCAGGTTTACAATCATCGGTCAATACCTGTATGCTGTCCACAGCAATACACTTAAAGTGTTTAACATTAATCAGGTACCCGGAATTGCAGTTGGATCTAATATTCAACTCACCAGAAATGTCGAAACAATTTATCCCTTTGAAGGGAGATTGTTTTTGGGAACTACAACGGGGATGGAGGTTTATAACCTCGATAACCCTGCTGTACCGGCATTTATCTCTGTGTTTGAGCATATCACCGCTTGCGATCCGGTTGTTGTTTCAGGACAGTATGCCTACGTTACACTGCGTTCGGGCAATAACTGCAACAATATGACCAATCAGCTGGATGTGGTTGACATTTCATCCATTGAGAATCCTTTTCTTGTAAAATCTTATCCGTTCTATAACCCTCATGGATTGGGAGTTGATGGTACCACACTCTTTATTTGCGATGGTGATGCCGGCTTAAAAATCTATGACAAGAGCGATCCCATGGAAATTCTTCAGCACCAGCTTGCCCACTTTGAAGGAATACATGCTTTTGATGTGATTCCCTGGAATGGCGTTCTGATGATGATTGGCGCGGATGGTCTTTATCAATATGATTATACTGATCTGACAAATCTCAGATTGCTGAGTAAGATAGATGTAACAACACAACCTTGATTATAATGAGTCACTCACTAACCATTTTTTACATATCAACGGACGAAAGTCCGGCTGTTGCCTCCGGTTTCTTCCGGGGGCAACAGTTTAATACTTTACTACGATGAAACTATTGTTTTGGAAAAAGAACTCCAAAAAGACAGGGATGTCCGACGGAGTATTGTGGCAGCTTTCGCCTTTGCGCAGGCTTACGGGTAGTCAGCCCCTGGCCTGGAACAACAGGCTCGGAAAACAACACAATCTGCGAAAACACCTCAGCAAGTTGTGGAAACTGAATCAGGTTTCGCTTTGGTGATGCAATGTTGAACAATAAAGTGAAAACAGTTCCGTCATCAATAACGAGATGGGGAATGACAGTGCTCTTTGTAATGATGAGCATGCATAATATATTTGCCCAAAAAGAAACAGAAAAGGCTTTTTGGCTGAAAAGCGGAGAAGTTGTGTATGGAGCTTTGGTTCAGTCTGATAGTCTTGGCTATGTCTTTGTCGAAAACAGTTGCGGTATCAGAATGTTGAAAGCTGATGAAATTGAAAATGTTTCGGAACACCGCAAAGCAGGCTTTTTGGAGTATAAGAAAAGAGGTTATTACAATATAAGTTCGTTGGCTTTACTGTTTGGAGAAGGCAAGAATGATATGGTTCCGGTGCCATCACTAACAATTGTTAATGGCCATTATTTTACCCCCCATCTGTTTACAGGTGTTGGCATCGGCTATGAATACTATGACTGGAGCGTGATGCCTGTTTTTTTGGAGGTAAAATACCTGCTAAACCAGCGCAAATTTATCCCTTTTGCCTCGCTGAAAATCGGGATGGGCATCTCCATGGAGAAGAACAGAAATGCCGAGGATTATTACTATGACACTGATTCGAAAACCTATAATGGCGCAATGATTTCGCCTGAATTGGGAATGCTTTTCCCAACCGGTAAAAACGATGCTTTTTTACTGAGTGTCGGATATCATCATCAGCAATTGTCGTATGATAGTTATCCGTTTTGGTACCAGGATATTACGAAAAAAAGAATTTACACCAATTTCAACCGAATCAGTCTCAGGGTGTCCTACATGTTCAGGTAGCCTTCAGGAGCCTGGCATTTGGCCGACATCTAATCATTTATAAAAACAGTAAATGAGCAAGAAAGACAAGCAGACAGCTTAATTTGTATTGCTGGTTGTCAATAGTTTGGAGTTTTTACACCTTTGCTCCTTTCACAATTTCATTCACAACTTCGGGGTCAAGAAGTGTGCTGGTATCGCCAAAATCGCTGGTTTTGCCTTCGGCAATCTTCATTAGGATACGACGCATGATTTTTCCGGAGCGGGTCTTTGGCAAACCGCTCACGATCTGGATTTTATCAGGTCGTGCAAAAGGTCCGATCATATTGGTGACGGCCAGTAAAATAGAGTTTCGGATGCCTTCTTCGCCTCC